>DFFD01000239.1 GCA_002369495.1 Lachnospiraceae bacterium UBA3785 | reverse complement strand
AAGACCGGGACCGTGCAGGAGTAAAACCCGAGCTTTTCTTCGTATTTCCCCATCAGGGCCTTCGGCAGGACCATGTAGCCGACGCGCATCGACGGCGCGATGCTCTTGGAAAATGTATTGATATAAATCACTCTCTGCCCGCCGTCCATCGCGCAGAGGGTCTCCAGCGGCTTTCGCGGGGTGTTGAATTCCGAATCGAAATCGTCCTCGATGAGAAATGCGCCGCGCCGAGCCGCCCAGCGGATGTAGGCAAACCGCTTGTCCGCCGTGGCTGTGACGCCGCTCGGGTAGCTGTGGAAGGGCGTCACATGGAGGATCCTCGCGCGGGCGCTCTGAAGCGCCTCGTCCCGGATCCCGTCCGGACCCATCGGCAGGCGCTCGATCGCGGCACCGTTCGCCTCGTAGACCTGCCGGATCTTCTCGTAGGAGGGATCCTCGATCCCGTAGAGCTCGTCGCGGCCCAGGAGCTGCACGATGAGCCCGTAGAGGTACTCCGCGCCGGAACCCACGATGATCCGATCCGCATCCACTTGCATGCCGCGGTAGCGGAAGAGATATTTTGCGATCGCGTTCCGGAGCACCGCGCAGCCGAGCCGCGGCGGGTCCTCCGTCAGGATCTCAGGCTTCTCCGAGAGCAGCCGGCGCATGATCCGGGCGAACTGAGGGAAGCAGGACGGGGCATTTTCCCCGCGGCCGCCTGCGCTCTCCTCCGTGATGAGTCCCGGCCCTTTCGAGCCGGTCTGCTCCTGCCTTTTGTGCGGCACCCTGTTGACATAATATCCGCTCCGCGGCCTCGCGGAAATGAACCCCTCGTCCTCCAGCATGAGGTAGGCATTCTCGACCGTGATGACCGACACGCCGAGGTGGCCGGCGAGCGCCCGCTTCGACGGCAGGCGTTCGCCGGCTGCGAGCCTCCCCGCGAGGATATCCCCGCGTATGGAGCGGCTCAGAAACTCCGTCTTCCCGAGTTTCCCTCGTTTATCCATTGCGTACGTCAGCATACTCTCAGTTCCTTTTTAGATAGTTTTTAAAATTTTTAGAATTTTTAGATATTCTTTCTTGATTGTACACAAACCTCTCACAATTCGCCTGTATACTATGAGCCAGATAGTTAAGTGACCACTCACTATCTCCCCCCTCATTAGAAAAAGCAAGAGGCCTCCGCGAGGAGGCTTCTTGCTTTTTAATGCGGGGACGGTTCCTGGGGACGGTTCTCTGAAACGGTTCCTGCAGGAACCGTTTCTAAGAACCGTCCCCAAGGAACCGTCCCTGTATCCTTCAGGAACTGTGTCCCCCTCACTGTCCCCCCTTCGCCTCCTGCTCCGTAACCGCGACCGCCCCGCCGGCCTTCGCCTGCCACTTCGAGGAGACCCTGTAGGTCCCGCCCGCGATCTTCCCGGTCATCGTCCGGCAGTCCTCCTCGCTGAAGGAGGCAAATCTCGCATAATCGGCCGATGTAACAAGACAGTCCTCGCCGAACCCGCAGTCCATCACGATCCCGCCGGAAAACCCAGCCTCCGACTCAAAGATCCGTACCGCCTCGACGCAGGCCTTCTCGAGCCGGGCCGTCACGCCCATAAGGCAGGTCGGCTCCGCCTCCACAAGGTCGCAGCCCCCGGCGAAGAAGGTCCTGCCCTTCACTTCCGCAGCTCTCGCGACCGCGGTCCCGATGCCCTCCGACGTCACGAAGATCGACTCGACCCCCGCGTCGTAGAGATCCAGGGCCTCCGACATGCGGAGCGGCGTCAGCTCATCCGTCCCCGCGTACTCGAGCGTCACCGTAATGGCGTTCTCCCCGAGCCCCAGCTCGGAAGCCGCCGTCTCAAGGCCCTGCATGAAGCCGGCGACGAGCCTTTCATTTTCCTCTGTGTGCTGTCCTGCGATGACCGCGAGATTCCGGTAGCCGTTCATGACCGCCGCGAACCCCTCCGCGAAACCGGCCTGCTCCCAGGCGGTCTTCATCGAGACGGCATTTTCCGGGATCGCGGTCTCCTCCGTCACCTCCCCGGCAGGCAGGACTTCGCCGTCCAGAAGCACAAAGGAGACCTTGCTGTAGGTGTTGGCCGCCGAGTAGACGTAAGGTCCCGCAGCCCTGCCGCTCGCGAAAATCAGCTTCGCGCCGGCCTTGACCGCCTCCGAAAATGCGGCGTCGTACCCCTCCGCCGTATCGGACTCCGCCGTGCAGGAGATCGTTTTGTACTCCGCCGGCTCCGCCTGGGCGTTGATGACGTCCCAGACGGTCTTGTTCCATTCATTCTCGATACCGCTCATGTCCGTGACAAATGCATACCGCGGCGCATTCGGATCCTCCCCGCATCCGCCCAGCGAAGCCGCGAGGACCGCCGCCGCAAGAAGCGCCATGATTTTCTTATTCATATTCCCCTCCTTTATCTGTCATCTCCCGACAAGCGTCCGGAGAACGTCCTCCGCGGACATCCCCTGGATATGGTCCGGGTCGGTGAAAAGCCCGCTGCCGTTCACGGTCCAGGTTGCCTTCGAGGTCGTCTTCGAAAGGTATTCGACCGTTCTGGTCGCGTAGGGCCAGCCCGGCGCCAGGATCTTCATATACTTATCCGCCAGCTGCACCGCCTTGCCGCCCGTCCCGCTCAGCTGGACGCCGTTCGGCGACGAGTGCAGCACGACGATCGAACCGTCCGAGCATTTTCCGAGCGAGATCCAGACGTGCCCGTTCATGCTGACGACATCGCCCGGCCGGTAAGCCGCCATATTCTGGTAAGCCCAGCCCCGTTTTATGTAGGTCGGCGCGACGCTCGTCGACTGCACTACGAGATCTTCCAGGTTCTCAGCCGTATACATGGTATTGTAGACCGCCCAGGCGACGAAGCCGGAGCAGTCGAGCCCCGATCCGTAGGACCAGCGGTAGTTTCCGTGATAGTAGCCGGGCACGGCGTGGCTGTCGTAAAATGTCTCCCAGCCCCTTTGGAACCCGATCTTCGCCGAATCGTTCGAGGCGTCATTTCCGAGGCCGCCCCAGCCGCCGCCCCAGATGTAGAGCGTCCGCCCGGCCGGCACGAGCGCGTTGTGCAGGAAAGTCCTGAGCGTCCGGCGCCCGTTGATCGTCTCGCCCAGGATCGTGCTCGTCCGGTGGTCGCGCTCGCCGTTCTTATTGATGTAGTACCCGTCGACGACCCTGTCCTTCACCATCCCTTCCGTCTCGGAGAGATAGAGAATCTTCCCGTCGATCTTCTGCCAGCCGTAAAGGAGCTTTCCGCTCCGCGCGTACTGCCGGTTTCCGGCTGCGTCGTAAACCCAGCCGTCCGCAGGCGCCGCCTGCTCCAGGATCCAGGTCTGGGCCGCCGTCCCGTTCGGCGTGTAGAGCCGCACGTTCGTCCCGGCCGCAAGCTTTCCGCCGGCTGCGTCGAACGCGAGCGTCCCGTAGACGAGCAGCGTATAGCTCCCGTCTCCGCGTTCTGTCGGCACAAATGCAATCTTCTGCGCCGCCGTCCCGTTCGCCGTGTACTGCTGAATGTTCGCCCCGCTCTTCCGGCTGCCGCCGGCGATGTCGAGCACCTTGCCGCTCCCCGCGTTTCTGACGGTCCAGCTGCCGTCGGCATTTTCGGAAAATGCAAACACCTGCCCGTTCCCTCCGCCTGCGCTCTCAAGCCCCGCGTTCGCAGAGTTTGCGGCGCTCCCGCCGGCGATCCCGAGCGCCACCGCCGGCTTCGATGCCGGAAGGATCCTGAAATAACCCTCCCTGACCTTCTCGCCGAAGGCGGCGAAGTCCGTCTTCTCAAAGACGAAGAACTGGGCGGCCGTCCCGTTAAAGCTGTAGGCCCGAAGGTTCGTGCCTGCGGAGGTCATTCCTCCGGCGAGATCCGCCGCAGTCCTGGCATTTTTCGCGGACAAGATCGCGATAAAGCCGGTTTCCGGGTCCTTTTTCAGGTACCATTTCTGGGCGGTCGTCCCGTTCGACGGGTACTGGCGGATATTGGTTCCGTTTTTCGTGAGCCCGCCCTGGAGGTCAAAGACCTGCCCGGAGTGGACGGCGGCCAGCTCGTAGAGCCCCCCGCCGAGTTTCTTCACGGAAAATACGGACCCGCTGCCCTCCTCCTTCTTCGCAAGCGCAATGTTGGCAGCAGATGAGCGCGACCCGCCGGTCACGGCGAGGCACATTCTGCTGTTTTTCGAGGAAACGATCCGGTAGAATCCGTCGGAGAGCTTCGCGTCCGCAAGGCGCTCCATCGCCGCAGTGACTCCGCAGGGCTCCGCAAGGCGCCATTTCTGGGCCTTGGTCCCGTTCGCGTCGTAGATCTGCACGTTGGTCCCGTCCGCCGCCCTGCCGGAGGCGGCATCCATCGCCTTCCCGTTCTTCGCAGAGCGGAAGGTCACGGTGCCGTCTTCATTTTCAAGGATCCGCCACTTCTGGGCCTCCGACCCGTTGGCCGTATACTGCTGTACGTTCGTCCCGTTTTTCGAGAGCCCGCCGGCCACATCGAGAACCAGCCCGGAGTTGTAGTTTCTCACCGTGTAGACGTCATCGCCGCATTTTTCGATATAAAATGCCTGGCGGTAATCGCCCGTCTTCGTCCCGAGGGCGGCGTTGCCTTTATTTCCGGCAGCGTCCCCCGCAATCTCGAGCACATACTGGTCCGAGACCGCCGAGACGATCATATAGAGGCCGTCCCCGATGGCAGCGCTCCTGACCTCACGGACGGGCTCCGCGGCCTCGAGGGTCTCCTCATCGTCCGGTGTGCTCTCCGCATCCGGCGCACTTTCCGCATCCGCATCATCCGGATCCGCGGTCTCCGCATCCGCACCTTCCGGATCTGCGGTCTCCGCATCCGCATCCGGCACAATTACCGCATCCGCATCATCCGGATCCGCGGTCTCCGCATCGTCCGGCAGGCTCTCCGCGTCGGCAGCCTCCTCCGGCACATTTTCCGCACCCTTGCTCTCAGATCCTTCGCTCTCCGCGGATTCATTTTCCACAGGCTCGCTCTCAGCCGGGTCCTCCGCCGGAACTTCCGGGATCTCCTCCCCGCTCTCCGTCATCTCCCACAGAACGGCTTCCCTGCCGCTTGCGGGAATGACGTCCGCGTAAGCCGCCTGCGGCAGGACGCCTGCGGCGAGCATCGCGGCAAGGAGGAACGCCGGGATACGATTAATTCTTCCTCTTTTCATAATAAGACTCCCAAAGACATAGATGCATCTATTATATAGCACCGACTTTAGCCTTGCAAGAGCCTTGCGGCGGCATCAGGCCGCACTTTTTCCGCCCTTTTTCGGGAGTTTCTCGGACATTTTCTTCCTGAGCGCATCCATCGCCTCGCCGTAATCTCTGTGGACCGCATCCGGGAAGGCCCTGAGGATACGGCCGCTGCCGAAGATCTTCCGCCCGGAGAGCTCCTCCATGAGCCGGCCGGCCCTTTCTTCGAGCTCCTCGCGCTGCCTCCGGATCTTCTCCTCGAGCTCAGCCCGCGAAACAGCCGCCTGCTCTTTTATCTCCGCCTTCTGCCGTTCCGCCGAGACCTTCAGCTCCGCCTTCGCGGCAGCCGCCGTCTCACGCCACTCCTCGGAAGCCGCCTTCGCCGCGTCCTTCATCTCCGCCCGCGCGAGGGCCGCCTGGACCCGGCTCTCCCCGATTGCCTGCGAGGTCCGCCCGATCGCGTCCGTCATGCCGTCCGAGAGGCGGCGGAGGGAGGCGCGGACATTTTCAAGTTCCTGAAGTTTCCGGTTCATCTTGTTGATCGTGAGGACCGTGATCACAAGGTCCGCGAAAAACGCCGCGTAGAAGACGATGAGCAAGACGATCCCCAGCATTTTCGGGACAAGTGAAACCATATTCCTGACGGTGGGCTGCAGCACGCGGACGATAAAGCCGATGCCGACGCCCCAGATCACGCTGAATTTGAGGCAGATATAGCCTTTATAATTGAACGGCTGGCTGCTGTAGTCCCACCAGCGCATGTGGAAGAGGCGGTCGAGCGCCGCGCCTCCGATGAGCTCGATCAGCGTCGCGACGATCATGCCGCCCAGGAGCAGCACAAGGATATTCGTGTCCTCGATGAAGCCGCTCGTCCCGGTCACGTACCTTCCGAGGAGATTTGTCATGGAGAAGACCGCGATCGCGCCGACCCCGTAGATCGGGCAGACCGGCCCGTTCAGGAAACCGCGGTTTACGATGACGCCGACCCCCAGCGCATGGTAGAAGACCTCGACGACCCAGCCGCCGACCGCATAGACCGCAAAATACATGAGTATCTGGTAATAAGTCATTCCGAAAATCATATTTTCCTCCTGAATTATCATAATCTGAACCGATTGTACCACACCTCGCCGCCACTTCAATCGACAACTCTTCCTGTCTGTTGCAGAAAAATGAAAAACCTGCTATAATAGAAAGCCACTTATCAGCAAGGAGACTGCCATGTTCGACGAAAAGCTCTTCAGAGAGACGCTCGATGCGCTTCTCCGCGATCCGGAGATCCGGAAAATGAAACAATACCACCAGCACGCCGGCGGCAACACCTACTCTCACAGCCTCGACGTCGCCAGGACGTCCATGGCCATCGCCCGCCGTCTCCCCTTCCATGTGAAGGAGCGCGACCTCGCCCGCGGCGCCATGCTGCACGACTTCTATCTCTACGGGACGGATGACATGCCCTACACCGCCTACCAGCACGGCCGACGGCATCCGCAGGTTTCCTATGAAAATGCCTCCCGCCGCTTCCGCCTCACCGCCACCGAAAAGGACATCATCACGTCCCACATGTGGCCGCTGACGCTCACCCACATGCCACGCTGCCGTGAGAGCGTCATCGTGTCGCTCGCCGACAAATACTGCGCCTCGCGGGAATTCATCCTCGCATTCCGGCGGCGCGCAAGACAGTTTTTAACCGACAGAAGGAGGTAACGCTTGAGCTGGCACAGACTCTTCACAAGCACGATCATCAACCGGGGCTACAGCTATTTCCGCGACGGCCGCGTGACCATTGTCTCGAGGAGAGGCGACCTGGTCGTCGGAAATGTCCGCGGCAGCAGCGGCAGGACCTACACGGTCAGCGCGATCATAACCAACCCGGACCGCCCGATCTTAAACTGCACCTGCCCTTACGAGGGCCGCTGCAAGCACGAGGCGGCTCTTCTCTACACCCTCGGTGCGCTGAAACCGGCGGAAACCGCGCCGAAGAAGCCTCTGAAAAAGAAAAAACAGCCGGTGAACCCCTTCCTTACGATGAAGCCGGCTGACTCCGACGACCCCTCACTTCCGGGTTACCGGGCTTCCTACGATTATTTCGACCTCTCCCGGATCCTGGCCGACTATGAGTTCACAAAGGAGCAGTGCTCGGCGGCGAGCGTCCTCGTGAAGAGCGGCCGCATGCGCCTTGACCGCGTCCGCACCGACTACGTCGGCTTCATGTCCAGAGACAGCCTGGTGCTGCTCGTCACCGGTTACTATAAAAACAATATGGGCCGTGAACTTGAAGTCCGCCTGACCCTCTCCGGGGACCGCATCGTCGACCGGACCTGCTATGTCAGCAGCTGCTCGAGCTACATATCGACCCCGGAGGACGATGATTATGCGTGGGACTGGAGCAAAAAGCGCCTCTGCGTCCACCAGATTGCCCTTCTCTGCCTGCTCGCCGATTATCTGAAGACCAACCATCCCGGCGACGCGACGGACAGAAGCGCCTCGCAGCTTCTCACCCGCTTCCGCCGGATGCGGCCGCTCGCGGCTGCCTCCGAGACGCCGGAGCTCACCGCGAAGGCGGTCACTCTCGTGCCCCGCTTCCGGAACGGCTTTCTCTCCCTCTCCGTCGATTTCAAGATCGGCACCGACAAGCTCTACATCGTGAAGGATCTCGGCGACCTGGTAAAGCGGGTCGACGCCCGCGGCTCCCTGCCGCTCGGGAAGACCGGCGACCTCGATTTCTCCGTCCACGCCTTTGACGAGCACTCGCAGAAGTACTATGACCTCATCAAGGCATTTGTCTACGACTGCGCCCGCAGCGCGGTTTACCGCCAGTCGGAGGCCTTCGCCGCGCCTGAAAATGTCCACGTCAGCGAAATCCCCCTCTACGGAGAGCGCCTCGACCGGATCTACTCCCTGACAGCCGGCCGTCCGGCCGGTTATGTCTCCGGAGGAAAGGACATCGGGAACAAGGCTTCGCTCATCCTGAAGGACAAAGATCTCACCCCCGAACTCTTCATCGACGAATACGTGAAGGACGGCCGCTTCGAGGGCATCCGTCTTTTCGGGACCCTGCCCTCCGTCTTCCGCGGGGTCGCCGCGGCTTACTATCTTGACGAGAGCGACTCCTCGCCGATGCTCTGCCGCATGTCCGCCGACAATCTCACTGCCCTGATGCCCCTCATCGAAGCCGCGGACGGCAGCCGGCTCGACCTTACGATCGGCCGGCGCAGCCTCTCCGACTTCTACTACCACGTCCTCCCGGTCATCGAAAAATACGCCGAGATCACCGAGCCGGACAACAGCACGATCGAATCCTTCCTGCCGCCGGAAGTGCATTTCCGCTTCTTCCTGGACGCGGGCGACGCCGACATCACCTGCCGCGCGGAGGCTGTCTATGAAAATGACTCCTTCGTGCTCGCGAGCAACCTCGCCTCACTGCACCTAAACTACGGCTGGCGCGACCGGGAGACCGAGCGTTCTGCCGCCCAGGTCGTCGAGGCCGTCTTCCCGGAGTATGATTCCGCCGAACAGCTCTTCCGCTCGAAGCGCAGCGACGACGCGGTCTACGATATCCTGGAAAACGGCGTCGGCCGCCTCATGGCCCTCGGCGAGGTCCACTCGACCGACCGCTTCCTGGCGCTCCGGATCCGCAAAAAATGGAACCTCTCCGTCGGCGTCTCCGTCAAAAGCTCGATCATGGAGCTCAGCATTCTCTCCGAGGACATCTCCCCGGAGGAGCTGCTGGACATCCTGAAGAGCTTCCGCGCAAAGAAAAAATATCACCGCTTAAAGAGCGGCGAGTTCGTCGACCTTACAGACGACAACGCCGCGGTCCTCGAGACCCTGCTCGCCGCCGCGCACGTGACCCCGAAGGAGTTCGTCCGCGGGAAAATGCAGATCCCCGCCTACCGTGCCCTCTACCTCAACAAGATGCTCGAGGAGCACGAGGAGGTCACAGCCAGGCGCGACGCGAATTTCCGCAGCCTCATCCGCGGCTTCAAGACCGCCCGCGACTCGGATTTCGAGGTCCCGGCGTCCCTCCGGCCGGTCCTCCGGCCTTACCAGGTCTACGGGTTCAAGTGGATCGAGACCGTGCGGCATTTCGGCTTCGGCGGCATTTTAGCCGACGACATGGGCCTCGGCAAGACGCTGCAGATGATCGCGGTGCTCCTCGCAGTCAAGGAGGCGGGCGGCAGCGGCATTTCCCTCATCGTCTGCCCGGCCTCGCTCGTCTACAACTGGTGCGAGGAGTTCGCCCGCTTTGCGCCTGCTTTAAAGTGCCTGCCGCTCGTCGGGACGAAACCCGAGCGCCAGGCGATCCTCCGGGACGCCTTTCATGCGGAAAATGAAAAGCCCGACGTCCTCGTCACCTCCTACGACCTCTTAAAGCGCGACATCGACGACTACGAGGACTATACCTTCGACACGGAGGTCCTGGACGAGGCTCAGTACATCAAGAACCCGTCCTCCGCCGCCGCGAAATCAGCCAAGATCGTGAAGAGCGCCCACCGCTTCGCGCTGACCGGCACGCCGATCGAGAACCGGCTCTCGGAGCTCTGGTCGATCTTCGATTTCCTGATGCCCGGCTTCCTCTACGACTACGAGACCTTCCGGCGCGAGCTGGAGGTACCGATCACCACGCACGAGGACAAGGAGGCGTCCGGGCGGCTGAAAAAGATGGTCGCGCCGTTCATTCTCAGGAGACTCAAGGGCGACGTCTTAAAAGACCTCCCGGAGAAGCTCGAGGAGGTCCGCTACGCGGCCTTCGAGGACGCCCAGAAGAAGCTCTACGACGCGCAGGTCGCCCACATGAAGGACATGCTGCGGACATCCTCGGACGACGAGTTCGCAAAGAGCAAGATCCGGATCCTGGCCGAGCTCACGCGCCTCCGCCAGGTCTGCTGCGATCCCTCCCTCTACGTCGAGAACTATAAGGGAGGCTCCGCGAAGCGCGAGGCCTTAATGACCCTGCTCGAAAATGCCATCGACGGCGGCCACAAGATCCTCGTCTTCTCCCAGTTCACCTCGATGCTCGCGCTGATCGAGGAGGATCTTAAGGCGGCGAAGATCCGGTATTTCCTCATCACCGGGGCGACCCCCAAGGAGGAGCGTGGGAAGCTCGTGAAGCGCTTCAACAGCGACGACACCCCGGTCTTCCTGATCTCGCTCAAGGCCGGCGGCACCGGCCTGAACCTCACCGGGGCGGACATCGTGATCCACTACGATCCCTGGTGGAACCTCGCGGTCCAGAACCAGGCGACCGACCGCGCCCACCGGATCGGCCAGACGAAGGTCGTCAGCGTCTTCAAGCTGATCGCCCGCGGAACGATCGAAGAGCGCATCGTCGAGATGCAGGACACAAAAAAGGATCTCGCGGACGAGATCCTGAATTCCGAGAACGGAACGCTCGGCAGGATGACGAAGGAGGAGCTCCTCGAGCTCCTCGGCTGATCCGGTCATGCGCGGTTTTTCATCGCCGCGTAAGCCGTGATCCCGGCGACGGTCTTGGCGTCCTCCATCTCCCCTCTGAAAATCATATCGAGCAGTTCCCTAAGCGGGTGCGCCTCCGCGCGGATCTCCTCCGCGGCGTCGAGGTGCTGCCCGCTTATTTTTGTGAGCTCCTCCGCGAGGCAGACGGTCGTCTCCTCGTCGCACCAGGCGGGTGCGGACTTGACGCGGCAGAGGAAGGTCATTTTTCCGGCCGCATAGCCGGTCTCCTCGAGGAGTTCGCGGGCTGCGGCGGCTTCCGGGTTTTCATTTTCAGAATCCTTCGCTCCCGCCGGCAGCTCCAGCATCTCCCGCTCCACCGAAGGCCGGTACTGCCGGACCAGCAGGATCCGCCCGTCCGGGAGCACCGGAACGACCGCGGCGCCGCCTTTCTTGTGGTGTACGAAGTCCCAGACGGCGGAACTGCCGTCCTTTAAAACCATATCATCCCTGTAAAATGCCAGCACCGCGCCCTCCGCCGCCAGCCTCCGGCCGGTGCGCCTGATCTTGTAGTCCATCAGCTGTTCGCCCCCTTTACCAGCCGGCTGATCCGCTTGTAGAGCAGGAAGGTGATGATCGAGACCAGAACCCCCTTCAGCAGGTTGAACGGCGCGACCGCCAGCATCACAAATGTCGTAAGGCTCGTGATCGCGGGATTCACGGCGGTGCCCATGGCTACGAGGTCGTCGATCGGCATCTCAAATGCATTCGCGTAGAACGGCAGCAGCACATAAGCGTTGATGAGGCAGCCAAGGACGATCATCATCACGGTGCCCGCGATGCAGCCGACGAGGGCGCCTTTCCGGCTCTTCATCATTTTGTAGACGATGCCCGCCGGGACGACAAATGCGCACCCGACCGCAAAGTTGGCGAGCTCGCCGACGCCGGCGGTCGACGTCCCCTTCATGACGAACTTGAGCAGGATCTTGAGGCCTTCGATGAGCGCGCCGGCGACCGGCCCGAAGCAGAAGGTGCCGATGAGCACCGGGACCTCCGAGAAGTCCAGCTTGTAGAAGATCGGCGCGAACGGCAGCGGGATCTCAAAGTACATGAGGACGGCGGCGATGGCCGAGAACATCCCGCAGAATGCGATCATGCGGGTCGTCGCGACAGAGTTTCTGGCGTTTTTGTATGACATACTATCTCCTTTCTTTCTGCCCCCGGGACACAAAAAACCCCGAGTCTTCCGACCCGGGGCATTGAAAATGCAGATAAGCAAAATGCACTCTTCTCTCATCCAGACTGTACTGTCGGCTCCGGAGTCTCACCGGATCATGCGGACCGTGTGTCCGCTCGCGGGCTTTACCGCCGGTGGGGATTTCCACCCCGCCCCGAAGAATTCCTGTTGTGAATATTTGTGAAAAAAGTCTATTTTTCTTCACAAATCTCATTATAAACGATTTTTTTAAGGAGTCAATACCAATTGTATCAGAATTTTTCCCAAAAAACGTTCATAACTTCACGCAGGTATTTGTGTTTCTACACCAATTTGGTGTAGTAATTGGTGTAGTAAATCTGCACGCCTATTCTTCAGGGCTTCCGTCTGTTTAATTGTCAATTTGCAACCTTCTCTGCAAGAGACTTTTCTTTCCTCAGCTCATCATACTTCTCATACTCTCTGCTCACTCGCTCCAGATCAGCGTGATCATAGACCTGTACGGTTGTACGCATATCATGATGCCCCATCATGTATTGAATGACCTTCAGGTTCATGCCGGACTCTGACATGCGCGTACAGGCCGTGTGGCGCAGAATATGCGGTGACAATGGAGGCAGCTGCACTTTCCTTTTTTCATTCTGTTCGACAATCCTGTAAAGATTCTTCCGCACATTGTTTGCATAGATCGGCAGTCCCTGCCTGTTCATTTTGGAAATGAAGACAAAACCGCTGTACCCATCTATCTCCCCCGTTTTACCGCCGCAGAAGCTGAACCACTGCTCTTTCTGTTTCGCAAAGAGTGCATACACTTCATCGTTCATCGGAAGGTCTCTAACGCCGCTCTCCGTCTTAGCGGAGTTCTCAACATAGAGCTTAACCTTGCCGTCAATATAGCGGTAAAGCAGCTGATGATTGATATGGATGATCCTGTTCTCCATATCTACATCATTCCATGTGAGACCCAGCACTTCCGAGATGCGCATTCCGGTGATCAAGATAATAGCGTACATCGGATAGAGCCAATTCATGCGAGGGCTTTCTTTAACTCTGCTCAAGAATTCCTTCTCCTCATCCAGTGTAAGAGCCTGCTTCTTCTCAGTGAAATCACTGTAATCTTTCAGGCAGCCCTTCGAGGGATTCTTGCCAATCACATCATCATCTAATGCGAGTTCAAACGCCGGGTGAAGAATCTTCTGCAATATTGCAATCGTACCATTTGAATACCCTTTTGCCTTGCAATCCGCATAGAATTTCAAAATGTGTGACTTCCGGATATCGCGGACCCTCATCCGTCCCAGAAAGCTATTTTCAATTGTATGATGGTAATAATAGATATAATTTTCTCTTGTAGACGATTTGAGTTGTCCCCGGGTAGAAAGATACCATTCAATCTGGTCATTCAGGGTGATGTTGTTTCTCCTGATACCAGACTGTAGTTCAGCTTGAACAGCATCCTCTTCTCTGCGCAGTTCTTCCAGTGTGCCTGCATATACACTCTTTCTTTCACCGAACAGATCCGTCCAGCGGTACATATATACCCCGTCTTTTCTTTGTGTTTCTCCCTTCCTAAGAACACGTCCCTTTGTATCTTTTCTGCGCTTCATAATGCTCCTTTCCGGAGCCTGATTATGATTTCCCTTAAAGGATATCACAGATCAGGCTCCATTGTAAGAGTCCGGGTGTAATTCCCTAGACAGAAAATGATTCTTCCAGAAACTTTCTGAAGCGCTCCCGTTTAATCATTCGTTTCCTCCCGACCCACAGGACACACTTACAGTTGTCATCATCCGTGATTTCACGAATCTTATTGATGCCGATATTAAAATATGCGGCAGCCTCCTTTACGGTGAGGAATTCTTTCTCACCGAGAGGAATTTCTTTATTGTTCATAGGTTTCCCTCCCTTCATTTTTCTGTATTTTTCATTTATCCTTTTCCATATTTGCCCTCGGCACCCCTGGATCAGCGTGATGTTTCCACGCCGGGAATCAGCAGCCGATGCATTGGCATATACATCTCATGAGCTTCCCCCGGGAATTCCAACCCGGCCGTCGCTGCAGGCGGAAGTTTTCCTTTCTCCGTGTTTGCCGTTCCGGTGCCTCACGGAACGTCACCGGTCCTGCGCTCGCCGGTTTACGGGTCGTGGCACATCGCCTGATGAAAGGACGGAGAAAGACGTTGCTGCTGACTAATATACGATTTTCAAGGTACACAGAAATAAACCCCTCTACTTATTTCCACCGGGAAACGGATTTTTTGCTATCTTTTCGGGAATAAAATGCAAGGAAAATTTATCTCTTCACTTATTTGCGATAGGAATGCGATTTACTGTATGGTTTTTATATATTTTTTATATTTCTTCATAAAAATTTTATATTTATGCTTTCTGAGTGGGATTCCGACTTGCAGGACGTTGAACCTGCAGTCAGTGAAAATCAACAATACCATAATTGACATTATAACGGCATACCGTTATAATAAAGGTAAAGGCAGGTGATATAAAATGACGATCCAAGATATCCTCCAGGAAAAGAATATGTCCGTTTACCGTCTGGCTAAAACCAGCCATATTCCTTATGCTACGGTGAACGATATATATAATGGCAAAGCACGGCTGGAAAAGTGCAGTGCGGAGACGGTCTACCGTCTGG
>DFFD01000024.1:6616-7369 GCA_002369495.1 Lachnospiraceae bacterium UBA3785 | reverse complement strand
TCCAGCCGCTGACCGGAATCACGGCAGAGAAGCACGACAGCTTTATTTCCCCAGCCCCGAACGGCAGCGTCATCATGGAGTTCTCCGGCAAGGAGCTCATCAAGGGCGAGCCGGACGCCTCCTCCTTCCCGTCGGGCGGCCTCCGCGCCACCTTCGAAGCCAGAGGCTACACGGCCTGGGACCCGACGTCCTACGCGTTCATCAAGGATAAGTCGCTCTGCATTCCGACCGCCTTCTGCTCCTACGGCGGACCCGCGCTCGACAAGAAGACCCCTCTGCTCCGCTCCATGGAGGTCTTAAGCCGCGAGGCGCTCCGCATTCTGCGCCTCTTCGGAAATAACACCGCCAGGCGCGTCGTGTCCTCGGTCGGTCCCGAGCAGGAGTATTTCCTTATCACAAAGGAAATGTACGACCAACGCCCCGACCTCCGCTTCACGGGCCGCACGCTCTTCGGCGCGAAGCCGCCCAAGGGCCAGGAGCTTGACGACCACTATTTCGGCGTGATCAAGCCCGGCGTCCAGGCCTTCATGGCGGACTTAAATGACGAGCTCTGGAAGCTCGGCATCCTGGCCAAGACCGAGCACAACGAGGTTGCGCCGGCCCAGCACGAGCTCGCGCCGATCTACTCCACCACCAACATCGCCACCGACCACAACCAGCTGACCATGGAGATCATGCAGAAGGTCGCCGCAAAACACGGCCTGGTCTGCCTGCTCCACGAGAAGCCGTTCGCGGGCGTCAACGGCTCCGGCA
>DFFD01000024.1:0-6555 GCA_002369495.1 Lachnospiraceae bacterium UBA3785 | reverse complement strand
ACAACAACTGGTCCATCGCCACCGATTCCGGCCAGAACCTGCTCTCCCCGGGCGCGACTCCCTATGAAAATGCCCAGTTCCTGCTCTTTCTGTGCGCCGTCATCAAGGCGGTCGACGATTACCAGGATCTGCTGCGTCTCTCCGTCGCGACCGCCGGCAACGACCACAGGCTCGGCGCGAACGAGGCGCCGCCGGCTGTCATTTCCATTTTCCTGGGCGACGAGCTGAACGCGGTCCTCGAGGCAATCGAGAACGATGTCCCGTACGCGGGCACCAAAAAGACCCAGATGAAGCTCGGCGTCGATGTCCTGCCCAAGTTCAACCGGGATACGACGGACCGCAACAGGACGTCACCGTTCGCATTTACGGGAAATAAATTCGAGTTCCGCATGCTCGGCTCCTCCAACTCGATCGCCTGCGCCAACATCATGCTGAACGCAGCCGTCGCGGAGAGTCTCCGGATCTACGCCGACCGCCTTGAGAAAGCGGAGGATTTTGAGACCGCCCTGCATGAGATGATAAGAAAAACGATCAGGGATCACAAGCGGATCATCTTCAACGGGAACGGCTATGATGACGCATGGATCCGGGAGGCGACCGAAGAGCGGGGTCTTCTCAACTACCGCACGACCGCTGACTGCATGCCCCACCTCCTCGATGAAAAGAACGTCAAAATGCTCACCTCTCTGGGCGTCTTCACCATCGAGGAGATGCGGTCCCGCCGCGACATCATGCTCGAGAACTACTGCAAGAGCGTCGTGATCGAGGCCAACACCATGGTCGACATGGCCCGCACCCAGATCCTGCCCGCGATTGAGGCCTTCGCGGCCGACACGGCGAGGGCGGTTGCTGCCAAGAAGGCAGTCGCGCCGGAGCTTCCGTGTGCTCATGAGACCGGCCTTGTGAGAGCCCTGACCGGCCTCATCGACGAAATCGCCGCGAAGATCGACGAGCTTGAGACCGCGCTCTTAAAAGTTCGCGGCGCAGCTGACATCGTCGAGGAATCCGCCCTCATACGAGACGTCCTGCTTCAGGCGATGGGCGAGCTCCGCGTCCCCTGCGACAAGGCGGAGCAGCTGACCGCCAAGAGCTACTGGCCGTATCCGACCTACTCGGACCTTCTCTTCGGGGTTAAGTAAGCCTTCTCTTATTTTCCCGGGGCGGTTTCGGACACGGTTTCCGGAGCCGTCCCTCTTATATTTAAAAAGGAGTATATTATTATGACTGTCGAATTCTGGTTTTTAATCGGTGCCGCACTTGTCTTCTGGATGCAGGCCGGCTTCGCCATGGTCGAAACGGGTTTCACCCGCGCCAAAAATGCCGGCAACATCATCATGAAGAACCTCATGGACTTCTGCATCGGTACCGTTGTCTTCTCTCTCCTCGGCTACACGCTGATGATGGGTGAAGATATGTTTTTCGGCCTGATCGGCAGGCCCAATCTTGACCTGTTCCTTCATTTCAGGGAGTTTATCGCCTCCCCTGCGGATGGCTTCACGGACGCAAGCTATTTCGTCTTCAACCTGGTTTTCTGTGCCACGACCGCCACGATCGTCTCCGGCGCGATGGCGGAGCGGACTAAATTCTCCGCCTACTGTGTGTATTCCGGCGTGATCAGCCTCATCATCTATCCGATCGAGGCTCACTGGATCTGGGGCGGCGGCTGGCTTGCCCGGCTCGGCTTCCACGACTACGCAGGCTCCTGCGCGATCCATATGGTCGGCGGCATCGCAGCCCTGATCGGCGCAGCGGTTCTCGGTCCGCGCATCGGCAAATATGTGACGGACAAAAACGGCAAAGTCACCAAAGTCAACGCGATTCCCGGTCACTCGATCCCGCTCGGCGCTCTCGGAGTCTTTATCCTCTGGCTCGGCTGGTACGGCTTCAACGGGGCGGCGGCGACGTCACCCTCGGAGCTTTCTTCCATTTTTCTCACAACGACCATCGCGCCTTCCGTGGCCACCTGCACGACAATGATCTACACCTGGGTGAAGAATGGCAAACCGGACGTCTCCATGTGCTTAAATGCCTCCCTTGCCGGCCTTGTCGCCGTCACCGCGGGCTGCGACGCATTTGATGCGCTCGGTGCCGCAATTGTCGGCTTCATCGCCGGTATTCTGGTCGACGCTGTTGTCCGGGTGCTGGATCTTAAGCTCCACATCGACGATCCGGTCGGCGCAGTCGGCGTCCACTGCGCAAACGGTATCTGGGGCACGATTGCGGTCGGCCTGCTCGCCAATCCGGATGCGCCGGCAGGTCTCCGCGGTCTCTTCTACACGGGTGATTTCACGCAGCTCGGTCTCCAGCTCCTCGGCTTTGCGGCGGTCGCGGCGTGGGCAGCCATCACCATGCTTGCATTTTTCATGATTCTGAAAAAATGCGATTTTCTCCGCGCAGACCCCGCCGACGAACTCACCGGACTCGATATCAGCGAACACGGTCTCCCGAGTGCCTATGCGGATTTTGTGCCGGCCGTCGATAACTATGTCGAATACGGCACGGGCGAGCAGGTTCCGGTCGTCACCGGCACAACCCCGCCGGCGGAAGCGGTTCCCGTTAAGAAAGAACCTGTCTTTGCAAGCGACGGACACAAATTCAGCAAGGTGGAGATCGTCTTCAAGGAAGAAAAACTCTTCGCTTTAAAGAGCGCGATGGCCCGCCTCGGCATCACCGGCATGACCGTCTCCCACGTCATGGGCTACGGCATGCAGAAAGGCCACACCGAGTACTACCGCGGCGTTGCGGTCGAGACCGACCTTCGGCCCAAGGTACAGATGGACATCGTCGTATCCGCCATCCCGGTCCGCGACGTGATCGAGACCGCCAAGAAGGTGCTCTATACAGGGCATATCGGCGACGGCAAGATTTTCGTCTATGATGTGGAAAATGTCGTCAAAGTCCGCACCGGCGAGGAAGGCTACGACGCGCTTCAGGATGTCGAATAAGGAAAATGAAAGGCGTATGCAATGTGCTCGATAATGACCTGGTGCGGCGAATCCGCCGACCTCACAGAATTTCAAAAAGGTTTTGACGAAACGGTCTCCCGCGGCCCCGACAAAAGCCGCATCGTCGACACCGGCTGCGGCCTCATGGGCTTCCACCGCCTCGCGATCATGGGACTTACCTGCGCGGGCATGCAGCCCTTCGAGCTGGACGGAAGCTTCGTCGTCTGCAACGGCGAGCTCTACGGCTTCGAGGCGCAGCGGGAGGCCCTGAAAGAAAAAGGCTATGCTATTAAGAGCGGCAGCGACTGCGAGATCATTCTCCCGCTCTGGTTCGAGTACGGGACCCGCATGTTCTCGATGCTCGACGCGGAATTTGCCCTGATCCTCATTGACGGAAGGACAAAGGAGTTCATAGCAGCCCGCGATCCGATCGGGATCCGGCCGCTCTACTACGGGTACGACGGGAAAGGCGGAATTATCTTCGCCAGCGAGCCGAAGAACCTGCTCGGCCTTACAGACAGGATCAGGCCCTTCCCGCCCGGCCACTACTATAAGAGCGGATACTTTATCCCCTATACGGACATTTCCCATGCAGATATCGTATGTCACGATGACCTTGAAACAGCCTGCGGCAAAATCCGGGAAAAGCTCATAGCCGGCGTCAGAAAGCGTCTCGTAGCCGACGCGAAGGTCGGCTTCCTCCTCTCCGGCGGGCTCGATTCCTCGCTCGTCTGCGCGATCGCGGCCCGCGAGCGCGCCGTTCCGATCAGAACATTTGCGATCGGCATGAGCGAGGACGCGATCGACCTGAAATACGCCCGCGAAGCCGCCGATTTCATCGGCGCCGACCACACGGAGGTCTATATGACGCCGGGCGAGGTCATCGCCTCCCTGGAGGAACTCATCAGGCTCCTCGGGACCTTTGACATCACCACGATCCGCGCCTCCGTTGGCATGTACCTCGTCTGCAGGGCGATCCACGAGAAGACGGACATCCGCGTCCTCCTGACCGGCGAGATCTCGGACGAACTCTTCGGCTACAAATACACCGACTTTGCGCCTTCTCCGGAGGCCTTCCAGGCCGAAGCCGAAAAGCGGATCCGGGAGCTCCACATGTACGATGTGCTCCGCGCGGACCGCTGCATCTCGGTCAACTCGCTGGAAGCCCGGGTGCCCTTCGGGGATCTTGATTTCGTAAAATACGTGATGGCGCTTGACCCGGCGATGAAGATCAACACCTATGGAAAAGGAAAATACCTGCTCAGGCACGCCTTTGAGGGCCAGAGGCTTCTCCCCGACAGTATCCTCTGGCGGGAGAAGGCGGCATTTTCCGACGCGGTCGGCCACTCGATGGTGGATTACCTGAAGGAATACGCCGCGAAGAGATACACCGATGAGGAGTTTGAGATACTCCGGCGGAAATACACCCACGCGCAGCCCTTCACGAAGGAGTCGCTCCTCTACCGGGAGATTTTTGAAAAATATTACCCCGGCCAGGCGGAAATGATCACGGACTTCTGGATGCCCAACCGCGAGTGGGACGGCTGCAATGTGGACGATCCCTCCGCCCGCGTCCTTTCAAACTACGGGGCAAGCGGCGTGTGAACTGTCTTGTACCCATTGACAAACGGCATCCCCTGCTGTACAATTCTTCCGTGTGAAGGCAACGGCGTCTTTGAACATTCGTTCAGGGACGCCTTTTTTTGGGAAAAGGAGAATCACCATGTGCGGAATCGTAGGTTTTACCGGAATGCAGAACGCTGCCCCTGTCCTGCTTGAAGGCCTCAAAAAACTGGAATACCGCGGCTACGACTCGGCCGGCATCGCGGTCATGAACAACGAGGCGATCTCGGTCAGCAAGGTCACGGGCCGCATCGCGAACCTGTGCGCCAGGACCCGGGACGGCGCGGATCTGCCCGGCACGACCGGGATCGGCCACACCCGCTGGGCGACGCACGGCGCCCCGACTGAGGAAAATGCCCACCCGCACCTCTCGAACGACGGCCGCTTCGCCGTCGTCCACAACGGGATCATCGAAAATTACCTGTCGCTCCGGGATGAGCTCCGGCAGGACGGGTACCGTTTTGAGAGCGAGACCGACACCGAGGTCATCGTCCACCTGATCGAGCTCTACTACCGGGGCGACATGCATGAGGCCCTGGTCAGGACCACCAACCGCCTCTCCGGATCCTACGCCCTCGGCGTCATCTGCTCCGACGAGCCCGGGAAAATATACGCCGCCCGCGAAGCCAGCCCCCTCATCCTGGGCGTCGGCATCCGGGAAAATTTCTTCGCCTCCGACGTCACGGCCCTGGTCTCCCACACGCGGAACGTCATTTACCTTGAGGACGGCGAATTTGCGGAGCTCACAAAGGACTCAGTCCGCATATTTGACTGCCTGAACCAGACGGTCGAAAAGAAGATCAGCCGCATCGCCTGGAATGTCCAGGCCGCGGAGAAGGGCGGCTTCGAGCATTTCATGATGAAGGAGATCATGGAACAGCCCGGTGCGGTCAAGGCGACGATTGCGCCGCGCATCCGCGACGGGCGGGTTGTATTTGACGAGCTGACCCTGACCGCGGAGGAGCTTCGTGAGATCCGCCAGATCGTCATCACCGCCTGCGGCTCTGCCTACTACGCGGGCTGCGCGGCCAGATACGCGCTCGAGAGGCTCACCCACATCCCGGTCGTTTTAGAGCTCGCGAGCGAGCTCCGCTACAGCGACCCGCTGATCGATGAGCACACGCTCCTCATCGTGATCTCCCAGTCCGGCGAGACCGCCGACACGATCGCGGCGCTCAAAGAGTGCAAAGCCCGCGGCGCCCGCACCCTCGCGGTTGTGAACGTGGTCGGCAGCACGGTCGCGAAGCTCGCGGACAACACGGTCTACACATGGGCCGGCCCGGAGATCGCGGTCGCGACCACCAAGGGCTATACCACGCAAGTCTCGGTCCTCTACCTCCTCGCGGTTTACATCGGCGACAGGCTCGGTCTCCTTGAAAATGAATACAAAACGCTCGTCAAAGACCTCCAGCACCTGCCACGCCGGATCCAGCAGACGATCGACTTAAATGCCTCGATCCCGGATCTCGCGAAGAAATACCACAGCAGCAAGGCCCTGTTCTTCATCGGCCGCAACACGGACTACGCGGTCTCCCTCGAGGGGGCCCTCAAGATGAAGGAGATCTCCTATCTCCACTCGGAGGCCTACGCCGCGGGCGAGCTCAAGCACGGGACGATCGCGCTCATCGAGGAGCACACGCCCGTCATCGCACTCTGCTGCAATCCCGCGATCATGGGCAAGACCCTCTCCAACATCGTGGAGGTGAAATCAAGAGGAGCGGAAGTCCTCGCCCTGACATTCCGCTCCAACCAGAAGATCATTTCCGTCGCGGACGATCTCCTCTTTATTCCGGATACTGATCCCCTGTTCTCCGCGGTCACCGAGATCGTGCCGCTGCAGCTCCTCGCCTACTACGTCGCGAAGGAGAACGGGTGCGACATCGACAAGCCGAAGAACCTGGCGAAGTCGGTGACGGTGGAGTGAGCGGTTTGGGGACGGTTCTTCACCCGTTGGGGGACGGTTCTTCACCCGTTGAAGAACCGTCCC
>DFFD01000051.1:15259-25796 GCA_002369495.1 Lachnospiraceae bacterium UBA3785 | reverse complement strand
CGGAGCTGATCCGGAGGGTGCGGTTTGCGCTGGGGTGAGCTTTCACGGAGAGGCCCTGCAGAGGTGACGGAAGACCTCTGCAGGGCCTTTTTTATATGTCTGCTTCCGGAAACACTGTATCAGGCAGCGGGGGCGTACAGCACAGAAGGGATACTGCGTTCTAAAGTCCGCAATGCCTGTGTGCGCCGTACAAGAGATGTTGAAAACAACCGTTGTTTGTGATAATCTTAAACAGTGATTTAATGGCAATGGTGAGTCAGAAAGTCTGTTCATCGGCAGAATTTAGTATAGGAGAATTCTCATGCACTTTACGAAAATGCACGGCGCCGGCAACGATTACGTCTACGTGGACTGCACGAAGGAGACCGTGGAAAACCCGTCGGAGGCCGCCCGTCTCGTCTCCGACCGGCACTTCGGCATCGGGGCCGACGGTCTCATCCTGATCAAACCCAGTGAGATCGCCGACGTCACGATGGAAATGTACAACGCGGACGGAAGCCTCGGGAAAATGTGCGGCAACGGCGTCCGCTGCGTCGGCAAATACGCCTACGACCACGGGCTCGCCCGAAAGGACCGCATCCGTGTCGAGACCGGTGCGGGCGTTAAGATCCTCGATGTGACGGCTGAAAACGGCGAAGCGGTGAGCCTCCGCGTCAATATGGGAGAGGCGATTTTTGCACCGGCTGAGATTCCGGTTGACATAAGTAAGGTCCCGCTGCCGGAGGGCGCTGCGCTCCCGGAGAACGCGGAACAGCTGATCGACGTCCCGGCGGTGATCGCGGGGCAGACGTGGCGCGTGAACTGCATTTCCATGGGAAACCCCCACTGCGTGGTCTTTACGGACGAGGTGGAGAATTTTCCTCTTGAGAAGATCGGAAAGGTTTTCGAGAACCACCCGATGTTCCCCGAACGGGTCAACACGGAGTTTGCGGTCCGGCTCGGCGAACATGAGCTCCGGATGCGGGTCTGGGAGCGCGGCTCCGGCGAGACCTGGGCATGCGGGACCGGGACCTGCGCGACCGCGGTCGCCGCGATCCTGAACGGCCTTGCGAAGAGCCCGGTGACGGTCCATCTGAACGGCGGGGACCTCGTCATCGAGTGGGAAGGTCCGGGCTCGCCTGTCTTCATGACCGGGCCGGCCAGGGAAGTGTTTGAGGGCGATATCAATCTTGGGAGGCTTGTATGAAGAGGCTGATGGGGGTTTTGCTTGCCATGCTCCTTTGTGTGTCTGCATTTTCCGCATGCGGAACGCTTCCCGGCATAGGAGAAGCCGGGAAAGACACGGAAAGCAGCGATACAGAGGTGAGCGAGGAACAGCAGGACTGGAGAAAGACGGTGGTTGTCATCCTGCCGTCGGCGGAACATGAATCCGCGGAGGAATATGCGGCTGCCGCCGCGAAATTCGAGGGCAGCGGCTGGAATACGGTGCTCCGGGTCTGCGGGGATGACGATGAGGTGTATGCGGCGGCATTTGCCGAAGCGGTGAGAAACAGGGCAGCCGGCATCATCTGCGACAATATGCGCGCGGACGATGTCACGGAGGCGGTACGGTCCGCGTCTGAGGCGGAGATCCCGGTCATCCTTCTGGACCGGGGAATCACCGAGAGAGGCCTGTGCCTTGCCCAGATCACGACCGATATGGAAAAGAATATCGCTGAGCTGGCGCTCCGCTACATAGACCGGCTCGGCGGCAACGCCCGGTACATGTCTGTTGTCCAGGATGATGACGACCGGTCTTCGGACATGATCTCGGCCTTCCAGGTCGGTATGATCGATCACACGGGCATGTATGAGGTCATGAACCGTTCAATCAACGGGTACGACATGTCGGACGCGGAGAGCGAGATCCGCGAAGTCTTCCTGGTCAATCCGTCCATCGAGGCAGTCGTCTGCGCGAACAGCCGCGTCACGGACGCGATGCTGTACGCGATGGAGACGATGGGGCGCACCGACATCGTTGTCGTCTGTGTGGAAGGAGACCTTGACGGGATCGTCTCGTGGGTCGAGGAAGGCAGGATCTTCGGAACGATCACGCGGCCGGCCGCGAACCTGGGGGAGAAAGGTGCCGACACGATGCTGGCATTTCTTAAGAACGGGACGGTGCCCCAGAACGAGTGGATCAGAATGGCGAGCGTCCTGAACATTCAGGAAGCAGGATGATAAGGAGGTACGGAAAATGAAAATCGGAGTCATCGGCTGCGGCAACATGGCGACGGCGATCATCGGCGGGCTCATCGCGGGTGAATTCGCGAAGCCCTCGGACATTACAGCTTCCGACAGGAGCGACGAGGCCAGAAGAAAACTGGCGGCCAGGTACGGCATTACGACGAAGGCGGACAACGGAAAGTGCGTTGAAAATGCGGACATCGTCCTCTTTGCCGTGAAGCCGAATGTCTTCCCGGTCATCGCGGAGGAACTCTGCGAGAGCGTGAGAGGCAGGCTCATCATCTCGATCATGGCCGGCCGCTCGATCGCGGACCTCGAGGGAGGCCTCGGCGCCGACCAGAAGATCGTGCGGGCGATGCCCAACACGCCTGCGCTCGTCGGCGCGGGCATCACGGGCTGGTGCGCGAACGGAAACGTCACGGAGGCGGAAAAAAAGACCGCAGGGGACTTCATCGCCGCGTTCAGCGAGGCCGTCGAGATCCCGGAGACGCTCATGCCGGTCGTGACGTCTGTCAGCGGAAGTTCGCCTGCGTTCGTGTACATGTTTATTGAAGCGCTTGCGGACGGAGCGGTCGCGGAGGGCATGCCCCGCGACAAGGCTTACCGCTTCGCGGCGAAGACCGTGCTCGGGTCCGCCAAAATGGTGCTCGACACCGGGAAACACCCGGGCGAGCTCAAGGATATGGTCACATCTCCGGGCGGGACGACGATCGAGGGCGTCGCGGTGCTCGAAAACATGGGCTTCCGCGCGGCTGCCATCGAGGCTGTCCGCGCCGCGGCGCAGAAGGCAAGGGAGATGTGAGGGGTTCATTTTCAGAAGATCAGAGCCTTGACATCACGCTGTTGTGGTATCGCGGGTCGTAAGTGACGTCCTCGCCGAACCAGTCGGGAGCCTCATAGCTCTTCGCGGCCTCGACGGTCGGGAACTCGATCTCCGCAAGGTAGAGGCCCTCGAGGGGGGATTTAAAGTGGTCGAGCTCGATCATAAGCCCGTCCGGCAGCGGGATGAGATAGCGGGTCTTCGCGATGAGGCGGCCGTCGATCTTCGTCTTTAAGTGCTCGTAGGCTTCCTTCGTGAGCGGGAGATTGTACTCCTCGCGGGCCATGAGGCCGTCGCCCTTGTAGGTGAGGATGTAGTCGTCGTCCTGACGGCGGATGCGGACGACCGGCGCGACGCTTAAGTAGCCCTGCTCGATGATGTGGTGCGGGCAGGAGGAGAGGTTTTCCGGGACGGTTTTGATGAGCCATTTGCGTTCTATTTCCATGATCGGGATCCTTTCTCATGATGGTAGCTTCAGTATAGCATGTTGTTTTGTGTGAGGAAAGAAGAGAGGGAAAAGTTATGAGCAGAGCCTGTGTGTTTTTTGCGGAAGGATTTGAGGAAGTGGAGGCACTGACCGTCGTCGACCTTCTGCGGCGCGCGAAGATCAGAACAGAGATGGTCTCGATCAGCGGCGATCTTTTTGTGACCGGAAGGTCCGGCATCACGGTGAAGGCGGACGTCCTTTTTGAAAATGCAGACCCCGAAAACGCCGATATGCTGGTCCTCCCGGGCGGCATGCCGGGCGTTAAGTACCTCGGCGCGTTCGGGCCGCTGACGGACCTTCTTGCAAGGTTCAATGCGGACGGGCGGTACATTTCCGCGATCTGCGCCGCCCCAATGGTGTTCGGCGCGCTCGGGATCGTGCGCGGAAAGCGGGCGACGATCTATCCGGGCATGGAGGAGGCGCTCAAAGGCGCTGAAGTGTCGACACGCGAGGAGGTCGTCACCGACGGGCATGTCACGACGAGCCGCGGGGCCGGGACGGCGATCCCGTTTGCGCTGCGCCTCATCGAGATCCTCGAGGGCTCTGACGCCGCGGAAAATGTGAAAAAGGGGATTGTATTCCAAACAACCTCTGTGTTATAATATTTGACTGTCTATGGACATAGTGAAGAATAGTATCTCTGGTTGAGGAGGAAACATGAGCGCAAAAATTGAGAATCTCGAGCACAGCATGGCGAAACTTACGATCGAAGTGTCCGCAGAGGACTTTGGAAAGGCCATTGTCAAAGCTTACAACAAGAATAAAAACAAAATCCAGCTTCCGGGCTTCCGCAAGGGCAAGGCTCCGCTGGCTATGATCGAGCGTATGTACGGCCCGGAGATCTTCTACGAAGATGCCGTAAACTTCTGCATCAACGACACCTATCCGGTCGAAGCTGCAGCCTCCGGCCTTGAGATCACTTCCCAGCCGGAGTTCGACGTTGTCGACATGGGCAAGGGCAAGGCGCTCATCTACACGGCTGAGTTCGCTGTCCGTCCGGAAGTGAAGCTGGGCGAGTACAAGGGCCTTGAGATCAAGAAGATCAACGTTGAGGTCACGGATGAGGACGTCGAGAAGGAGCTTAAGTCCGAGCAGGAGAAGAACTCCCGCCTCGTCGATGTCACGGACCGCGCGGTCGCTGACGGCGACACGGTCTCCCTTGACTATGCAGGCACGATCGACGGCGCTGCATTCGATGGCGGCACGGCTCAGGATCAGTCCCTGGTCATCGGCTCCGGTTCCTTTATCCCGGGCTTTGAAGAGCAGCTGATCGGCCTTATGCCGGGCGAGAGCAAGGACGTGGAAGTCACCTTCCCGGAGGATTATCACGCCAAGGAGCTCGCCGGCAAGGCAGCGGTCTTTGCGTGCACGATCCACACGATCAAGACGAGAGAGCTTCCGGAGATCGACGATGAATTCGCCGAGGATGCAGGCTTCGATTCTCTTGACGAGTACAAGGAAGACCTTAAGAAGAAGCTTACGGAGCGCCGTGAGAGAGCAAAGAAGACGGATTACGAGAATGAGGCCGTTAACAAGCTGATCGCCGTTTCCGAGATGGATATCGCCGATGCGATGGTCACTTCCCAGGCCGAGCAGATCTTCGAGGAGTATGCGCAGCAGCTGCAGAGCCAGGGCATCCCGATCGACATGTTCCTGAACTATCAGGGCATGAACAAGGACAAGTTCCTTGAGCAGGTCCGCCCAGAGGCTGAGAAGCGCATCAAGACCCGTCTGTGCCTTGAGGAGATCGTGAAGGCCGAGAACATCGAGATCCCCGAGGAGAAGGTCAGCGAGGAGCTCGACAAGATGGCCGAGCAGTATCAGATGAAGCGCGAAGACCTCGACAAGGCCATGAGCGATTTCGGCAAAGAACAGATGAAGAAGGATATGGCTGTCCAGGAAGCGATCACCTTCCTTGTGGACAACGCCGTGGAGGTTGAATAATACATGAGCACACTGGTACCTTATGTCATAGAGCAGACCCCGCAGGGGGAGCGGAGCTACGACATTTACTCGAGGCTTTTGAAGGAGCGCATCATTTTCCTCGGCGACGAGGTCAATGACGACACCGCGAGCATTATTGTCGCGCAGCTGCTTTTCCTCGAGGCTGAGGATCCGGGCAAGGACATCATGCTGTACATCAACAGCCCGGGCGGCAGCGTTACCGCGGGCTGGGCAATTTACGACACGATGCAGTATATCAAGTGCGACGTCGCGACGATCTGCATCGGCATGGCGGCGAGCATGGGCGCGTTCCTGCTCGCGGGCGGCGCGAAGGGCAAGCGCCAGGCGCTTCCGAACGCGGAGATCATGATCCATCAGCCGTCGGGCGGCACGCGCGGGCAGGCGTCGGACATCAAGATCGAGGCGGAGCATATCCTGAAGATCAAGAAGAGACTCAACGAAACGCTCGCTTCGAACACCGGCCAGCCCCTCGAAGTCATCGAGAGGGACACGGACCGGGACAACTGGATGTCCGCCGAGGAGGCCGTCGCGTACGGTCTTATCGACAGTGTCGTCACAAATCGATAAGGATGATTGGGACTCCTCGTGCGCTACACGGGGAGTCTTTACGTTTAAGGAGACAAAATGGCAGGAAAAAAGGAAACAGGAAGACCGCGCTGCAGCTTCTGCGGCCGTACAGAAAACCAGGTGATGCGCCTTCTCTCGGGCCCTTCGGGCATCTATATCTGTGACCAGTGCGTGGATATCTGCAACAGCATCCTGGAAGAGGAGATGGAGGAGGAGAGAAAAAGCCGGAAGCATGAGATCAATCTCATGAAGCCGGAGGAGATCAAGGCATTTCTGGACGACTATGTGATCGGCCAGGACGAGGCAAAGAAGGTCCTCTCCGTCGCGGTCTACAACCATTACAAGCGCCTGCTCGCGCCGAAGAACTCGGACGTCGAGCTGGCGAAGTCCAACATCATGCTTCTGGGCCCGACCGGATCCGGCAAGACCCTTCTGGCCCAGACGCTGGCCCGCATGCTGAACGTTCCGTTCGCGATCGCGGACGCCACGACGCTGACCGAGGCGGGCTACGTCGGCGAGGATGTGGAAAATATCCTCCTCAAGCTGATCCAGGCTGCGGATTTTGACCTTGAGCGGGCGAAGACCGGCATCATTTACATCGACGAGATCGACAAGATCGGCCGCAAGTCGGAAAATGCCTCCATCACCCGCGACGTCTCCGGCGAGGGCGTCCAGCAGGCGCTGCTCAAGATCATCGAGGGCACCGTCGCTTCCGTTCCGCCCCAGGGCGGCCGCAAGCACCCGCAGCAGGAGATGATCCAGATCGACACGACCAATATCCTCTTCATCTGCGGCGGCGCATTTGTCGGGATCGACAAGGTCATCGAGCGCCGTATCGAGACCAAATCCATCGGTTTCGGCGCGGAGATCAGGAAGAGCGAGAAGGAGAAGAACGTCGGCGAGGTCTTAAAGCAGATCATGCCGGAGGATTTTGTGAAATTCGGCCTGATCCCCGAGCTGATCGGTCGTATCCCGATCGTCACAGCCCTGAACGAGCTGGATGAGGATGCCCTCGTCCGGATTCTCGTCGAGCCGAAGAACTCGCTGGTGAAGCAGTACACCCGTCTCTTTGAGCTGGACGGCGTGAAGCTTGTGATCGGCGACGAAGCCCTGCGCGAGATCGCGCACGAGACCGTGACCCGCAAGACGGGGGCGCGCGGCCTCCGGGCGATCATGGAGAAGACCGTCATGGACGCGATGTACCATGTGCCGTCGGATGAGACGATCACCGAGTGTGTGGTCACGAAGGAGGCGGTCGACGGGAAAGCGCCTGTGACATTTATCCACGGGCGGAAGGCCTCCCTGCCGGATGGCAGCGGCAGGCGCACGCTGGCCCGGAAGAAGACAGCAGAGGCGGAGGGATAAGTTTGGAAAATGAAAGCATGCCCAGGACGCTGCCGGCGGTAGCGCTCCGCGGGATCGTCATCCTGCCGGGAATGATCGTACATATCGACGTCACGCGGAAGCGCTCCCAGTTCTCCGTCGACCGGGCAATGATGGGCGACCGCGAGCTGTTCCTCACCGCCCAGCACAATCCGAAGACGGAGGATCCGGAGCAGGAGGACCTCTACTACATGGGTACGGTCTGCCGGATCAAGCAGGTCACGAAGCTGCCGAAGAACGTCCTTCGGGTGCTGGTGGAAGGCATTTCCCGTGGGGAGATGCTGCGCCTCGTGAAGGACGAGGACGGGCTCGAGGCGGAGATCAGCGTGCCGGACATGGAGGAAGAGATGTCGGCGTCTCTTCGAACCGCCATGCTCCGCAATATCAAGAGCCTTTTTTCGGATTATATCCGGGAAAATGATAATATGAGCCGCGACGCCGCCGACACGATCATGATGTCGGACGACCTTACCTATGTGCTCGACCAGATCTCGCTGCAGGTCCAGCTGCCGTTCGAGAAGCGGCAGATGATCCTCGAGGCGCCGACGCTCTCGGATTATTACGAGACGCTCGGCATGATCCTCCTGGCGGAGACCGAGATCATGAATCTCCGCAGGGAGATCTCCATGAAGGTCAAGGAGCGCGTGGACAAGAATCAGCGCGACTACATCCTCCGCGAGCAGCTGCGGGTCATCCGCGAGGAGCTCGGCGAGGATACCACCGTAAACGACATTGAGAATTTCCGCCGGAGCGTGAAATCGCTCCGCGCGAAGAAGGAAGTGAAGGAGAAGATCCTCGAGGAGATCAAACGTCTCGAGAATCTTCCCGCCATGTCCCCGGAGAGCGCTGTCCTCCGGGGCTACGTCGAGACCCTGCTGGCGCTGCCGTGGGACAAGGTGACGCGCGACCGCGCGGATCTGGCCGCGGCTGCGGAGATCCTCGACCGCGACCACTACGGCCTCACGAAGGTCAAGGAGCGCATCCTCGAGTTTCTCGCGGTGCGGCAGCTGACCGGCAAGGGCGCAGGCCCGATCCTGTGCCTCGTGGGACCTCCCGGAACCGGCAAGACATCCATCTGCCGCTCGATCGCGGAGGCTCTCGGCAAGAAATATGTCCGTCTCTCGCTCGGCGGCGTCCGGGATGAGGCGGAGATCCGCGGCCACCGCCGCACCTACGTCGGCGCGATGCCGGGCCGGATCGCGGCCGGGCTCAAAAAGGCCGGCGCCAAGAACCCGCTCATCGTGCTCGACGAGATCGATAAGGTGAGCCAGGACTACAAGGGAGACACGGCTTCCGCGCTCCTCGAGGTGCTCGATTCCGAGCAGAACAGCCATTTTGAGGATCACTACGTGGAGATCCCGCTGGATCTCTCGGAGGTCCTCTTTGTGACGACCGCCAACGACCTCGCGCCGATCCCGGGACCGCTGCGCGACCGCATGGAGATCATCGAGATCTCCTCCTACACGGAAAATGAGAAGGAGCACATCGCGGAGGAGCACCTGCTCCCGAAGCAGATGAAGGCGAACGGCCTGAAGAAGGGTCAGCTGGCCATTTCCGGCGAGGCGATGAAGCTTGTCATTTCCGGCTATACCCGCGAGGCGGGCGTGCGCCAGCTCGAGCGGAGGCTCGGCGAGATCTGCCGGAAGGCGGCCAGGCGCGTGCTGGAGAACGGGGAGAAGAAGATCGAGGTGACCCGGGACAACCTGCAGGATTTCCTCGGCCACGAGAAATACACCGTCAACCCGGTGAACGGGAGCGACGAGGTCGGGATCGTCCAGGGCCTTGCATGGACGTCGGTCGGCGGCGTGACGCTGGAGGTCGAGGTCAACATCATGCCGGGCAAGGGCACTTTCCTGCTCACCGGCCAGCTGGGCGACGTGATGAAGGAGTCCGCGCAGGCGGGCATCAGCTATCTGCGGTCGGTCGCATCGGAGCACGGGATCCCGGAAAATTTCTTCCAGGAGAACGATATCCACATCCACATCCCGGAAGGCGCGGTCCCCAAGGATGGCCCGTCCGCGGGCGTCACGATGGCGACGGCGATGTACTCCGCCGTCACGGGAAGAAAAGTCCGGGCGGACGTCGCCATGACCGGCGAGATCACGCTGCGCGGCCGCGTCCTGCCGATCGGAGGGCTCAAGGAGAAGCTCCTGGCCGCGAAGAACGCAGGCATTCGTAAGGTGCTCATCCCGGAGAAGAACAGGAACGACATGGAGGAGATCTCCACCGAGATCACGGAGGGACTTAACATCGTGTACGTCAGCTCGATGGAGGAGGTCCTCGCGGAGGCATTGGCCTGAGGTTATTATGGTAAAGATCAGAAATGCAGCCCTCGAGACGGTCTGCGGCATCACGAGCCGCCTGCCGGAGAACGCCCGGGCGGAGGTCGCCTTCGCCGGCAAATCCAACGTCGGCAAGAGCACCCTCATCAACACGCTCATGAACCGGAAATCCCTGGCCAGGACGTCGAGCCAGCCCGGGAAGACCCAGACGATCAACTATTACCGGGTCAACGAAGGCACGCCGGATGCGGACGCCTTCCTGCCCGAACCGTTCGCGCCGGACTGCTATCTTGTGGACCTGCCGGGTTACGGCTACGCCAACGCCTCGGTGGAGGTGAAGGCGAAGTGGGGAAAGATGATCGAGAACTATCTTAAGACGTCGAAAGCGCTTAAGACGGTCTTCCTGCTCGTCGACATCCGCCACGAGCCGTCCGCGAACGACAGGCTCATGTACGAGTGGATCACGACAAACGGCATGGAGCCGGTCATCATCGCGACGAAGAAGGACAAGCTGAAGCGCTCGCAGGTGCCGAAAGCCCTGAAGACGATCAGGACTTCTCTTAAGATGCCGGGCGGCGCGAGGGTGGTTGCATTTTCAGGGGAGACGCGCGAAGGCGCGGACGAGATCTGGAGCATCATCCGGGACTGCGCCGTCGGGGACAGCCCCTTGAAGGAGGAGTGAGATGGGGATCATAAAAGCCGCGAAGCTCGCGTTTGATTACATCAAATACGCCGAGGACGATTCGAAGAACGAGAAAGTGCGGGCTCTCGACAACATCGATCTCGATGTGGAAAAGGGGCAGTTTATCGCAATCCTGGGGCACAACGGATCAGGAAAATCGACGCTCGCCAAGCACATCAACGCGC
>DFFD01000051.1:0-15104 GCA_002369495.1 Lachnospiraceae bacterium UBA3785 | reverse complement strand
TTCCAGAACCCGGACAACCAGATCATCGGCACGGTGGTCGAGGAGGACGTCGGCTTCGGCCCGGAAAATATCGGCGTGCCGACGCCGGAGATCTGGCGCCGCGTCGAGGAAGCGCTGACGCGTGTCGGCATGCTCGCGCACCGCTCGAAATCCCCGAACCGCCTCTCGGGCGGCCAGAAGCAGAGGGTCGCGATCGCCGGCGTGGTCGCCATGCGGCCGGAGTGCATTGTACTCGACGAGCCGACCGCGATGCTGGACCCGAACGGCCGGAAGGACGTGCTTCACACAGTCCGGGACCTCAATGAGAAGGAGGGTGTGACGGTCATCCTGATCACGCACTACATGGAGGAGGTCATTTTCGCGGACCGCGTGATCGTGATGGACCGCGGCCATGTGGTGATGCAGGGGACACCGCGGGAAATATTTTCGAGAGTGGATGAACTGAAGAAACTGAGGCTCGCCGTGCCGCAGGTGACGGAGCTTGCCTGGGAACTCAAAAAGGCGGGCGTCCCGATCGCCGACGGCATCCTGACACGGGAGGAACTGGTGGAGGCGTTATGCTCATTGAATTAAAAGATGTCTCTTACATTTACAGCAAGGATACGGTTTACGAGGTGCGCGCGCTCGACCATGTGGATCTCGCGATCGAGGAGGGCCAGTTCATCGGCATCATCGGCCACACCGGGAGCGGCAAATCGACGCTCATCCAGCACATGAACGGGCTCATGAAGCCCACGGAGGGCCGGGTGCTCTTCGAAGGGCAGGATATCTGGGCGGAAAAATACAACCTGAAGAACCTCCGCACCTCGGTCGGCCTGGTCTTCCAGTACCCGGAGAACCAGCTCTTCGAGACGGACGTCATCACGGACGTGATGTTCGGTCCGAAAAATAAAGGGCTCCCGGAAGCCGAGGCGAGAGCGAGGGCCGAGGAGGCCTTAAAGAGCGTCGGCATCCCCGAGAAGTCCTTCACGACCTCCCCGTTCGAGCACTCGGGCGGCCAGAAGAGGCGCATCGCGATCGCGGGCGTCCTCGCGATGGACCCGAAGGTCCTCATCCTCGACGAGCCGACCGCCGGCCTCGACCCGCAGGGGCGGGATGAGATCCTGGGGGAGATCCGGAAGCTCCACAGGGAGCGCGGCATCACGATCATCCTGGTCACGCACAGCATGGAGGATGTCGCGGAGTACGCGGAGAGGCTGATCGTCGTGAACGACGGGAAGATCCCGTTTGACGGGACGCCGAAGGAGGTATTTTCCCACTATAAGGAACTCGAGAAAATGGGCCTCGCTGCCCCGGAGATCACCTACGTGATGCATGAACTGAGAGACCGCGGCTTCCCGGTCGACGTGACCGCGTCCACGGTCGAGGAGGCGAAGGAGAGCATCCTGAGGGATCTGAAGGGAGGGGTGAGACGTGTTTAGAGAGATCACGCTGGGCCAGTATTACCCGACCGATTCGATCCTGCACAAGCTCGATCCGCGCGTCAAGTTCATCGGGACGATCGCCTTCATCATCGCGCTCTTCCTGATCAAGGGACCCGTGGGCTATGGCTTCGCCACCGTCGTGCTTGTCATTCTCATTAAACTTTCGAAGGTGCCGTTCCGGTTCATGGTGAAAGGCATGAAGGCCATCGCGGTCATCCTGGTGATCACGATGCTCTTCAATATGTTCCTGACGCCGGGCGAGCCGATTTTCTCATTCTGGATCCTCACACTGACGAAGGAAGGCCTTGCGACGGCTGTCAGGATGGCCGTCCGCCTCATTTACCTCGTGATCGGATCCTCGATCATGACGCTCACGACGACGCCGAACCAGCTGACGGACGGGATGGAGACGCTCTTCTCCCCGCTCAAGAAGCTGCACGTGCCGGTGCACGAGATCTCAATGATGATGTCGATCGCGCTGCGCTTCATCCCGATCCTCATGGAGGAGACGGACAAGATCATGAAGGCGCAGATCGCGCGAGGAGCTGATTTCGAGTCGGGCAATTTCATCACCCGCATCAAAAGCATGATCCCGCTGCTGGTCCCGCTGTTCGTCTCGGCCTTCCGCCGGGCGAACGACCTCGCGATGGCCATGGAGGCCCGCTGCTACCACGGCGGCGAGGGCCGGACGCAGATGAAGCCGCTGATCTATGCGGGGAGAGACAGGACTGCCTATTTCCTGATTGTCCTGTTCTTCGCCGCCTGCATCGTGCTCGGGATCCTGGGAATCTGAGGTGCCGCCATGAGGATCAAGCTCACGATCGCCTACGACGGCACCGCCTACGGGGGCTACCAGAGCCAGACCAACACCGTGGCGGTCCAGGACGTCCTCGAGAAGGCCATAGAGGACCTCTTCGGGCGGAAAATACGCACGATGGGCGCCAGCCGCACCGACACCGGGGTCCACGCGGAGGGCAACGTAGCCTGCTTCGACGTCGACACCCGGATCGCGCCGGGGAAAATCGCGTTCGCGCTCAACGCGCGCCTGCCGGAGGACATCCGGGTGCTGGAGTCGCGCGAGGTTCCGGCGGATTTTCATCCGCGCTTTCAGCGGACCGTCAAGACATACGAATACCGCATCATCAACCGGACGTTTCCGGATCCTCTGACGCGGCATTTTGAATTTCACTATTACTATGCGCTTGATGAGAAGAAGATGAACGAGGCGGCTCAGTACATCCTGGGCGAGCACGACTTCGCCTCGTTCGCGGCGAGCGGTTTCTCCTCGAAGACGACCGTGCGGAACATCTACGCCGCGGAAGTCGTCCGCGAGGGAGACCGAATCACCTTCCGCATCACCGGGAACGGCTTCCTCTACAACATGGTGCGGATCCTAGCCGGGACCCTCATTGAGATCGGTGCGGGCAAATACCCCCCGGAGAAGATGCAGGAGATCCTTAACGCCCGCGACCGCGCCGCGGCCGGCCCCACGGCAGTCGCGAGAGGGCTGGTCCTGAAGAAGATCGAGTACCCGGACGCGGATCAGGCAAAGAGCGAGAGCGCTTCGCCGACCGAGCAGACGATGTGATCGGAGGCGCTCTTAAGCCCCTCCGGCGCATGAGAAAATGTAAAAGAGACGTCCGCCGCCTCGATGAGCGGCAGGTCATTCATGGGGCGTGTGAAAAAACGATCGTTTTTTCACACGCCCTTGAATTATGTGCGGGGGAGGATTACAATAAAAAAGTATAAGAAAGGAGCCGACATGAAAGAGATCGAGATCGTCCGCTACACTGCCATATCCGGGCTCACGATGTATTTTGACTGCGTGAACTACCGCACCCCGCACCAGCACAGGGAGTTTGAGATGATGTGGATCATCGATAACCCGATCGAGATCACCTGCGGCGGGGAGGTCTTTACGGCGGGGAAGGACGAGATCACGATCCTCGATCCGGGCCTCGTGCATGAATTCTACTCGAAGGAGGGCTGCACGTTCCTGTGCATCCAGGTGAGGCCGGAGCTGTGGGGCGACTCCTCGAAGCTCCCGGAGATACGGTTCGACGCGCGTCTTCTGTCCGCCCACATGAGCCCGGAGGAGATGCGGGAAATGAGAGGCCTCCTCATCGCTGCGGCAAATGCCTATTACTCCCGCGAGGAGGGCTCCGAGCTTTATGCGCTCTGCCGGATGGGGGATATTTTTTACAGACTGATCAGAAAACTGCCGCATCACCGCATGACGCTCAGGGAATCCGCCGATCTTGAGAAGAGAAGGGCCCTCATCGACCGCCTGCTGGCCTACGTAGACGACCATTACGCGGAGAAGATCCGCCTCACGGACTTTGCGGAGCAGGAAGCCCTGTCGATGAGCTACCTCTCCCACGTGATCCGGGAGACGCTCAACCAGAGCTTCCGGGCCTATGTCGAGACGGTTCGCCTGAACGCGGCCTCTGAGATGATGCAGGACATGGACCGCAAGCTTCTCGACATCTGCTATGCGGCGGGATTTTCCGATTACCGCTATTTCAGCGGCGCGTTCAGGAAGCGATTCAAGGTGACGCCTGAAGTCTACCGCAGCACCGTGAGCGTGCGGCGCTCGGACGAGCACATGCTCCGGAGCCTGCACTCGACCGAGAAATTCCTGACGGAGGAAGAGACGGAGAGCCTCCTTATGAGACTGGCCGCGGAACACGAGACAGCAAGAACGTCTAATAAATGAATAGAATGGTCAAAGAAAGGCAGAGAGCCGCTTTGTATAATGAAACCATAAACCTTACAGTCTTATAAAAGGAGGACAAAAACAATGGAAAAACTGTATTTCATCCCCGGCAGTCAGGATCTCTACGGCGCTGAGTGCCTTGCCCAGGTCGCGGCTGACTGCGCGGAGATGACCGCATTTTTAAATGAAAAGCTGGAAGGCACGATCCGGATCGAGCTGCTCCCGACGGTCGAGACGTCCGAGATCTGCGTCGAGGACATGAAGAAGGTCATGTGCGACGACGACTGCGTCGGCGTGATCACCTGGATGCACACATTCTCCCCGGCGAAGATGTGGATCAAGGGCCTTCAGATGCTGAACAAGCCGCTCCTTCACCTGCACACGCAGGCCAATGAGAAGCTGCCCTACGACACGATCGACATGGATTTCATGAACCTCAACCAGGCAGCCCACGGCGACCGCGAGTACAGCTTCATCCTCGCCCGCCTCGGCATCGCCCACGAGGTCGTCGCCGGCTACTATAAGCACGACGATTTCATCGCCGGCGTGAAGCGCTTCGCCCAGGTCGCGAAGGCGATCGGTCTCTCGAAGCGCACCCGCGTCGCGACCTTCGGCAACAACATGCGCGACGTCGCGGTCACGGACGGCAACCGTCTCGAGTGCGAGATCAGATACGGCTGGGAGATCAAGTACTGGGGCATCGGCGAGATCGCGAAGCTGGCTGACGAGGCCACTGAGGCGGAAGTCGACGCGAAGATGGCCGAGTACACCGAAAAGTACACGATGGCGACCGACAACATCGAGGCGGTCCGCGAGCAGGCCCGCTACGAGATCGCGCTCGAGAAGTTCATCGCGAAAAATAAAGTCACCGCTTTCACCGACAACTTCCAGGATCTCTTCGGCATGAAGCAGCTGCCGGGCATCGCTGCCCAGAACCTCATGGCGAAGGGCGTGGGCTTCGGTCCGGAAGGCGATTACAAGATCAGTGCATTTTCTTCGGTGCTCATGAAGATGGCGGAAGGCCGCGAGGGCGCCACCGGCTTCATCGAGGACTACACCTACGACCTGACCCCGGGTGCGGAGCTTGAGCTCGCCTCCCACATGCTGGAGGTCCCGGCCTCCTTCGCGGCCACGAAGCCGGAGATCCAGGTTCATCACCTCGGCATCGGCGGCAAGGCGGATCCGGCCCGCCTGGTCTTCGACGGCGTGACAGGCGACGGCATCCAGGTGACGCTCGTTGACATGGGCGACCATTTCCGCATCATCTGCGCGGACATCGAGCTCGTCAAGCAGCCGCTGCCGATGCCGAACCTTCCGGTCGCGCGGATCATGTACCGCCACAAACCGAACTTCAAGATCGGCACTGCGGCATGGTGCTATGCGGGCGGCGCGCATCACTCGGTCGTCTCCACAGCCCTGACCCGCGACGATATCGCAATGTTTGCCCGCCTGACCGGCACGGAACTGATCACCATCGGCGACGATACCACGGAAGCCGACCTGCAGAAATTTTTTATGAGGTAAACAGCCATGACGGACGCAAGAAAGCTGATCGCATCCGGCGGCGCCGTTCTCGGGATCGAGTTCGGCTCCACCAGAATCAAGGGAATCCTGATCAATGACAAGAACGAGCCGATCGCCGAAGGCTCCTACGAGTGGGAGAACAAGCTGGTTGACGGCGTCTGGACCTATGACCTCGAGACGGTCTGGGAAGGTCTCCGCGCCACCTACACCTCCCTCGCGGCGGACGTCCTTCAGAAATACGGCGTCGTCATCAAGAGCCTGGCCGGCATCGGCGTCAGCGCGATGATGCACGGCTACCTGGCCTTTGACGGCGAGGGCAGCCTGCTCGTCCCGTTCCGCACCTGGAGAAACACGATGACGGAGCAGGCGGCGGAGGAGCTCACCGCCCTCTTCAACTACAATATCCCGCAGCGCTGGTCGATCGCCCACCTCTACCAGGCGATCCTGAACGGCGAAGAGCACGTGAAGGACGTGCGCTTCATCACCACGCTGGCCGGCTATGTGCACTGGATGCTGACCGGACAGAAGGTCATCGGCGTCGGCGACGCTTCCGGCATGTTCCCGATCGATATCAAGACGCGCGACTATGACGCGAAGATGATCGAACTCTTCGATGAGAAGATCGCGGACAAGGGTTATCCGTGGAAGCTTGCGGAGATCCTTCCGAAGTCCCTCGTCGCGGGCGAGGACGCCGGTTTCCTCACCGAGGAAGGCGCCGCCCTGCTCGATGAGACCGGAAATCTTGCGGCCGGCACCCCGCTCTGCCCGCCGGAAGGCGACGCGGGCACCGGCATGACCGCCACCAACTCCGTGGGCAGGCGCACCGGCAATGTCTCCGCCGGCACCTCCGTCTTCGGCATGGTCGTCCTCGCGAAGGAGCTCTCCAAAGTCTATCCGGAGATCGACCTCGTGACGACGCCCGCGGGCGACCTGGTTGGCATGGCCCACTGCAACACCTGCACCTCGGACCTCAACGCCTGGGTCGGCCTCTTCGGCCAGTTCTGCGACCTCATGGGCATCAAGGCGGACCGCGGCGAGCTCTTCACGAAGCTCTACACGAAGGCGATGGAGGGCGAGCCGGACTGCGGCGGCCTCCTCGGCTACAACTATCTCTCCGGCGAGGCGATCACGCACATGGAGGAGGGCAGGCCGCTTTTCGTGAGAAATGCGGACAGCCGCTTCACACTTGCCAACTTCATGCGCATGCATCTCTACTCGGCGCTCTCGGTCCTCAAGATCGGCTGCGACATCCTGCTGAAGGAGGAGCATGCCGCGCTCGACACGATGTACGGCCACGGCGGCTTCTTCAAGACGGCGGGCGTCGGCCAGAGCATCCTGGCGGCGGCGCTGGACGTCCCGGTCACGGTCATGTCGACGGCGGGTGAAGGCGGCGCATGGGGCGTTGCCCTGCTCGCGGCCTACAGGGTCCGCGGCGGCGGCGCGGCGCTCGAAGACTGGCTGAAGTCGGACGTCTTCGGCGCGGAAGCCGGCACGACGGTGCAGCCGGATCCGGCGGCAGTCGAGGGCTTTAACGCCTACCTTGCCCGCTACGAGAAGGGTCTTCCGATCGAGCGCGCGGCGGTGGACTGCTACAAAGGTTGACATAATATATTTAAAGCCTCCGTCCCGGCAGCCTGAAAAGGCCGGGCGGAGGTTTTTTAGCGTCGGGGAATTGATACCGCGGCGCATCTTCGTGTATAATAGCGGTGATAAGCTGTTCACCGTAAGAAGGAGGTATCTGCATGCGGAAAATGAAAGTCGGCGTCGTCGGCGCCGGCGCCATCAGCGATATTTATCTCAAAAATATGATTGAGAAATTTGATAATCTTGAGGTCGTCTCAATCTGCGCAAACCACATAGAGAGCGCGGCGAAGAAGGCGGAGCAGTACGGGATCAAAGCGGTGACCATGGACGAAATGTTCGCGGACCCGGAGATCGAGATCGTCGTGAACCTGACTCCGGTCGGGGCCCACTACGGGATCATTAAGCGGGCCCTTTTGAGCGGCAAGCACGTCTACACGGAGAAGACGATCACGGACGATCCGGCGAAGGCGGACGAGCTCTGCGCGCTGGCCGATGAGAAGGGGCTCTATCTCTGCAGCGCGCCGGACACCTTCCTCGGGGCCGCGTATGAGACGGCGCTCAAGGCGATCCGGGAGGGGAGACTGGGCGACATCCACTCGTTCGCGATCTCGGCGACGAGGTGCAACGATATCCTGCTGTCGCTGTTTTCATTTTTAAGGCAGCCGGGCTGCGGCATCCTCTACGATTACGCGGTCTACTATGTGACGGCGCTGGTGAGCCTCCTGGGTGAGGTCGACCGGGTCGGCGGGATCGTCGCCGCGCCGTATCCGACGCACACCGGGGTGGTTCCCGGTTTCCCGAGCTTCGGGGAGACGTTTGACAGCCCGAACGAGAGCCAGGTCTCCGCGGTCATCCGCATGAAGAGCGGCGTCACCGGGACCTTGCACATCGACGCGGATTCCGACATGCGGGACGAGGCTTATTTCAGGATCTACGGCTCGAAGGGCACGCTCATCCTCACCGACCCGAACCAGTTCGGCGGCGACGTCGTGCTGCTGCCGGTCTTACTGGATCCGCGGAAGGCTCCGGAGCCGGAGGTGCTTGCGCCGGTGAATGAATTTTCGGAGAATTCCAGGGGCATCGGTCCCTCCGAGATGGCGGACGCGATCATGAGCGGCAGAACATCCCGGACCGACAAGCGTCTCGCCTGCCACGTCCTCAAGGTCCTTGAGGGAATCCTCTGCGGCGGAGCGGAAGGGAGATTTGTTGACATTAAACAGTAAGAATCCGGAAAATATCGACAATAGCCTGTTCTACGGGAAGCTCTGGCGCCTGTCCCTGCCGATCATGTTCCAGAGCCTCATGCTGGCGCTGGTGGCGGCCGGCGACGCGCTGATGCTCGGGCGCGTCGCCCAGGCGGAGATGACGGCAGTCTCCCTGGCAACCCAGATCCAGTTCGTCCAGAATATGTTCCTCGGGGCCATCACGATGGCCGGCTCGATCCTCGGCGCGCAGTACTGGGGCAAGGGCGACCGGAAAACACTCGAGAACCTGTTCAACCTGATGCTGGGCTTCTGCGGGATCGTCTCGCTCATCTTCTTCGGGGCGTGCGAGCTCATCCCGGAGCTTCTCATGAAAATATTTGCGGGCGATGCCGGGCTGATCGCGATCGGGAGCGCATATCTCCGAATCGCCGGATGGTCCTACCTCATCACCGGGATCTCCCAGTGTTACCTGGCCGTCATGAAGGTGACGGAGCATGTTTCGGCGAGCGCGTGGATCTCCACGAGCGCGGTGGTTCTCAATATCGCGTTCAATGCGGTTTTCATTTTCGGGCTCTTCGGAGCTCCGAGGATGGAGGCACGCGGCGCGGCGCTCGCGACCCTGATCGCGCGCGTGATCGAGCTCGGGCTCTGCCTGGGGCTCTCCGCGGGGAAGAGCTATGTGCGTCCGCCCCTCCGGCGTTTCTTCAGCGTGGGCGGCGAGCTCACGGCGGATTTTGTGCGCCAGTGCCTGCCGCTCATGGGCGGTTCGCTCTTCTGGGGCGTCGGCTTCACCTCCTACACCGCAATCATGGGGCACCTGGGCGTGGACGCGGCAGCGGCCAACTCGGTCGCCGCGGTGGTGCGCGACCTCGTCTGCTGCGCCTGCAACGGCGTCGGCGCGGCTGCCGGGATCATGGTGGGCAACGAGCTGGGAGCGGGCAATCTTGCGCGCGGCAAGGCCTACGGGATAAAGCTGAAGAACCTGTCCTATCTGATCGGATTCGCCTCCACAGCGCTGGTCCTGGCGGTGACGCCGCTGCTCACCCGCGCGGTGATCCTGTCGGACGCCGCCCGCGGGTACCTCACGGGCATGATGGTGATCATGTCAGTCTACATGATCGGACGCTGCGTCAACACCGTGACGATCAACGGCGTGCTGGACGGCGGCGGGGATACGCTGTTTGACATGTATTCGCTCGCAGTCTGCATGTGGGGGATCGCGATCCCGCTGGCGCTTCTCGGTGCGTTTGTGTTTCACTGGCCGGTCCTTCTGGTCTACGCCTGCACCTGCCTCGACGAAGTCGGGAAGATCCCCTGGGTCATGATCCGCTTCCGGAAATACAAGTGGGTGCGCAATCTCACGAAGGAGTTTTCGAACTGAGCGCGGTTTTCATTTACAGAATCCGGGCGGAAGCGTATAATGCAGAACAGATCAATAAGAAAAGGAGAGCGGAATCATGAAGCTTCGATATGAATTTGTTGTGCAGGAAGTATCGGACAGCTTTATCGCGGTCGCCGTGGGGGCGGATGCCTCAAAATTCAACGGGATCGTGAAGATGAACAAAACGAGCGCATTCGTGTTTGACCAGCTGAAAAATGACGTGACCGAGGACGAGATCGTCGCGAAGATGCTTGAAAAATATGACGCGGAGGAGAAGAGGATCCGCAAGGACGTCAAGGATTTCATCGCAAAGCTGTCCGAAGCGGACCTCCTTGTGCTGTGAGTGATGGCGTTTACGGTGAAGATGGCCGGGATCCCGTTTGAGATCGAGGCCGTTTACGAATCGACGAGAGAGTACTGCCGGGACTACCTCACGGACGAGGAGCCGGCTTTCCGCATCGTCTCGACCGCGGAGCTGATCAGGGATGAGCGCCGGCGCTCGGCGGAAGCCGGGGACACAAGAACCTGGAGCGACGCCTGTCTTGAGACGCTGGCGGTCTACCGGCAGATCGCCGAGGCGATGACGGAGAGGGACGTGATCCTGTTTCACGGATCCGTCGCCGCGGTTGACGGGGCGGCCTACCTTTTTACGGCGCCGAGCGGGACCGGCAAATCCACGCACACGCGGCTCTGGCGGGAAGTCCTTCCGAAGTACGGGCACGAGGTCCTCATGGTCAACGACGACAAGCCGCTGATCCGCTTCACGAAGGACGGGATCTTCGCCTGCGGAACCCCCTGGAACGGCAAGCATCATGAGGGGACGAACACGATGGTTCCTCTTGCGGCGGTCTGCCGCATTCTGCAGGCTCCGGAAAATGAAATCCGCCGGCTGCCCGCGGAAAATGACTGGCCGGTCCTGCTCCGGCAGTGCTACCGGCCGGAAGGAGCGGGCCATCTGGCGGCCACGCTCAGGCTCCTTGACCGGTTTTCGAGGGAGCTTCCGCTCTATGAACTGCGCTGCAATATGGAGCCGGAGGCTGCGCTCGTCTCCTTTTCCGCGATGAGCGGACAGAAAATATAAGAGCATAATAAGATCGAGGCGGATCACTCCGCCTCGATTTCTTTTATCACGCATTCATTTCCCCGGAGGAGCCAGGTCTCGCCGGAGCCGCAGTAAGGGCAGGTTCGGCCGAAACGCACGGTCTCGTAGGTCTTTTTGCAGCTGTCGCACCAGGTCACGGCCGGGATCGTCTCGAGGACGAGGGAGGCGTCCCTGAGGACCGGATGCCGCACCTTGAAATAGTCGAAGCAGTCGGTGAAGAGGTCGGTCATGATCCCGGATACCTCACCGACCGACAGGGTCACCTTGCCGATCCTCGTAAGGTCGTTGTCCTTCGCGGTCTCCTCGAGGGTGTCCACCATGTGCAGGACGATGCCCATCTCATGCATGGTCAGCCTCTCCTTCGTCAGCGGTCCAGGCCGCGAGCTTGCTTCTCAGCCAGTCCTCGAAGGCGGCCATGCCGTCCCCCTTCTTCGCGGAGACCGGGAAGACCGGCATCCCGGGGTTCAGGTCGTCCGCACGGCGCCGGCAGGCGTCAAGGTCGAAGGTGAAATAGGGCAGCGCGTCAATCTTCGAGACGATGAGCGCGTCGCTCTTTAAGAACATGAGCGGGTACTTGAGGGGCTTGTCGTCGCCCTCCGGGACGGAGAGGATCATGATATTGAGGCCGGCCCCGGTGTCGTATTCGGCGGGGCAGATGAGGTTCCCTACATTTTCCAGGAAAATGAGATCGAGATGCTCCCCGTCGGCGATCGCCTTAAGGGCCGTCCCGGTCATGCCGGCGTCCATGTGGCACATGCCGCTCGTGTGGACCTGGATCGCCTTCGCGCCCAGTGCTTCGATCCGCTCCGCGTCGACGGCAGACTCGATGTCGGCCTCCATGACGCCGATCTTAAGGTCCGGCATGTCCTTTATGAGGCGGGAGAGAAAGGTCGTTTTGCCCGAACCCGGCGCGCTCATGAGGTTCACGAGGAGAGTCTTCTCTTTTTTCATTTTCGCGCGGATGAGGTCCGCGTCGCGGTCGTTCGAGGCGGTGATGGAGGCGCCTACCTGTATGATCTTCATGACAGGACTCCTTTCTTTCTGAGCAGGGCCAGAAGCTCTTCGGCGACCGGTTCAAAACCTTCGCCGTTTTTCGCCGAGACCGGGAAGACTTTGATGGCCGGATTCAGCGCCCTGGCGCGAGCCGCGGCCGCGTCGAGGTCGAAGTCGAAGACCGGCGCGGTGTCGATCTTGTTCACGATCATGATATCGCTCACGGTGAACATGAGCGGGTACTTGAGCGGCTTGTCGTCGCCTTCCGGGACGGAGAGGATCATCATCTTAAGGTCCGCGCCGACATCAAATTCCGCCGGGCAGACCAGATTTCCGATGTTCTCGAGGAAAATGAGATCGAGCCCCTCCGTGCCGAACCGGTCAAGGGCACGGTTCGTCATGTCCGCGTCCATGTGGCAGAGGCCTGCGGTGTGGATCTGGATCGCGCGGACGCCCAGCTCCGCGATGGTCTTCGCGTCCACGTCGGAGTCCACGTCGGCCTCGATGACGCCGATGGAGCATTTGTCTTTAAGAAGCCCGATGAGGTTTATGAGCACCGAGGTCTTGCCGGCGCCCGGGGAGCCCATGAGGTTTACGAACAGCGTGCCGCTGCCGGCAAGCTTTTCCCTGGTGAGCGCGGCGGCCGCATCGTTGTCGGCCAGAATGCGCTCTTTTGTCTCGAAAATATCAATATTCATGTCTTTTCCTTTCAAAGCCTTTTTTCAATCGCGGTGACGACATCGCCGAGCGTCTGGAGCTTCCGCCACTGGCGGTCCGGAATCTTGATGTCGAAGGCCGCCTCGATACGGCAGATGATGAGCGTGAAGCCCATCGAGTCGACGCCGGCGTCCGTGTTGATCACGGTCTCCTCGGTGAGGGGGTTGTCCGCGAGCTCAGGCAGGCAGTCGCAGACGATTCGGACGGTTTTTTCGAGTATTTCCTGTCTTGTCATAATGTACTCTTTCCGGCGGTTTCCGCCAATATATTTCTTTTCAGTTTTCCGGACGCGGTCCGCGGCAGCGGGGCGTCCGCAAACAGAATATCATAAATCTGCTGTCCGCGGGGGAGTTTTTTCATCGCGGGGGCGATTTTCCGGAGAATTTCATTTTTTTCCGACGGATCTCCGAAAATGAAAAGCGCCGGGCGGCCTCTAAAGAGCACCGCCGCAAAGTCCCGGCCAGGCAGGACTTCCGCGAGGCCTGCCTCGTACTCGGGCAGGAAAATCTTGGTGCCGTCCTGAAGGACCAGGATCTCCTTCTTGCGGCCGGTCACGCGGAGGCGGCCGGCCTCATCGAGCAGGCCGAGGTCGCCGGTAGAGAGGACGCCGTCCCGAAGGACCGCTTCGGTGGCTTTCGGATCGTCCAGGTAGCCCCGCATCATCGTGAGAGGCGCGCGGACCAGGATCTCCCCGTCCGGCGCGATCGTGACCGTGTCGTCCGGGCAGACCGTCATCGCGTACGGATCGTCCCCCAGCGAGAGGGCGACGCCGGAACCGGTCTCGGTGAGGCCGTAGCCGAAGCTCACGCGGGACACGGTCTTTTTCGCCGCAGCGATGGTTTCCGCGGGACAGCCGCCCGCGCCGATGAGCATGAGCGCAAGCTCTCCGTTCAGGGCGCTGTGCGCGAGAAGAAACTGGAGCAGAGCAGGCACGACGGAGACCGCGGTCGGCCTGAAAAATGCAAAATCGTCCGCCATATGCCTGATCCCCCGTCCGAGCGCGACGGCGGCCCCGGAAGCAAAGCCCCAGAGGAAGCCGCAGACCATGCCGAAGACGTGGTTTAAGGGCAGGACGAGCAGGAGAACGTCGGAAGGGGAGAGCGGCAGGCAGCTGCCGCCGTTCCAGGCGCTTGCAAGGAGGGACGTCTCGGTCAGCACGACCGCCTTCGCCCTGTCGGTCGTCCCGGAGGTGAAGAAGCAGATCTCGCCTGGTTTTAAGGAGGTGCCGCCGGAAAGCGCGCCGGAAAGCACCCCGGCAAGATCCGGGTCGGCTGTGAAGAGCCGGTCCGCGCGCGCAAGACGGACCGCGTCAAGAAGTTCCTCGTCGGGAGCGTTCGGGTCGAGCAGCACGACGGCGAGGCCGGCGCCGACCGCCCCGAAGAAGGCGATGACCGTCTCCGCCGTTCCGTCCGGCACGAGCGCAAGGCAGCTGCCGCCGTCCTTCCGCCGCCGCTGTGTCTCCGCGTCCGCGGCGCGCAGCAGTTCGGGGAAGGTGAGGCATGCGGGCCTTCCTTCCTTTTCAAAGATGAGCGCCGGCCTCTCCGGCGAGTGTCCGGCATGGTAAGCAAGCATTTCCCGGAAATGTGTGAATCGCATGTTGTCTCCTCCCACGGTGCGAAATCGCTTTTATCATAGCATGAATTGTAAAAAATGACTACAAAAAATGAAAGGCGGGGTGCATTTTTGGAAAATATATTGTATAATGTCATTAAGCGTGAGAACCAATTGATTAATTATTTTAAATATTATTATATATGGAGGCTGTTATGGACAAGAACACACGCATCTGCATCATCGGAGGCGGTCCCGCGGGTCTTTCCGCCGGCATGTACCTCGAGAAGAAGGGCTACGAGAATTACACGATCCTCGAGCGCCTGGACCGCGTCGGCGGCAAGTGTTGGTCGCCGCATTACAACGGCCGCCGCTATGAGATGGGCGCGATCATGGGCGTTCCGTCCTACTACGCGGTGCACGACGTCGAGGAGTTCTGCGGGATCACGCACGACGGCCCGAAGCTGAACCGCAATTACAAGAACGCGAAGGGCCAGGTCATCGAGCCGTTTGAGCCGAAGAAGAATATTTTAAAGATCCCGCGTCTCTTAAAAATGAAGAAGCAGCTGAAGAAGTTCGGCGAGCTCCTCGAGACCAAGTACAAGGGCTACGATGTGAACGGCCACCGCGGCGTCGCCCAGGGCCGCTACGAGGGCTTCTCCCAGCAGAACGCGGACCGCGAGCCGGTGAGCGGCGAGAACCCGAACCTGAAGGACCTGGCTCTCCCGTTCTCCGAGTTCTGCCGGATTAACGGCGTCGAGCTCGTCCAGGACATCTGGATCGGTCCGTTTACCTCTTTCGGCTACGGCTATTTCGATGAGATCCCGGCTGCTTACGTTCTCAAATATCTGGATTTCCAGACCTGCATGAACTTCGTCAAGATCAACCTCTGGACCTGGAAGGAAGG
>DFFD01000207.1 GCA_002369495.1 Lachnospiraceae bacterium UBA3785 | reverse complement strand
CGCAGACCGGGCAGACGTCCGGCAGGCGGAAGTCCTCTGTCCCCTCCGGCCGTTTCTCCGGCACGGAGCGGCGGATCTTCGGGATGATTTCCCCCGATTTGTAGACGACCACCGTGTCGCCGATGCCGATGTGCAGGTCATTGATAAAGTCCTGGTTGTGGAGCGTTGCCCTGGAAACGGTCGTCCCGCAGAGCCGGATCGGATCAAATACAGCCGTTGGATTGACCCGGCCCGTCATGCCGATCGAGATCTCGATGTCGCGGATGACGGTCTCCTTCTCCTCGGGCGGATATTTGTAGGCGATGTGGCCGCTCGAATACTTGCTTCCCGCCGGAAAATCCGTCCGGTAGGCGATCTCGTCGATCTTCACGACCGCTCCGTCGATGTCGTAGGGCAGGTCGCCCCGTTCCTCTCCGATCCGGTCGATCGCCGCGAGGATCTCCTCGTCCGTGCTGCAGAGCTCGCCCGGCACCGTCTTCATTCCGAGATCCGCCAGTTTCTTAAGCCCTTCCGTGTGCGAGACGGTGAAGGATGCATCTCCGTCCTGCACATTGAAAATGAAGAGCGACAGCCCTCTCCGCTTCGTCTCCTCCGGGTCCAGCTGCCGGAGCGTTCCGGCCGCGCAGTTGCGGGGATTGGCGAAGATCTTCTTTCCGATGAGTTCCTGGTGACGGTTCACCGCGTCAAAATCCTCGTGGGTCATGTAGACCTCGCCGCGGACTTCGAGATACCCCGTATCTGCCGGAACAGACTCGATCACGTCCGGGATCACCCGGGCGTTGAGCGTCACGTCCTCGCCGATGAAGCCGTCGCCGCGGGTCTCGGCCAGCGCCAGCTGCCCGTTCTCGTAGCGCAGCGTCATGGAGAGCCCGTCGATCTTCTGCTCGACGCGGAAATGCGCGTCCGGATGCAGCCGCCGCACATCATCCGCCCAGGCTGTGACCTCCTCCTTCGTGAACACGTCCTGGATGGAGAGCATGGGGACCCGGTGCGTCACGGTGACGCCGGCCTCGCGTTTTACCGCCGCGCCGACGGTCCTGGTCGGAGAGTCCTCCGCGGCGAGTCCGGGGTGCTCCTTCTCCATGGCTTTGAGACGCAGCATCAGCTGATCGTACTCGTAATCCGAGATTTCGGGCTCGGACGCCTCGTATTTTTCATTATAATAACGGATCTTTCCGACGAGCTCCTCGTATTCCTGCCGGAGTTCTTCCTTATTATTATCTGCCATAATCGTTTCCTTTCGCAATTCAGGACAATCCCGCCATCTTCCTGAGCCCCTCGATCTCCTCCTTCGTGAGGAAGCGCTTCATGCCTTCCTTGAGAGATCCCAGCTCGAGGTTCATGAGGCGGATGCGCTTCAGTTCCAGGACGGAGTAGCCGCAGGCCGCGCACATCCGGCGGATCTGCCGGTTGTAGCCCTGCGTCAGGGTGATCAGAAATGTGTGCCTGCCCATTTTTTTGACCCGGCAGGGGCGCGTTTTCACCGGTGTGCCCACCGGTTTCTCCTCCCCGGGCTTTGTGACGAGGTGCCGGTCGTCGTCGAGGACGATCGTCATGCCGCTCCGCATTTTCTTTACGAACTCGTCCGTCACGAATTTGTCGACACGGATGAAATACTCCTTCTCGTGAAAATTGGCCGCCCGCATGATCTTATCGTTCAGCTCCCCGTCGTTGGTCAGGAGGACCAGCCCGGTTGAGTCTTTATCGAGCCTTCCCGCATAGGAAATATAGTGCTTAAGGCCGGCAAAATCAATGATATTTTCCTTTACACGGCGGTCCCCCGTGCAGACGATACCTCTGGGCTTATTCAGCATCAGATAGAGAAATTCATCACCGGAACGCAGGACTTCCCTGCCGTCCACAAACACCCTGTCACCCGGAGAAATGCGGGCTCCGACCGAAGCTTTCTCCGCCTTCTCCTTTCCGGGCGCCAGCACGGACACCCGGCCTTCGGCCAGCATCCGGTCAGCCTCCCGCCGCGAACAGAAACCTGCGCCGCTGATATACTTGTTAAGCCGTATGTTCTCCTCTTCCATTCCCTGATCCGCCTTTCCTCTGGGCCCCGCTGATGAGTCATGTTCCTGTCTCAGGTAAATATGCGCCAATCTATTGTATCATCTGCGTGCACAAAAATCAAACCATAGTAAAAACTTAAGATATTCTTAACGGTTTCAAGCTTTTCATTCCCGGAAGAAAGTGCTATGATAAGGCATGGCTTAAAGCCCATGGGGAGAATATTATTATGAAAGAATCTTTGCGATTTGCGATCCTTAAGGAGCGCCGCCGCGAGGCTCTGATGCTGATTGCATTTGCCGCGGCAGCCATCCTTCTGGTCTATTGTGCCGGAAACAGGAGCGGGGCGCCTCCGGACAGCGGTACATCCGCCGAATCCCCCGCCGTTTCCTCCGCACCGGCTGAGGACAGCCCGCCCGCGGAGGCCGAATCCCTGCCGTTCACCATTGATCCGACCTCGATTCGGAAAGCGCCGGATCTCTCCTGCTGGCAGGTCGATGAGGAAGGCTGGCTCTACACGTCCGGAACAGGCGAGACCTTCTCTTCCGTCTGGAAGACCGTGGACGGGCAGCTCTACTATTTTAAGGAAAACGGGCGCTTCGCCGCCGGCTGGACCTCGATCGACGGAAAAACCTACTGGTTTGACCCCGCCGGCCGGCTCTACCGGGATCTGTGGGCGAGCAGCCCGGACGGCAGGCTCTTCAGGCTCTCGGAAGACGGATCGGCCGTGACCGGCTGGTACACCGAATCCGACGGCCGCGTCTTCTACATGGCGCCTGACGGCTCCGTGCAGTACGGCTGGCAGGACATCGACGGCAGCCGCTATTATCTCGGCGGCGACGGCGTCCTTGTCACCGGCTTCCGGGAGATCGACGGCAATCATTACTACTTCACCGACAGTGGGAAAATGCACACCGGCTGGGCTGACCTTGCGGACGGCAGGCACTATTTCTACAGCGACGGCACCATGGCAGTCGGGCTGGTCACGATCGACGACGCGCTGTATGCATTTTCCGCGGAAGGCGTATTACTCACAGGCATGCAGACCTTCGACGGAGCCCTCTACTACTTCGGGGAGGACGGCCGCGTCGTCACCGGCTGGGTCACCGCTGAGGACGGAAAGCATTACTTCGACGCGCCGGGCTCCCAGTACATCGGCTGGCACTATTACGACAACGGGTGGCATTTCTTCACTTCATCCGGCGTTCTCGACGAGTCCCGCAAATATACGGATTCGCCGGCTGTCGCCATCACGTTCGACGACGGGCCCGGCGAATACACCGATGAGCTCCTGAGCCTGCTGGAATCCTATCATGTCAAGGCAACCTTCTTCATGATCGGCACGGAAGTCGAAAAATATCCGGACGCCGTCAAGCGGGAGTTCGACATCGGCATGGAGCAGGGCAACCACACCTGGGACCACACGACGCTGACGAAGCTCACGGCGCCTGAGATTGCCAAGCAGATCACGAGCACCAACGACGCCGTCAAGGCGATCACCGGCAAGGCGCCTACGCTCTTCCGTCCGCCGGGAGGCGGCACGAACGCCACGGTCGAGGCCTCCTCGCAGGGCATGCCGCTCATCACCTGGAATGTGGACACGCGCGACTGGGAGACGAGAGACACCTGGAACACCGTCAATGTGGTCATGAACGAGGTCTCCGACGGGGACATCATCCTGATGCACGAGATCTACCAGGCCTCCTACGAGGCGGCGAGAGAGATCATCCCGCGGCTTCTCGAGCGCGGCTACCAGCTGGTGACCGTGAGCGAGCTCGCAAAGCTCAAGAATACCGAGCTGAAAGGCGGGCAGGTCTATTCGGACTTCAACTGATCAAAATAAAAACCGGGCAGAACGCTCACCGTTCTGCCCGGTTTTTTATTTCATCCGTTTCATGCTGCCGCCTTCTCCTCCTCGTCCGCAGCGGCCGCTTTCGCCTCCGCCTCGGCGATCATCTCCGCGATCTCCTTCTCCTGCATCAGGGATTCCGCCAGTCCGGTCACCCGGCTGTCGGAGCCGCCCTGAACCATGATCTTCAGGGCTCCGTTCGCATTTCTCTTCACGTAGAGCCAGGAGAGCCCGTGGTGGGTCACATACTGGGTCTCATTTTTATAATCATAGGAGACAAAGGCCACATAATCCTCGCCGTTCCCGCGGAGGCCGTCACGAAGAAGGACCTCCAGGTTCGAGTAGGCCGTCCGGTCATCTCTCACGGAAGCCTTATCCTCCTCGCTGAGGCCGTCGACCAGCCTGAGGACCGCATCAAGATCCTGCCTGCCGACCGCGTCGAAGTAGTCCCTGATGAGCTGCTCCGTGTCCGCCTCGGATTTCTCCGCCGCGCGGCTCTCTTCAGCCGGGGTGCTCTCCTCAGCCGGGGTGCTCGACTCTGCCGGGGTGCTCGACTCTGCCGGGGTGCTCTCCTCAGCCGGGGTGCTCGACTCTGCCGGGGTGCTCGACTCTGCCGGGGTACTCTCCGCCGGAACGCTCTCCGAAGCCGGGGTGCTCTCTGAAACATCGGTGCTCTCCGTCGTGCCGGTCTTCCCGCCGGAACGCGGCGATTCGTCGTCGAGTCCCCTTGTCATCGCCCGCACGCCGAAAAAGAGGGCTGCCAGAACGGCCAGGATGGCCGCGATCAGCATAAGGTAGCGAAGATTGTCCGATATCCATTCCTTTATTTCGTTCAAGACCGTTTCTTCCTTTCTTTTAAGCACACGGCGCGCCATCGATGCCGGCGGGCCGGATAAAAAGAAAAGCGCCGGACGAACACGTTCGACCGGCACTTCCGTGTGTCTGACAGGAGTCGAACCCGCGCACCTGGAACCGGAATCCAGTGCTCTATCCACTGAGCTACAGACACATTTCTTTTAAAACAGCCTGCCTAATAGGCAGGCTGTCAAGTGGAGATAATGAGATTCGAACTCACGGCCTTTCGGATGCGAACCGAACGCTCTCCCACTGAGCTATATCCCCATGCACAAGTGGTATAATAACGCATCCGAAAGAATTTTGCAAGCCTTTTTTTCAAATAAATAATAATTCTTCAGCCGGCGATCACGAGCTCATCGCTCTCCCGCTCATAGCGGTACACATGATTGGAGAGAATGTCCCCCTGCGGGACCTCGCAGCGGTTGATGCTGACCAGCATCTCCCGGAGGTTCTCCGCGCTCGTCCCCTCCTCGTCCGGCAGCAGGATCACCTCATGTATGCTGCTCGGGATCACATAGACGTCCGCTCCGAAGAGGTTCGCCAGGGTTCTCAAGGGCGATTTGTCCAGGATTGCGGCTGCCCCGAAAGTCTTTCCCTTTGTCGTTAAGACAAACATCCTGGGCGGCGCGGGAATCTCATCCTGCTCCTCCCCGAGGAAAAAATCCTCCGGCTGATTCATCCGCCCGGCCATGCCCCGAAGCTCCTCCTTGAGATTCCTGATCACATCGCCGATCCCGCTGAGCTCGCCCGGCTCGTATACCTTCATGTTCTCTTCCGCGTCCGCAAGGACCTCCTCGAACGTTTTCCCCCAGCTCTTAAGCTCCCTGTCGCGCACCGGGCAGGTTGCGTTCGGGATCCCCAGGTCGTCGATGTCCAGGTAGACGCATTCCGCGAGATCGAGAAAAGTCCGGTACGGTACGTCCTTAAGGCGCTCCACATTCATGACGCGGTTAATCAGTCTCACCCTGAGCTTTTCTTTTGCCCAGCCGTAATCCGAAAAATGATCCACGCTGACCTTTCCGGGCACCTTGTATTCCCTGTAGAAGGAAACCACTTCCTCCGCGATCCCGCAGAGGTCCCTGCCGGTCGTGTACTGCTCGTAAAACTGCGTGAGCGGAATCGTCGGGGAGAGATTGCTCTCCCTGTCAAAGACCGTGAGCCCGTCGTAGGCCAGACCGTTCATTTTCACATACCGCCTGATCGAGATCTCGGCGCCGCCGAGCAGGCGGGAAACTTCATTTGTCAGCGCTTCTTTAAATTTTTCATATTCCATGTTGTCTTCCTTTCCTTGTACAACAATAAAAGCAGCCGGAAACTGCCCTGCATACTGCAATTGAACAAGGGAAAAGGATAAGAATCAATCAGAAAAAATTAACGCCTCCCCTGCAAGGGGAGGCGTCATGCTTTATACTCTCGAGAGATACTCAGCTGTTCTGGTATCGATCTTGACCTTGTCGCCGATGTTGACGAACAGCGGGACCTGGATTGTTGCGCCGGTCTCGACCGTAGCGGGCTTGGAAGCACCCTGGGCCGTGTTGCCTGCAAAACCGGGCTCTGTGTCAGTTACCTCAAGCTCGACGAAGAGAGGCGGCTCGATGGAGAAAACGTTGCCGTTGTAGGAGCAGACCTTGACGGTGTCGTTCTCCTTCACGAACTTCATCGCATCGCCGATGATGTCCTTATTGATCATGATCTGGTCATAAGTCTCCGGATCCATGAAATAATAAAGATCACCGTCGTTGTAGAGATACTGCTGGTCCTTGCGGTCGATACGGGCGGCCGGGAACTTTTCGGTCGGACGGAACGTCTTCTCGACGACACCGCCGTTGATAACGTTTCTCATCTTTGTGCGGACAAAAGCGGCGCCTTTGCCGGGCTTTACATGCTGGAACTCAACGATCTGCATGACCTGTCCGTCAATCTCAAGCGTTAAGCCGTTTTTAAAATCACCTGCTGAAATCATGGGGCATTCCTCCTTAAAAGTGTACGTTCATTTTAATATAAAAGTGCCTGATATGCAAGCACATGTTTCAAACAAAATTGCCGGATTCGCGTTCAGAGAGTATTTTTTCGGCAATTTTCCGCGGAGAGAGCCCGTCCGTCGGGATCATGACGTCCGCCGCCGCCATGTAAGCGGCCCTGCGGACCTCCATCAGCTCCCTGATGCCCTCCACGCTGAAGCGGTCCCGGATGTTCGGCCGGTTCCCGGTTTTGCCCTGAAGCCGGCTGTAGATGGTCTCCGGCGAAGCTGTCAGGAGGACGATCGTCCCGAGCCCCCGCATCAGCCTCCTGTTCCGCTCCCGCAGCACGACGCCTCCTCCGCAGGAGACCACGGCGCTCTCCTGCCCGTAAAGGCTTTCGAGCAGCTCCGTCTCCATGTCCCGGAAAGCCTCCTCTCCCTGCGTCTTGAAGATCCGGCTGACCGGCATCCCTTGCCTCTCCTCGATGGTCTCGTCCATCTCCAGCACCGGCAGGCCGCTGTTCCTTCGGATGGCCCTTGCGCAGGCGGATTTGCCGGTGCCCATGAAGCCGATGAGGAAAATGAACCCCTTCCGCATCCCCGCCTCATGGATTTTCCCAAGTTCCGCGCGCATTACGTCCGCCCCGATCTGCCCTGGCGCGCTCGCCCTGCCGCCCAGGAAGGCAAATGTAAGGCAGGACCCGAAGATCTCGCCGTGCATGCGCGTGATCCTCCCCTTCTCTCCCATCGCGATCAGGATGAACGGGATGGAGAGCTGCTCCCCCGCGAGCCCGGAAGCCCGGATCACCTCGTCGACGTCCGCGCCGTTCTCCGGCATGTAGGCGCCTTTCGCGATGGCGGCGCCGGCTCTCTCCATCTCCATAAAAGTGCCGAGGATCGCATCCGCCCCCGGCGTCCTCTTAAAATCATGCTGCGAGAACACGACCGGTATCCCGGCCTTCGCGGCGTCCTCCGCAGCAGCTGCCGCGGTCTCTCTCGCAAATTCGATATCGAGAAGATCCACACAGCCGCTCTCCGCCGCCTCCGCGAGGATCTCCCGGTATTTCGCATCTGTGACCTCGTAAAGGCCGCCTTCCGCGGCGGTCCGCAGCGTAAAGAGGACCGGACCGTCGAAGGCTGCCCTGACGCCGGCCAGAAGCTTTGTCAGCTCTCCCGGACCGCCGGTCTCTTCCGCCTGACGCGCCAGGTACGGATCGATGCGGAGTTCAACAAGATCCGCTTCGTTTCGGGCTGCCGCCGCGCTTTTTATGAGCTCTTCCGGGCGGTCGTCCGTGAGGGGCACGGCTATTTTCGGGATTCCGGAACCGAATGTGACGTTTTTTGCGGTAAATGTTTTCATTTCCTTATCCAGGTGTTAAAATCAATCATATTACGTAATACAAAAGGAGCCTGCCATGCAGAACTACTACCTGATCGGCGACCCGGTCGCCCACAGCCTCTCACCGGCCATGCACAACGCCGCCTTCTCTCTCCTTGACATCGACGCCCGCTACGGGCTTTGCCGCGCAAACGAATCCGAACTGAAGGACACTGTTAAGCGCCTCAGGGAGGAAGGCGCGTCCGGCTGGAACTGCACCATGCCGGTCAAGACCGCCATGTGCGGGCTGTGCGACGAGCTCTCGCTCGCCTCCGTGATCGGCAGTTCCGTCAACACTGTCAAAAATGAAAACGGAAAGCTTTACGGAGACACCACCGACGGCAGGGGGTTCCTTGACGCGGCGAAGGAAGCCGGCTTTTCGGTGACGGGTTCCTCCCTGACCCTGCTCGGGACCGGCGGAGCCGCCTCGGCGATCCTCATCGCCGCCGCCCTTGCCGGGGCTGAACGCATTTTTGTCTTCTACAACCGCCCCGAATCGGGCCGGAAGATCGAAGCGCTCGCCGGAAAATTAAAACCGCATGCGGATACCGCCATCGAGATCCTGCCTCTCGCCGACCAGGCGATTCTCAGGGAGAAAATAGAAAACTCAGGTCTCCTCGTCAACGCGTCCAGCGTGGGCATGAAAAAAGGCGGTGCCGGGGATGCCGGCTGCCTTGTGCCGGATCGTTCCTTCCTCGCCTCCCGCCTGGATGTCATGGACATCATTTATAATCCGCGTAAGACGCCGCTCCTTTCCATGGCCGAAAAGGCAGGCTGCCGGACCGAGAACGGGCTTCCCATGCTGCTTCTGCAGGGAGCCGCCTCCTTCCGCATCTGGACAGGCCAGGATATGCCCGTGCCCGCGATCAGGCGTCTTGTTTTTGATGAGCCTCGATAATGAGATCGGCGATCTCCTCGTTGGTCTTGCCCTCCGTCGGGATCGTCATGTCGGCGATCCTCGTGTAGGCGGGCTCCCGCTCCTTCATCATTTTGAGAACGTGCTCCGCAAGGTCGTCGTCCTGCAGCCATGAGTGCTTGTCATTTTTCGAGATGCGCGCCACCGCCTGCTGTGCCGAGATCTTAAGGTAATAGACTTTGCCGAGAGACTTCAGGTAGGCGTCATTCTGCTCCATGAGCGCCAGCCCGCTCCCCAGCACGACCACCGCAGGCTTTCCCTCCTCTACCATATCGTAGAGGGCGACCGTCTCCATCGCCCGGTAGTAGGCGTCCCCGAAACGGTCATAAACTTCGACGGGCTTCATGCCCAGCTTGCCGGAGACTTTCTTATCGACATCCACAAGCGGCAGGTTCATTTTTTTGGCGATGATCCTGCCGATCGCGCTTTTCCCTGAGCCCATAAAGCCCTCAAGAATAATATCGTTCATGTTTCTCCCCTTCCTCATCCAGTCATTTTGAGCCGGCGCAAAGCTGCCGCTTACTCTTTGCCTCTTTCTATTTTACTATGAAAATAAAATCTCCGCAACATTATTTCATTTCCTGCTCCCGTACCGGAGCGGACGCGCGACTGTCCGGTTGAAAAACTCGATCAGCGGTCCCATGAAAAATGCGGTGACGATCGTGCCGACGCCGGCGACCGCCCCTGTGAGGACCCCGATCACCGTGCAGATGACGTCCGTGCTGATGCGCGTGATCCGGAAATCCCAGCCTCTCTGCTTCGAGAGCACCAGGGCGATCGCGTCGTAGGTCGAGACACCCAGGTCGCCTGTAAAGTAGAGTGCCGAAGCGAAGCACATGATCACGATCCCCAGAATGAGGAAAACCGCGCGCACCGGAACCGACGGATGCGGGATCAGGCGGTTCCAGAGAGCCGACGAGAAATCCACGACATACCCCAGCAGAAAGAGGTTGATCATGGTCCCGAGGCCGATCTTCGTCTTGTCCATGAAAAATACGACGACCAGCAAAACCGCATTCACCAGGGTATAGAAGAGCCCGTAGGAGAGCGGGATCACGTTGTTGAGCCCGTGCGCGAACACCTGGAACGGGTCCATCCCGAACCCCGAGAAATTAAAGAGCCCTACGCTGAACCCGGCGATGAGCACGCCGGCCAGCGTCATCACAAGTCGCCTCTTTCCCTCCGCGCTCCGAAGCAGGTCTGTGACAGCTTTCATACAGTATTTACCTTCCTATTATTCGCAGGACGTCGTGATACATGACGTAAACCATCAGGACGATCAGTGCGATCGCGGCTGCAGACTGGACAGCCAGTTCCACCTTCCGGTTCACCGGCCTGCCCGAGATGAGCTCATACAGCAGGAAGACAAGCCTGCCGCCGTCCAGTGCGGGGATCGGCAGAAGGTTCATCACGCCGAGGTTGGCCGAGAGCAGCACGATCAGGTTGACCATGTTTAGGAAGGTCATGAAGAAGCCCTCCTCCTTCACTTCCTCGTAGGTCGTCCCGACGATATCGACGACGCCGACCGGACCAGACAGGTCGTCCGCCCCGAAGCGGCCCGTGAACATGCCGCCGACGGACTTTAAGACCGTCATGATCCAGTAGCGGATCTCGATGAAGCTGTATTTGAGCACCCCGATGGCGCTGACGGGCACGCGCCCCAGGTTGTAGGAGAACCCGGTCAGGACCGTGCGGCTCTCGTACGGGGTGAGCGATGCGTCAAAGATCTCGCCGTCCCGGTCGATCGTGAGCGTCACCTCCGAAGCGGTGAGCGGATGCGCGTCGAAATAGTCATGCATGGACTGGGCGGTGGTTATTTCATTTCCGTCGATCGCGACGATGACGTCGCCTGCCCTGACGCCGGCGGCCGCCAGCGGCGAGTCCTCCCCGACCGAATCGATATGGGCGGTCTCCGAGCTCAGCTGGTAGGTGAGCCCCATCATGAAGCGGATGTAAATATAGGGCTCAAAGGACGTCTTATAGGTCTGCCCGTCCCTTCTGTAGCTGACGGAGATCGTGTCGCCTTCCTTAAGGTCGTGAAATGTAAACCAGTTGGCGACATCCCTTCCGATATCCACATTTTCGCCCATGAAGGCCGTGATCGTGTCTCCGGGCCGAAGTCCCGCCTCGTAAGCCGGCGAGTCCTCCGCGACAGACACCACTTCCGCCGGGTCGTAGCCGACCGCGGCGAGTACGATCATCGCGCCGACAAAGGCCAGGATAAAATTGAACAGCGGTCCGGCAAAGATGATCGCGATCCGCTTCCCGATCGGCGCGCTCTGGAAGGAACCCTCTTCCGTCCTTTTTACAGCGGCCGCCGGCTCCTCCTCGTCGAGGTCGTCGTACATGCCCTTCATTTCACAGGAGCCGCCGAAGAGCAGCGCCTTGAAGGAATAGCGGGTGCCCCCGCGCACCGTCGAGAA
>DFFD01000160.1:3077-8548 GCA_002369495.1 Lachnospiraceae bacterium UBA3785 | reverse complement strand
TCCCGGGCGGCGCCCGGCGGGTCACCGAGATCGCGGAGACGGACGGGATGGACGGCGAGGAGGTGCGCCTTCGGACCCTCTTTGCCTATGACGAGGAGAAGGACGCGCTGGTACGGTGCGGCACGCTCGGAAACACGCGAAAAATGAAACGCCTGGAGGACGCTTATGGACCTGCCTGATTACAATGCGGCGATGCCGGGGCGGAAGAGAACGGCTTATTCCGTCGGAAAGGGCCTGCTTCTTGCGCTCGCGGCGGACATACTCTTCTACCGGAAATGGTGGATGTTACCGGTGCTGCTCGTTCCGGCGGCATTTTATGTGCGGTATGACATAAAAGCCGCCCGGGAGGAGCGGCGGATGCGGCTCCGGAATGACTTCCGCGAGGCCCTCACCTCCGTGGCGGTTTCTCTCCGGGCCGGCTATTCGGTGGAAAATGCAATCCCCGAAGCCGCCCGCGAACTGGCCTCATCCGCCGGGCAGAGCGACTGCGCGAGGGAGTTTGCCTACATGGCTGCCCAGATGCGGCTCTCGGTGCCGCCTGAGAAGCTGCTTTCCGGCTTTGCGCGCCGGTCGCATGTGCCGGAGATCGAGGATTTTGCGGCGGTCTTCGAGGCCGCCCGCCGCTCCGGCGGGAACCTCGCGGCGATCATGCGAGACACCGCCTCGAAGATCGCGGCCCGGATCGACACGGAGCGGGAGATCGAGACCTCTCTCGCCGCAAAGCGCTACGAGCAGCGGATCATGAGCCTGATGCCGGCGGGGATCATCCTGTATGTGAGCCTGACCAGCCCGGGGTATTTTGACGTCCTCTATTCGACCGCATTCGGGATGCTGGTGATGACCGCCTGCCTTACGGTCTACGCGCTCGGGGTCTGCTGGGGCGCGAGGGTGGCGGATGTGAGGGTGTAGACGGTTCCTTCAGGGACGGTTCCTGGGGGACGGTTCTTAAGAAAGCCGGTTCTTTGAACCGGCTTCCCGGAGAACCGTCCCTGGGAACCGTCCCCGCAAAAATAGTGAGGTGAAGCATGATCAAATACCTTCCATATCTTCTTGTCCCGGCCGCATACCTCGGCCTCTTTTTCGCCGCGCGGGGCGGGCCTGCCGCCGCGGCAGGGCTGCTTAACCGCAGGTTCCTTAAGAAAATGAACCTCCCTGACGCCGCCGTGCGCACCGCACTCCTGATCCTCCTGGCCGCGGACGTCCTGGCAGCGGCCGTCACGGCCGCCGCGGATCTTGATGACACCGTGAAGGACGGCTTCCTCGTCCGCGAGGATTACGGCGGCATGAGCTACACCGAGGAGCTGCACGTGAAAACCGCCGACGGGGAGGCGGACGTCGCGGTTGAGGTCGCCCCGCGGCGCTACACAGCGGCGGAAGCCGCCGCGATCCTGGACAGAGCGGAGGAAACTGTGCTCTCTCTCATGCTGGATGGTTCGGATCCGGAGCACGTGGAGACGGACCTTTGCTTTCCGGACAGGGTACCGGACATGCCGGTCTCGGTCCTTTTTTCGACCTCCGACCCCGCTCTCCTTGACTGGGAGGGTGTGCTCGGCGACGATATCCCTGAGGAGGGAGCCTCTGTCACAGTCACGGCAGACCTCTTTTTCGATGGAGAGGTTGACATAAATGAAGAACCGGCTCCGGACCTGACCGCCAGGACAAAAATATTCACGCTGAAAGTGTATCCCCGCCGGGAAAGCGCTGCCGAGCGCCTGGCCCGTCTTGCCCGCCGCGGCGCGGAAGGCGGGACGGCGTCCACCGAGCGGCTTGAGCTGCCGGCGGATGTGGACGGGCAGGCGGCAGAATGGTCGCGCCGGGGGGCTTCCCGGGGGTACATTTTCCTCTTTTTGGGCGGGGTTATCGCGGTCGTATTTCTCTTCGCGAAGCAGTCCTCCGACCGGGAGGAGGAGATGAAGCGGCGGGCCGCCATGACCCGGGACTACCCCCTGATCGTCGGAAAGCTTCTTCTCATGATCCGCGCGGGGATGAGCGTCAGGGCGGCGCTTGAGAAGATCGCCGCCGACTACAGAAGAAGCCTTGCCGGGGGCAGCGGCCGGCGCGAGGGCTGCGAGCTCATCGTCTCCATGGTGAACGCGATGGGGAACGGCCTGCCGGAGAACGCGGCCTACAGCCGGCTTGCCGAAAATGCCCCCGTCCGCGAATACCGCACCATGGGCCTGCTTCTCTCCCGCGGGATCCGCCGCGGAAATGACGAGACCGTGCGCCTCCTCGAGCTCTCCGAGGCGGAGGCGTCCGAGGAGCGGCGAAAGGCTGCGCGGGTCCTCGGGGAGGAGGCGGAGACGAAGATGATCTTCCCGATGCTTCTGCTCATGGGGGTGGTGTTTGCGCTTCTTATGGTGCCGGCGTGGGCGGCGTTTGGGTGAGAGATAGACAATTATCCATTTATAAGCTACAATATTAATACAAAATAAGTAATATTTTTTTTAGCAGTGGGAATAATGCGGCGGATTTTCCGGAAATTCAGGGACGGTTCCCACCGGCCGCCTTCGGCGGCCTCCCAGAAACCGTCCCCAGTGTCCCCAACAGGAGATAGCGATATGAAGCGAAAAAACAACCTTATAGAACTGCACCGGATCATACTCACCCTCGTCGTCTGCCTCCACCACGCCTCCTCGCTCGCGACGGGGCGGCTCCCGCTCCGCCGCGGATACCTCGCGGTGGAGTATTTTTTTATGCTGTCGGGGTATCTGCTGCACAGGTCATTTGTGAAGGAAAGCGAACACAGCACACTCCGCTACCTCGGAAAAAGGATCCGGAGGCTCTACCCCGAGTACCTGCTGGCGGCGGTTGTGTCGATTCTCATTTACGGGGTGCTCGGGCGCGATTTTGACCTCACGAGGGCCGTGCAGGAGCTGCTGATGGTGCAGAATACGGGCATTTTCCATATGGGCGGATACAACTACCCGTGCTGGTATATTGCGGTGATGATGGTGGCGGGGGTTCTCATTTACGGGATGCTCACGGTCTCGGAGCGGGTCTATGTGAAGGTGATCGCGCCGCTCGTGATCCTCGGAGGGTACACGTACCTCACCGGGCTGCCGGACGGGATCGAGGAATGGGGATACGTCGGGCCGGTCTCGCAGCCGCTCCTCCGGGGGTTTTGCGGGATGTCGGCGGGGGTTCTTATTTCCTGCTTTGTCCGCCGGAAAATGCAAATCTCCCGAAAACCGCTGCTCGCAATGAAGGCCTCGGCGGGCGCGCTCATCGTGCTGGGGCTCTTCACCGAGGTCTCGAGCGAGATGCTCACGATCGCGGCATTCGGGCTCCTGCTGCTTGCGGCGGTGCTCGATGAGGAGGGGCAGCGGCGGCTCGCGGGGAGCCGGCTGATCCCGGTGATGAGCGGGTACTGCTACAGCATGTACCTCAATCATGCGGTGGTGATCACGGTGATGGGGGGACTCAAAGGGAAAATGCCGTTCCCGGCGCTGTGCGCGGTGTTTTTGGCGGTGCTGGCGGGGTATAGTGTGGGGACGAGGAAGGTGGTTTGGCTTGTGGGAAATAAGGGACGGTTCTTGGGAGCCTGATTCTCCTGCGGAGAATCGGGCTTCCTGAGAACCGTCCCCATGAGTCACTCGGAGTAGTACTTCCAGACCTTGAACCCGTCGATCTCGGTGACGAGCTCGACGCGGGCGTTCGGGTAGTAGTGCTCGCGGAGGTAGAGGAGGCGGATCTCGTAGAGGTTGTTGTCGACGACGAGGACGTTGTCGCCGGTGACGGAGCGGATCAGGGAATCCGGGTCGAGGTTGTGGCGGAGGAGGTCTTCATTTACGGAAGGGAAGTTCGTCAGAACGCCGCCGAGATAGCTGTAATTGCCGGTGTAGTAGTCGACGGGCAGGCGGCGCATGTGCGGATAGTTGTAGAAAATGCGCTGGATCGTGGACGTGAAATCGAGGAGATAGTAGTGCTCAGTGTCGGCTTCGATCGCGGCGATGAGGTTGGGTTCAGGGCTGCGGTGGGAGATGTCGAAGGTGTATTTGCCGGCATAGAAAAAGTCGGAACCGGTAAAGGTCATTTCAGTCTGATATCGGTAGCTTTCATCGTCTGCTGTCATCCAGGAGGCATCAGCACGGCGCAGAAGCTGTTTTGAGAGCAGCAGTAATACAATGAGGATGAATACAGCGGCGCGGACCCGAAGGGGTTCGCGTTTTTTTTCGGGCCTTGCAAGGCAGGGACCCGCGGCGAGCGCGACGGCCTCGGCGGTGAAGACCGCGGAGGTCACGCGGTAGACGGGGCGGCCGATGATCTCGAAGGCGAGGATGAGGGCCGCGCCGATGAGGAGGGTGAGAGCCATGTAAGGGATGTGTTTTCTTGCGTAAATGTAAAATGCAGCCAGCAGCAGAAGGCCGGGCATACAGGCGTAGGCGTGATAATGCTTTTCGAGAATGCTGGTGAGGAGGTAATGGGGGTTCAGGGTATTTTCGTAGCGGATGCGGTCCTGGGCGGCCGCGATCGTGTCGAGGATCTCGTCGGTGAAGATCTCGCGGTCGTTGAAGTTCCAGGAGCGGAGCATGTAGTAGTCGGCTTCGGAGAGGCCGAGGGAGTCCATGGTGTCTTTCATGGAGGCGTAGCCGAAGGAGGCGGTGTCGACGACGGCGGAGCGGCGGTCGTCGTAGGTTTTGTAGGCGGCGTAGGCGGGGTCGGAGGCAGAGAGAAGGGAGCCGGCGAGGTGGAGGGTGAGGGGGAGGAGGAGCCACAGCACAGGGACGGTTCCCAGCTGCTGCAGGGACGGTTCCCTCCGGCCGCCGCAGGCGGCCTCCCAGGAACCGTCCCCGAGGATTTGGCGGCCTCCCAGGAACCGGCCCCAAAAATACAGCACGAGGAGGAAGGGGAGGACGAGCAGCGCGGACTTGAACCGGATGAGGGAGCCGAGGAGCAGAAGGAGCCCGCCGGAGAGGAGTTCGAGGGGGCTTGGGTGTTCATTTTCAGAATTCAGCGCATGGAGGAAGAGAGCTCCGCCGGAGACGGCAGCGAGAGCGGCCGTGCGGGTGCAGCAGATGAGGATGTAGTAGTCGTCGGTGAAGAAGAGCAGGAGGACGGCGGAGAGGCTGAGGCCGACCGCGGTCTTCGTGCGGGTGAGCAGGATGTAGGTGACGGCGGTGAAGGAGAGGAGGGAGACGATGAGCTGGAAAATGAAAAAAATGCTCACGTCCTCCGTCACGCGATAGAGGAAAGCGAGGAACTCGCCGAGGAGGCGGTTGATGTAGGGGGCGCGCGAGGCGCAGGCGCGGCCGAGCGCGCCGGCGAGGACATTGTCGATGATGAAGTCGTCGGAGATCTCGTATTTCTGGTCGGCGAAGAGGAGGGAGCCGGCGAGGAAGGCGAGGTTGAGGAGGAGGGATTGGAGGAGGCGGAGGGGTTTGTTCATGGAGGGCTCCTGAAAGTGTATTGTTTGGAGGTTATTTGGGGATGGCTGCCTGGGTATCAGGGACGGCTGCCTGGGTATCAGGGAC
>DFFD01000160.1:0-2917 GCA_002369495.1 Lachnospiraceae bacterium UBA3785 | reverse complement strand
GGCCTCCCAGGAACCGTCCCCGGGGTTGGACGGCTGCCTGGGTATCAGGGACGGTTCCCACCGGCCGCCGGAGGCGGCCTCTTCAGGGACGGTTCCCACCGGCTGCCTTCGGCAGCCTCCCAGGAACCGTCCCCAGCAGAGGGCAGCCTCCCAGGAACCGTCCCCAAGGTATTATTTCATTATACACGGTTTTTGGGTTTTATGATATACTGGGGATGTGGAATTTTCTTTGGGAGAGGTAACCTATGATCCAGGATGTGTGGCCGCATGTGCTGCGGAATGAATTCTTGAGAGATGTGAAGGCGGACCCGGAGAGCGAGGTCTACCTGTTTGACGCGGGGAAGCTGCTGATCGGGGAGAAGGACGGGGAGGCCGTGCTGCCGAAGGCGGGGGATTTCCCGGAGGAGACCGAGAAGGTATTTCTGTTCCGCTGGGACGGCCGGGCGAGGTTCCTGGTCGGCCGCGAGGGGGAGACGGAGGTGCCGGGAGGGTTTCATTTTGTGGATATGAAGACGCTCCGGCACACGATGAAGGCGCCGAAGGACTTCGTCTACGCCGCCTGGACCGCGCTGCAGCTGGCGCGCTGGTACGCGGACAACCGTTTCTGCGGGACCTGCGGGACGCGGACGGTTTTCGGGACCACGGAGCGCTCGCTCATCTGCCCGCACTGCGGGCGCGTGATCTACCCGCGGATCATCCCGGCGGTCATCGTCGGCGTGACAAACGGCGACGAGATCGTGCTGACCAAATACGCGGGGCGGGACATCCCCTATTTTGCTCTGGTCGCGGGCTTCACGGAGATCGGCGAGAGCTTTGAGGCGACCGTGCGCCGCGAGGTGATGGAGGAGGTCGGCCTCAAAGTCAAAAATATCCGCTACTACAAATCCCAGCCCTGGGCGATCGTGGACGACCTGCTGGCGGGATTTTACTGTGACGTGGACGGCGATGTGACGATCCGGCGGGACCCCGGGGAGCTGAAGGAAGCCCTCTGGGTCAGGCGGGAGGATGTGACGCTGCAGCCGGATGATTTCTCGCTGACCAATGAAATGATGCTGACGTTCAAGGAGGGGCGCGAGCCCCGCTGAAATGGAGGAAACAAAATGGGAAGCATGCTCGATTATCTGGAATGGCGGGGCGACATCGCACTGTCCTACTCGGTTTTCAACGATGTGGACAGCCTGATCCTGTCGTCGCTTTCCTATGTCGATTTTGACGGGATCCTGCCGGGACCCGGGCAGGGTGAGATGAGCCTGGGGGAGGCGGCGAGCGCATTTTTTGCCGCGCACACCGAGGAGGAGCTGGCGGAGAGCAGGACGCTGATCGCCTATGCGCCTTACATTTTAAAGAAGGTGGTCGGGACGGTGCGTTTCGGGGACATGCGGCTCCGGAATTATGTAAACATCGTGAAGGAGGAGGAGAACCTGCAGTTTTCGGCGCTGGAGATGGTGACGGATGACGGGGTTTCATTTGTCTCCTATCGGGGCACGGATGATACGATCGTGGGCTGGAAGGAGGATTTCCTCATCAGCTGCGAGACGGTCCTGTCGGAAAAATACGCGCTGGACTACCTGAACCTGATCCACAGGGATACGACGATGCCGATCCGGATCGGCGGGCACTCGAAGGGCGGGCACATCGCGATCTACGCTGCGGCGACGGCGGACCGGCAGGTCCAGGACCGCATCGAGACGGTCTGGAGCCACGACGGGCCTGGTTTTAAGCGGGAATTTCTGGAAAATGAAGGTCTCATGCGCATCGTCCCGCGAATCCGCAAATTTATCCCGGACACCTCGGTCATCGGCATGCTGCTGGAGCACCCGACGGAGCCGCACATCATCGTGAGCAACGCGAAGGGCGTCATGCAGCACGCGCCGCTTTCGTGGGAGATCGTGGGGACGGCATTTGTGCCGGCTCCGGGCCTCTCGGACGCGGGCAAGGTCTTCGACGAGACGTTCCGGAACTGGATCTACTCGGCGGACGAGGGGGAGAGGAAGGCATTTATCGATGATTTCTTCGCGGTGCTGGAGGCACCCGGGTATCTGACACTGACGGACTACCAGAACGGGGGACTCAAGTCGATCGCGGCGTCGTATGTGCGGATCCGGAAGCTGGATGAAGCCACGCAGGAGAGAATCCGGCAGCTGTTCCGGATCTTCGGCGATGAGGTGGCGGAGCAGCTGAAGGAGTCCTGGGCGAAGGTCTCGCTGTGGGACGTCTTCCAGAATTTCCGGCTGAGGGACCTTCGGGAAAGGCCGGAGGAAATTGAGGATTCGGAGGGCGGTCAGGAGGCGCTGCCCGGAGAGGCGGCTTCGGAGGAGGCTTCGCCGGAGGAAGGTGCGGCGGCGGGAGCTTCGGAGGCGTCCGGGGCGGTGCGGACCTCAGATGCAGAATAGAAATGAGAAGGCCGGTGACGGGATCGTCGCCGGCCTTTTGGCTTTTTCAGTAGAATTTTTCGACGGTGTCGGTGCCGCAGCGCTCTTTGAATTTCTCCATGTCGCCGGGCTTTGAGAGGAGCATGATCTCACGGAACTTTCCGGTGTGGACATCCTTGAAGCCGGCTACCTGCTCGCCGGTGCAGATGGAGCAGCGGATGACCGGGGTCTTCTCGGCGGGATCGTAGGCGGGCCGGACAGGCGCGGCGGTCTTTTTGCGGTGGAACAGCATGGAGAAGGCCCCTTTCTTTTCCTGAAACAGGAGAATAGATAAGGATGACGGGCTGAAAACCGGCCCTTCCACCGCCGCCCCGNNTCGCCGGTGCAGATGGAGCAGCGGACAGCGGGCTTTTCATTTTCGCGGTCGTAGGTGATAGGGGTTTCATTTTTCTTCTTTCCGAACATGGCAGGTACCTCCCTTTCTTTCGATTATAGCGCATTTTGCTTGACACTTCCATATCTTTCATGTATTGTATCTTCAATTC
>DFFD01000237.1:3056-5370 GCA_002369495.1 Lachnospiraceae bacterium UBA3785 | reverse complement strand
CTACGTTCACGACCCCGTCGATGACAGGCGGGAAAGAGTCATTCAGGAGACAGATGTTCATGGAAAGCCAACCTCCTTAATATTTCATCACCAGTTTCATGCCCCAGGCGCCGATCCTGTAGACCGGGTTCTCGAAACGCCTGACAACGTTCTGAAGTTCTTTCCGGATCGGCAGGCCCTGCGGGCAGTGTGTCTCGCATTTTCCGCATTTGACGCACAGCGAGGCGTTCGTCCGCACCTTCCTGAGTGTCGTGCACATCATGTATTCCTTGAACGCGACCGCGTAGGAATCCGTGTAGCTGTGGTTGTAAGCCGAAAAACAGCCCGGGATATCGACGCCCTTCGGGCAGGGCTGGCAGTAGCCGCAGCCGGTGCAGCCGACTTTCACATTTTTGTTGATCTCCGCGAGAACTTTCTCAAAGACTTTGAGGTCCTCATCGGAAATATTTCCGACCACAGCCGCGTCCGCGATCCTTGTATTTTCCGCCACCTGGGCGATATCGTTCATGCCCGAGAGCACGACGTTGATTTCCTCGTGGCTCCAGATCCAGCGAAGACCCCATTCGGCCGGGCTGCGTCCCGGATCCGCCGCGCGGAAAGCCTCGACCGCCTTCGTCGGCAGCCCGTTCACCAGGCGGCCGCCCCGAAGCGGCTCCATCACGATGATTGGGATGCCCTTCTCATGGGCGTGCCGGACCCCCTCGATGCCGGCCTGCGCGTGCTCGTCCAGATAATTGAACTGCACCTGGCAGAAATCCCAGTCATAGGCGTCGATGAGCTGCTTAAATTTCACGGTGCCTCCGTGAAATGAAAACCCGATATTCCGGATCTGCCCGCTCCGCTTCTTCTCCTCGATCCACGGGAGGACGCCGAGACCGATCAGCCGTTCCCAGGTCGCCGGATCGTTCAGCATATGCATGAGATAGTAATCGATATAGTCCGTGCGAAGACGCGCCAGCTGTTCGTTGAAATACCTGTCCAGATCCTCGATCTTCTTGATATAGTAGTGCGGCAGCTTCGTCGCGACCTTGATCTTATCGCGGACCGCATATTTCTCCATGAATTTCCCGAGGCATTCCTCGCATCCGGGATAAATGTAGGCCGTGTCATAATAATTGACACCCCGCTCAAACGCCAGGTGCATCTCGCGCTCGGCCTTCTCCTGGTCGACCGCGCTCCCTTTCCGCGAAAAACGCATGCAGCCGTAGCCCAGGACCGACAGCTGATCCCCGTTTTTCTGATTGATCCGATACTGCATCTCACAGCTCCTTAAGGTTCATGATCTCCGCCTTCAGTTCCGCTCTCCTGTCCTTCAGAAGCAGCAGCCGGCTGTAGTTAAAGTAGTCTTCATTTCCGTTCTCCGTGATGAACTTCATGCTGTCCTTCCCCTTCGAGAGCCGGGTCAGGAACATCACCATCTCCTGGCCTTCCCCGAAGGTCTCCTTCAGAAAATGAAAAACGTTCGAAAGCCGCCCGCTTCTCTCCCGGGCCAGTTCCTTCCGGGCGGTCTCGCGGTCATTAAACCAGGCTCTCACCAGCGCAAAGTCCGCCGCGGCCTCGCCGTGACCTTCCTTCGCCAGCTTCTCCGTCAATTCTTTAAGCGCCGCGATCTCGAGCCTGCCGAGCGTCTCCTTTTCTGAGGAGAGAAGCCCCAGCTCATGGCCGGAGGCAAGCTCCCGCTCCCTGTCATTCACGGTGCCGGTAAGGAGAGACAGGGCTCCCGCATCTGCGTCCCGGGTCCCGAGCGCTGTCCTTAAGGCTTTCAGGTCCTCAAAGAGGCTCCTCTGCACCTCTTTTTCCCGCACTGAGGCCGCCATCTCGCCCGTCACCGCGTCCGAGACGAGTGCAATCAGGCTCACTTTCTCGTCAAATGAGGCTGTTTTCATTTCCGGCCTTGCCGGGGCAGTCCCCGCGAGGATGTCCGGCACCCGGTAAACATTCCGGTAGCGGTTCCAGAGCTCGTAGTAGACGAGGAAGCCCGCCGCGATCTCCGGATCCTTTAAGTACGCACCGACAAATCCCTCCGTTACAGGCTGCTCAAGCTCCTCGTAGACGGTCAGCGCGCCTGCCAGGTCCTCCCAGGCACGGGCGGTCACAAAATGCCTGCCGTCCGGGTCATTCTTCACCGAATAAAAATGATCCTGATGGATCGACAGATACGACGTCACCGCCGCGTGGATGCGCCTTTCGGCCGCGTACTCCGCAAATGCCCCCAGATCCTCGGTGACGTCCAGCTGCTTCACGCGGTCCAGCGTTACGATATCGAAATCCCGCACCGCGCGGTTGTATTCCGGCGGATTGCCCGCGCACACGA
>DFFD01000237.1:0-2902 GCA_002369495.1 Lachnospiraceae bacterium UBA3785 | reverse complement strand
ATCTCGTCGAGGAACAGTATCCCCTCTTTCCGGCCTGACTTCGCGATATGGTCGTAGACCGAGGCCACGATCTCACTCATCGTGTACTCCGTGACCGAATACTCGCGTCCGCCGAACTCCTTCCTGGAAATGAACGGCAGCCCGATCGCGCTCTGCCTCGTGTGGTGCGTGATCGTGTAGGAGACGAGCCCGATGTTCATTTCCTCGGCGATCTGCCGCATGATCGCGGTCTTGCCGATACCGGGAGGCCCCATGATAAGGATCGGCCTCTGCCGCTCCACCGGGATCTCATAGGCGCCGAGCGCATCCTTCTTCAGGTACGCGCGGACCGTGCGTATTATCTCTTCCTTTGCTTCCTTAATGTTCATAACGCAGTTCTTTACCTTCCGCAGAGAGGAGCACCTTCACCGCCCAGCGCGGGGCTCCCTCTGAAAAATACATTTCCTCAGTCTGATACACAAACACCGTCTCGTAGGGCGTCGGCACTGTCGGATACGCACCGAAACCGTCCGTGAGATAGATAAGCGCCTTGAGCTCTTTGAGCTCCCGCGCGTCGATGAGGGCGGCCACATAGTCAAAGACCGGCCGGAAATCGGTTCCGCCTCCGCCTCTCACCTCAAAACGCTCCATATAATCGGCAAGTTCCGCCGGCTTCGTGAGCACCCGGTCGCTCCGCACCTTATCGTCGCACTCGAGGATCCTCAGGTTCACATTGTTGAAAAAGACCTCCTCGTTGCCCAGGATCGCCGCGGTCTCCCGCAGGAACTTCTCCACCAGGGTCACCTCACAGGACGCCGAGGTGTCGATCGCGATCACAAGCTCGCTCACTTTCCGGCTCTCGCAGTACTCATTTTCTTCGATGAGCGGCATATTTCCGTATAGCGTAAGCCCGTAGTTGTAGAACCCGTAGTCAAATGAATCCGGATCCACTCTGGCCTCCTCGCGCGCGACCGCGTACTTTTTGAGGAAATCCCGGTAGAGCACCTTCTTTCTCACCCGGACCGAGAGGATCTTCACGAGGTTTCCGAGCCCTTTTCCGGCTTTCGCTCCCTGCGCCTCGATTTCCATGAGCACCCGGGAGGCCTTCTCCTCCCACTTTCGGTTCAGCGCGTCCAGGGCCTCCTCGCGCTTCTCCTGCTCTCTTTTATCCTCATCCGCCGGCTTCTCCTTATCAAGGAGCTCCTCCCAGAAAGAGTGGTCGTCCACGCGGAATTCCTCCGCCCAGGCCGCCTCGGTCATCCCGTCAAGCCCGGTCTCCTCAAAATGCCGGTACAGCCGCTGCGCCGTCAGCACCCTGACCTCACCCTCGAGCCTTGCGTAGATTGCCGCCCGCTTATCCCGGATGAGCCGGCTCACCGGTGCGCAGTTCTCGATCGAGTCGATGACCGACTCGGCCGCGATGTCCGCGCAGAGGTTCCAGCGGATGCGGTCATCCATCTCCGGGGGCGGCACAAGGTGCCCGAGCAGGCAGTGCAGCAGCGCGTGCAGGTATGCGCGGGGCAGCTCCTGCTCATTTCTCGAAAATGCCTGCATGAGAAACGTCGGATTGCACCTGAGGAATTCGCCGTCCGTCCCGAAGGTGGTCGTTGTAAGGTCCATCTTCCCCGGCAGGGCGTCCAGCGAAGAGCCCAGAAACGGCATCGAAAGAAGAAGCTCCGTCTTCGTCTCAAAGAGAAGCTTCTCCCCGATCTCCCAAAGTTTTTCAGTCGCCTTCACCAGAGTTCCTCCAGGTCAAACTCATCCTCCTCAATGCCTTCTCCGGCCTTCGCGAGCCGTGCAGCGAGCTCCGCGTCGCCGTATTCCGCCGCGAGGACCGCGCCTTCACGCGCTGCGGCGGGGATGAGCAGTTCATTTTCCGCAAGAAAGAGCGCGTTCTCACGCTCGCCGGCCCGGATAAAGGCCGGCAGGATCTCCCCGCACTCCGCGAGCAGGTAGTCACGGTAGCGCTCCCTCGCCGAGGCCGCCAGCTTAAACGGGAACCTCAGCCGCGAAACCGCTACATGCGATGCCACGGCCACTCCGTCGTTGACCGCTCTCGAGAAGATCAGGTCATAGCCTGTAAAATTGATCCCCTTCCGCTCCAGCGTCTCCCGGTAGGCGTAGCCGGAGCCTTCGAGGAACATATGAAACGCCCTCGCGTGTGTGTCCTCGTCATGTCCTGAGACATATTTCGGAAAATAAAGCTCCGCCTCGCCCTCCGCCATCACAACGAGGACGGTCAGGGCCGCGTCCGTGTCCGCCAGGATGTCCCGGAGCAGGGACGCGCGGCCGCTCTCCGGGAAAGAGACCGTCAGTCTCTCAAGGTTCGGGAGATTTCTTACCGCTCCGAGCCCTACGCCGAGCACTGTCTTCGGGAGGATGAGCTGCTGAAGATCCTGTATCCCGTAAAATGCAAAGCTCCCGATCTCCTCCACTCCCTCCGGGATCCGTATCTCCCGGACGCCCGAAACGCTGCGGAATGCGCCTGACCCGACCGAGCGGACCGGCAGGCCTTCAATTGTCTCAGGAACAACAATACGCGCTGCCGGATCATCCGCTCCGGCAACGCGCACATATGAACCGTCCCGGTCCGAAAGGATCTCATACCGGAATTTCATTTTTTATTCAGCCTCTGCGCCGAGGGCGCTGTCGATGAGCGGTCTTAAGACCCCGGAGATGACCTTGTAGCCCTCCGCGACCGGATGGCAGCCGTCCGCGCAGTATTCCGGGTTCATAAGCCCCTCTTCCGTCACGAGATACGAGTAGACGTCCGCGTACACATACCCGTAGTTCTCCGCGATCTCACGGATCCGCCCGTTCAGGGCCTTTATATCCTCTTTCAGGTACGCGATCGGGAATACCTGGCCTGTCGGGCCCTGCTTCGCTCTTTCAAGGTCGCCGTCCCAGCCCGGGTAGACCGACT
>DFFD01000074.1:8481-10038 GCA_002369495.1 Lachnospiraceae bacterium UBA3785 | reverse complement strand
GACGCCGACGAACATCTCGACGAACTCGGAACCCGAGAGCGAGAAAAACGGAACGTGCGCCTCGCCGGCCACCGCCTTGGCGAGCAGGGTCTTGCCGGTGCCGGGAGGTCCGACGAGCAGCGCGCCTTTCGGGAGCTTTGCGCCGATCTCCGCGTATTTTTCCGGGTTGTGCAGGAACCCGACGAGCTCCTGCAGGGATTCCTTGGCCTCATCCTCGCCCGCGACGTCGCGGAACGTGACGCCCGTATCCTTCTGGACGTAGTTGCGCGCCTTGCTCTTCCCGACATTCATCATGCCGCCGGGGCCGCCCATGCGGTTCATAAAGATGCTCAGCACGACCATGAAGAGGACAACCGGGATCAGGAAGCTCAGGATGGACGCGATGACTTCCGCCATCATTGAGGCCTCCTCGGCCTTGTAGGTCACGCCGGCCTTCTCGAGACGCGCCGTCAGCGCGTTGCCGTCCTCGATGGCCTTCGTGTAATACTTGACGCCCTTGCCTTCCTCCGCCTTCTTCGGCGTGATCTCGATCGTCGTGGAGTTGAGCACGACGGACTCGACCTCATCGTTCTCCAGCATCCGGACGAACTCATCGTAGCTGATCTCCTCGTGGTTTCCTCCGTTCAGGACACCCGAAAAAAGGCTCATGCTGATGAGGCCCACCAGTATGCATATAAGGAAAATGAGAAGCGACTGCCGGTTCCGGTTGCCGTTGTCTCCTCCCTGGTTATTGTTGTTCTGATTGTTATCCATACTTCCTCCTGCCGACTGCTAAACAGTCACCGTACATTATAGAAAATCCGGCGGATAAATGCAAGTTGCGGGAGGGTTTCATTTGCAAAAATGTGTGAAAATTTTATGAATAAATATTTTACCGCTCTGGAGTTCTGTGGTATGATACTGTTTTAAAGGTCCATTTACAGCAAGGAGGTCCCCATGAAAATCGGTTTCAGCAATGAAAAATATCTCGAAATGCAGTCCGAACGCATCAAAGCCCGCATTGCGGAATTCGGCGGCAAGCTCTACCTCGAATTCGGCGGCAAGCTCTTTGACGATTACCACGCATCCCGCGTGCTTCCCGGCTTCCAGCCTGATTCCAAGCTGCGCATGCTCTCCGAGCTGCGCGACCAGACGGAGATCGTCATCGTCATCTCCGCGGTGGACATTGAGAACAACAAGATCCGGGGCGACCTCGGCATCACCTACGACACCGACGTTCTCCGCCTCATGAACGAATTCCGCGAGCGCGGCCTCTTCGTCGGATCCGTCGTCATCACGCATTTTAAAGGCCAGGACAGCGCCCTGCTCTTCAAGAACCATCTTGAAAAATACGGCGTCCGCGTCTACCTCCACTACATCATCAAAGGTTACCCGAACAATATCCCGCTCATCGTCAGCGACGAGGGCTACGGCAAAAATGACTACATCGAAACCTCCCGCCCGCTGGTCGTCGTCACCGCGCCGGGCCCGGGTTCCGGCAAGCTCGCGACCTGCCTCTCCCAGCTCTACCACGAGAACAAGCGGGGCATCAGCGCCGGCTACGCGAAGTTCGAGACC
>DFFD01000074.1:0-8426 GCA_002369495.1 Lachnospiraceae bacterium UBA3785 | reverse complement strand
TCGAGACCTTCCCGATCTGGAGCCTGCCGCTCAAGCACCCGGTCAACCTTGCCTACGAGGCTGCGACCGCGGACCTGAATGACCTCAACATGATCGATCCCTTCCATCTCGAGGCCTACGGCAAGACCACGGTCAACTATAACCGCGATGTGCAGGCATTTCCGGTGCTGCAGGCGATCTTCGAGCAGATCTACGGAGAATGCAAATACAAATCCCCCACCGACATGGGCGTCAACATGGCCGGCTTCTGCATCACCGACGACGAAGTCTGCTGCGAGGCCTCCCGCCAGGAGATCATCCGCCGCTACTACGAGGCCCTGGCCGGCCTCGCCGACGGCAGCCGCCGCGAGGAGGAGGCCGACAAGATCGAGCTCATCATGAAGCAGGCCCACGTGACGACCTCCGATCGCCGCGTTGTCGCGCCGGCACTTGCCCGCGCGGAGAAGACCGGGGCTCCGGCCGCCGCGATCGAGCTTGCCGACGGTACCCTCATCTCCGGCCGCACCTCCGAGCTGCTCGGGGCAACCTCCGCGGCGCTCCTCAATGCGCTGAAGGTCATCGCCGGCGTCCCGCACGAGATCCGCATCATCTCCCCGGAGGCGATCGCGCCGATCCAGACGCTGAAGACGAGCTATCTCGGCGGCAGGAACCCCCGTCTCCACACCGACGAGGTCCTGATCGCGCTCTCCACCTCCGCCGCTCACGACGAGCGCGCCGCCGCGGTCCTGAACGCCCTGCCGCTCCTGCGCGGCTGCCAGGCCCACTCCTCGGTCATGCTCTCCCAGGTTGACCTCCGCATCATGAAGCGCCTCGGGATCCAGATGACCTGCGAGCCGGTCTACGAGAACAAGCAGATCTTCCACTGAAAACCTTCGAACATCGGGGACGGTTCCCAGGCATCAAAAAAGCATCGGGGACGGTTCCAGGCACAAAAAAAAGATTCTCCTGTGAGAATCTTTTTTTGGTACAGGAACCGTCCCTGTGTCCAGGGCCCCGTCACTCCATGCATAAAAAGAACCGGGCCCCCGCCCGGTCCTTCCCGTTCAACCAATCAAAGGTTCGCCTTCAGGAACGCTTCGATCGCCGCAGCGTTGGCAGCCTCATCGCCGCCTTCGACCTTGACTTCGATCTCATTGCCCTGCTTGACGCCGAGGGTCATGAGGTTCATGAGCTTCTTGCCGTCAGCGGCCTTGCCGTTCGCGAAGATCTTGACGTCGGAGTCATACTTCTTGATCTCCTTGACAAGGTTGCCTGCCGGACGGGCGTGAATGCCAACCGGATCCGTGATCACATACTTAAAAGAAACCATATTGAATCTCCTCCTGTTTTTTGCCTTGCGGCGTAAATTTTCTTGCTTACAGTATTATACAATAGATTCCGCGGTTCGTCATCCTTTTTTGTAAGTTTTTTCGAGTGACGCTTCTTCCTCTTGCGCCTGTCCCACCCTGATGATAAACTAAAAGACACGATAAAACGTCTCACGAAAGGAACCTGCGCCTTGGCCCAGATACTCACAAAATCCATGAAAAAGAAACTCGGCGTCCTGAACCAGGTTCTCGACGTCCTCTTCCTGATCGACTACGCCCTGATCCTGCTGCGCCTCGTCATCAGCGCGAGCATGCTCGATCCGGCCTATGCCGGCATTCTCCCGGACCGTCCCCTCGAGCTCGCCATGAACCTGCTCGTCAACCTGACGCTGATCCTCGCGGCGGTCAATCTTGTCACGCGGACAAAGTTCACCTGGGCCACGATCCTCGCGGGGGCCTCCCTGGTCTTCGCCGTCGTCATCCGCCTGACGATCGGCTACTGGAGCATGTCCTACCTCGCATTTTCGCTCGCCGCCTGCGCGTACGAGCGCTCTGGCAGAAGCATCCTCCGCGTCTCCGTCATCGTCACCGGCGTCATGACCGTCCTGCTCTACATCCTCTCGGTCAACGGCTTCATCGGCTGGATCGTCACCGAAGGCCGCCACGCGTTCGGCTACAATTACTCCACCGACGCGGCCGCCAGGATCTTCTACGTCTTCGCCGCCCTGTTCGTCCTGAAGAACGGACGTCCGCACGCGGTCCACTACGTGTTTCTTGCGCTCTTCATGCTGGTGAACCTGCTCTTCATGCGGGCAAGGACCACGCTGCTCACATCCGGCCTGCTTCTTCTGGGCACGGTTATCTATCAGGTTTTCATTTTCCCGAAAATGAAAACCTCCCGCAAAACGAAACCCTCCGCCCTGATCTCCGCAGGAAAAGCGCTTGCTGCTGCCCCGTTTGTGCTCGCCGCGCCGCTTCTGGCGCTCTTCATGCTGAAACTTACAACCGGGCTTTCCGACGACCCTGCGGTCTTCTACAACCGCTTCTCCTTCCTCGACTCCTTCCGTTCGAGGCTGGAACTCGGGCGCGAGGCTCTCATCCGCTTCGGCGTTCCGCTCTTCGGCCAGGCGGTTCCCCAGAAAGGCAACGGCGGCTTCACGCTGCCGGGCGGCAACGAATACTTCTACATCGACTCCTCCTACATCCGCATCCTGGTCATGTTCGGGAGCGTCGTTTTCATCTTCTCACTGCTGCTCTACGCGATCCTCTCCCTCAGGGCCGCTGCCGCCGGCAATATCTACCTGCTCTTCGTCCTTGTCCTCGTCGCCCTCGACGGCGTCACCGAGCAGTACTTCCTGCACCCGGGCTGCAACCCGTTTTTCCTGCTTGTGTTTACGGACCCGGAACTCTTCCGCGTCCGGCGCCGCGTAGCGCCAGACAAATCCTCCGTCCGAAAGCCTCTCACCCCGGCAGACTGATGAGATGTGAGAGATGTTGTACTGCTCCTGCGCTTCGTGGATACTGTTCCATTCCCTGAGTTTCTTCATTTCCTTCGTGTACTGTACCACGCTTCTCTCAACCACCTGAAACGCTCCTTTCCTGATCGAATCGTATAGTAAAAGCGGCCGCTGCCGGCCGCTTTTACTATACCTCAGGTGGGTTTCTCCCGCAATAAATATTCTGTAAATTCAAAAATCCGCATATATATTATCAAAATATATTATCGTTTTATACCAATTTCTTATCCTTGCCCTCCAGGGCCTTTTTTGTCTTCCTCCGGATGCGCTGGAAGGCGTTGTCGATCTGCTTGGGGGATTTTCCCATCATCTCCGCGATCTCACGACTGCTGTAGCCTCTCAGCACCAGGTTCAGCACGAGAAGCTCGATCCGGCTCAGCGAACCCCGGATCGCGTCGAGCGTCTCGCGGCGCCTTTCCTCCGCGAGCACCATCTTCTCCGGATTCGCACCGCCCGTCGTCCGGGACATATCCGCCTCGTCGATCGGGACCGACTCGGACAGGATCCGGTTCTTCTTGCTCTGGGCGGACTCGATCGCGTGATTCAGTTGCCGGTCGATGCACACGCTCGCAAAGGTCGAAAACCCGGCCTTCTCCGGATCGTACTCCCGCACGGCGGCCAGAAGCCCGATCATTCCCTCCTGGATCAGGTCGTCAAAATCGCCTCCCAGCAGGAATTTGTTGACCGCCCGGCTTCTGACGAGCGGCTTGTAGGATTCAAAGAGGACCTCGCAGGCCTCGTTGTCGCCCGCCCTGCAGGCAAGCACCAGCTCCTCGTCCGTTTTCTCCACAGTTCACCTCTTCGCCTGCCCGGCCTTCTGCCGGACGATCTCATACATCAGGATACCCGCGGCGACCGAGGCGTTCAGGGAATCGATCGGCCCGCTCATCGGGATCCGCGCCGTGAAATCGCATTTCTCCCTGACGAGCCGGCTGACGCCCTCGCCCTCCGCGCCGATGACCAGGCCGATCGGACCCGTCAGCGGCAGCTCATACATCGGCTTGCCGCCCATATCCGCGCACACAAACCACAGGCCTTTCTCCTTCAGCCGGTCGATCTCCGCCCCGATGTTCGCGACGCGCGCCACCGGCACATAGTTCACCGCGCCGGCTGACGCCCGCACCGCGGTCGGCGTGAGGCCGACGGCCCGGTGCTTCTTGATCACGACCCCGTGCGCACCTGCAAGGCAGGCTGTCCGGATGATCGCCCCGAGATTGTGCGGATCCTCGATCCCGTCCAGGAACACGATGAACGGCGCCTCCCCGGCGTCCTCCGCCTTCTTCAGGATATCGTCGATCTCCGCATAGGAAAATGCCGCCGCCTGCGCGATCACCCCCTGATGATGGCCGGTCTCGGACATCTCATCGAGGCGTGACTTCGGCACAAAATTCACAAATGTCCCCGCCTTCTTCGCCTCGCGCAGGATCGTCTGGATGGGCCCGTCGTAGAGCTCCTCCTGCACGAACAGCTTGTCCACGGGCCTGCCCGAGCGGAAAGCCTCGATGACCGCGTTCCGGCCTTCGATCTTCCCGGAGAGATTTTCCTCCTCCGCCGGGCTGAGGTTCATTTCCGGGTCCCGCGGGGCTTTTCCGGCGGGCCTGTTATTCATTTTCCGGTTTTCCGTCTGTCTCTTCATCTGGAAGGACCCCCTTTCTGATAATCTCCAGCACCCGCGCGTCCTGCCCGGTGAGGTAGAGGTAGCCGATCATCGCCTCAAAGCCGGTCGCCAGCCGGTAATCCGACATCGAGGCGTGCTTGGCCATCGTCTTCGACTTCGCGTTCCGGCCGCGCCGGAGGATCGCTGCTTCCTCCTCCGTGAGGGACGGCATGACCCTCATCGCCGCAGCCGCCTGAGTGGCTGCTTTCGCGAGGGAGCTGGTGAGCTCATTGAGCCCGTTCGGGCTTAAGGTGTGCGTCTGCACCGCCATCGTCCGGATGTGCAGCTCGTAGACCGCGTCCCCGAGAAATGCCAGCGAGAGCGGCGCAACCTGTCTCGCCTCCGCCTCCGTCATGTGCGGTTCAAGGCCGTTCATAAAAGCCGGCGCTGCTGCCCCGGCTTTTGTTTCCTCTCGAGTGTTTCCTGTCATTTTCTGGTCCACTTGACGCCCTCTTTTGTGTCCATGAGCTCGATGCCCATCCCCTTCAGCATGTCGCGGATCTCGTCGGCGCGCCTGAAATTCTTCGCCTTCCTGGCCGCCTGCCGCTCCTCAATCAGCGCCTCGATATCGGAATCGAGCACTTCCTGCTTCGGGAGCTCGATGATCCCCAGGATGTCGCACAGCTCGTGCAGGGTCTGGGCGGCAAGGGTCACAAGCGCCTTCGAGGAGGCCTCCGTGACCTCGACGTTCGCGTATTTTACAAGGTCGAAAACGACCGAGATCGCATCCGCGGTGTTCGCGTCGTCATCCATCTTCTCGTCAAAGCGGGAAATGAACCCCCTGATCTCCTCCGCCTTCGCAGCCTCCTCCGGAAGCAGCTCCGCCGTTCCGGCAGCTGCCTCAAGGTCCTTCAGGCGCTCCGCCGCGCGGCGGATCCTCTGCAGGCTGTTCGCGGCCGCCTCCATGAGCTCCTCGCTGAAATTCAGCGGGCTCCTGTAGTGGGCTGAGAGCATGAAGAGACGCAGCACCTGGAGGTCATACTTCGCCGCGATGTCGCGCACCGTGAAGAAGTTGCCGAGGGACTTGGACATTTTCTTATTGTCGATGTTCAGGAACGCGTTGTGCATCCAGTAGTTCGCAAATGTCTTGCCGGAGCAGCATTCGGACTGGGCGATTTCATTTTCATGGTGCGGGAACACAAGGTCCTCGCCGCCCGCGTGAATATCGATCTGCTCGCCGAGGTACTTTTTGGACATCACCGAGCACTCGATGTGCCAGCCCGGACGGCCGTCGCTCCACGGCGACTCCCAGCTCGGCTCGCCTTCCTTCTTCGGCTTCCAGAGCACGAAATCGAGCGGATCCTCCTTCTCCTCCTCGCCGGAGACCTTGAGGTCGCGGAAGCCAGAGCGGAGGTCGTCCAGGTTCTTGCCGGAGAGCTTTCCGTAGCCGGGGAAGCTGCGGGTCCGGAAATAGACAGTCCCGTTCTTCTTGTACGCGTGATCCTTCTTGATCAGGGTCCCGATCATGTCGATCATCCCGTCGATCTCCTCGGTCGCGAGCGGATGCTTCGTGGCCGGCAGGACGTTCATGCCCGCCATGTCCTTCTTGCACTCCTCGATGTAGCGTTTGGAGATCACGTCGGAGCTCACGCCTTCCTCGTTGGCCGCCTTGATGATCTTGTCGTCCACGTCCGTGAAGTTGGAGACATAGTTGACCTCGTAGCCCTTGTGGGTCAGGTAGCGGCGGACGGTGTCGAAGACGATCATCGGGCGCGCATTTCCGATATGGATCAGGTTGTAGACGGTCGGGCCGCAGACATACATGCGGACCTTGCCCGGCTCGATCGGAACAAATTCCTCTTTTCTCATGGTGAGCGTGTTGAATATCTTCATTTTTCAGAAGTCCTCCTTATATGTGATCCGCAAAAATGCAGTCCTCGATCTCCTCATAGTCGCGCTCCTCGGGCGCAAGGCGCATGGGTTCATGCTCCGGAGCGGCCTTCGCCTCCTCCTTCGCGCGACCCTTCAACGCCTTCATCTCCTCCTCCAGCGCGAGCACACGGTTGATGAGCTCGTTGTTGGCCCGCTCGAGCACCTTCATATCCTGCAGGATCGGGTCAGGCAGGTTGGTCTGGTCGATCTCCTCGCGCGGGACGACCTGGTTCTTCATGCGCACGATGCGCCCCGGGACGCCCACGACCGTACAGTTGGGCGGAACGGGCTTGATCACGACAGCCCCCGCTCCGATCTTGGAATTCCGGCCGATCGTGATGGAGCCCAGCACCTTCGCGCCGGCGGAGACCATCACGCCGTCCTCGAGCGTCGGGTGGCGCTTGCCCTGCTCCTTGCCGGTGCCGCCCAGGGTCACGCCCTGGTAGAGGGTCACATTGTCGCCGATCTCGCAGGTCTCGCCGATCACAACGCCGGTCCCGTGGTCGATGAAGAAGCCCTTCCCGATCGTCGCGCCGGGATGGATCTCGATGCCGGTCTTCCTGGCAGCCCGCTGCGAAAGCCAGCGCGCAGACCAGGTGTGGCCGGAAAGCCACAGTTTATGTGCCTTCCGGTACATCCGCATCGCCTTGTAGCAGGGATAGAGCAGGACGTCCCAGCAGGTCCGGATCGCCGGGTCTCTCTCCTTGTATACCTCGTAAGTTTCCTTTAAATCACCAAACCAGCCCATCGCATCCTCGCATGTTTGCATTTTACGGCAATTATACTTATTAAGTCTAACATAAGTTCGGGTTTTGTCAATGCCCTATTCCTCCCTGCCGGCAGGCGCTTCCTTCCCGAGCCGGACGTTCGTGAGCACGATCGCCGAGAGCACCATCGCGATACCGATGAGATTCCCCGCCGTCATGGTCTCCCTGAAAATGAAAACCCCGATCAGCGTCGCCACGACCGGCTCCACCGAGGCGATGATCGCAGCCCTGCCGTTCTCCACGGCCGTGAGCCCGAAATTGTACACGATGTAGGGAAAGACCGTGGTCACGATGCCGCAGAGCGCCGAAAATGCCGCCATCCCCGCACCTGATGTGACAACCGAGGCGAGCCTGCCCATGTCGGAGAGCGGGATCACCGCGATCGACGTGAAGACGAAGGTGTAGAACACGATCGTAAAGTTGTGATAGCCCTTCATGATCGCATAGCGCCCGAAGATCGAGTAGAGCGCGTAGCCGAGGCCCGCGCCGATCCCGAGAAGCAGGGCGGACAGGGTCAGGTGCACCGGGCTGCCCACGATGCCCGTCACGAAGGTGCAGCCGACGACAGTCAGGATCACGGCGGCGATCTTCACGCCTGTGATCTTCTCTCTGAAGAGGACCGCCGAGAGCAGCATCACAAAGACCGGAGCCGTGTAGAGCATAACCGCGGCGATCGAGAGCGATGAGACCGTGATCAGCCTGAAGTAGCAGAAGTTGAAAAATGCCATGCTCACGACCCCTGTGCCCACAAAGCACCAGAGGTCCTTCAGCTTCACCTTGAAGAGGCTCCGGTCGCGGACCAGGAGAAAGAGCCCCATGAAGATCACGGTGAAGACCGAGCGCAGCGCGACGATCTCCATCGATCCGAGCGCCGCCTTGTTGAAATTCCGGACAAAGATCCCGATGCTGCCCCACGAGCACCCGGCGAGCAGAATGAGCACGGTGCCGAGGGCGGGCGGGATCTGTTCTGTCTTTTTCATAATGTCTCCTTACACATGATACTGGGGACGGTTCCTGGGGGACGGTTCCTGGGGGACGGTTCTTAAAAAATTGATTCTTTTTCAAGAATCAATTTTCTGAGAACCGTCCCTGGGAACCGTCCCTGCTCAAAAAACCGGAGCGGCCCCCCGCTCCGGTTCATCATTCTTCAGTCAGCCGATCAGAAGGTGAACTTATCCGCAAAGTAAGCGTCCAGCTCAGCAATCGGGATGCGCACCTGCGCCATCGTGTCGCGGTCGCGGACCGTCACGGCGCCGTCATTTTCGGAATCGAAATCGTAGGTCACGCAGAACGGCGTGCCGATCTC
>DFFD01000193.1:3652-11630 GCA_002369495.1 Lachnospiraceae bacterium UBA3785 | reverse complement strand
GTCCCGCTGGACGATCCGGGCGTGCTCTCGCTGTTCACCGGCACCCAGGCGCTCGGCGTCACGCCGGAGCAGATGGACGGCGTCGACCTCGGCGTTCTCGGCGTCCCGGAGTTCGGGACCAACTTCGTCATGGGCATGCTCCGCGACACGAAGCCGAAGACGCTCTCGGAGCTCATCCGCATATCCGGGCTGTCCCACGGGACAAACGTCTGGCTGGACAACGCCCAGTATTTTATCAAGAACGGCGACTGTACCCTCGGCACCGCGATCTGCACCCGTGACGACATCATGCTGAACCTGATCGCCTGGGGCGTCGAGCCGGAGCACTCGTTCAAAATCATGGAGGCGGTCCGCAAGGGCAAGGGCTTAAAGCCCGACCAGGAAAATGAAATGCGCGAGCACGGCGTGCCCGACTGGTACATCGAGTCCTGCAAGCGCATCAAATACATGTTCCCGAAGGCGCACGCCGCGGCCTACGTCATGAACGCGTTCCGGATCGCCTACTACAAGATCAACTATCCTCTGGCCTACTACGCCGCGATGTTCTCGATCCGTGTCACGACGTTCGACTACGCGATCATGGCGCGCGGCCGCCAGGTGATGGAGGATTACGCGCAGAGCCTCAGGGAGAAGGAATCGCTCTCCCCGAAGGAAGACGAAATGCTGAAGGATATGATGATCGTCCGCGAGATGTATGCGAGAGGGTTTTCATTTCACACGCTGGACCTTTTCAAGGCGAAGGCGACCAGGTTTACGATCGTCGACGGAAAGCTCATGCCGTCGATCAATTCCATCGCCGGGCTCGGTGAGAGCGTGGCGGTACAGATCGAGGAGGAGGCCGCAAAAGGGCCGTTCCTCTCCAAGGATGATTTCCGGACGCGGACCCGCGCTTCGGGCACGATCATCGAGCTCCTGGAGAGCCTCGGCATCCTGTCGGGGATCCCGGAAACGAACCAGATATCACTCTTTGACATGGTAATGTGAGGACAGTGCTTTGATCAGGACGATAGAGGAAGAGAAGGGCAGGATAAAGGACAGCGGGTTCACGCCGATCGGGGAGCTTTCTGTCAGTACGGAGGCTGCCGCCGGGGATGTGAAGCGTGACAAGCTGCGCATCCGGAGCGGCGGCACAAAGCGGCTGGTCGGGGATATCTTTGTCACGAACCCCCGCATCCGCGTGAAGGAGAAGAAGATCAGGGGCTCGGAGATCGAGATACCGTACCTGGTCAACCTCGAGGGACTTGTCCCGGGCGAGGCGGCGGAAGGAAAGATCCTTTTCTCGACGAACGACGGGGAGTACAGCGTTCCCGTGCGCGTCGCCGCATCGGAGATGAAGCTCATGAGCGGCGGGCGGGAGATCCGGGATCTTGGGGAATTCACGGAGCTTGCCGAGCAAAATCCGGGCGAGGCGCTGCGCATATTCGAGAGCCCGGGTTTTCAGCGGCTGCTCTCCGGGGAGACCACCCGCGTCCGCGCGCTGGCGGCCGCCCTCACGAAGAGCCCTTCGCTCCGGGGCAATATGGAGGAATTTCTCGTCCTTGCCGGCAGAAAGGAACCCGTGCGCCTTACGGTGAACGCGAAGGAGCGGGAGTTCCCGGCCGTCAGCAGCTCCGAGAAGGAGCTTCTGCGCATCGTGAAGAGCGGCTGGGGCTGCACCGAGATCCGCGTGAGCGCGGAGGGTGATTTCCTTGAGCTGCCGAAAGACCGCTTCACGGAAGAGGATTTCTTCGGCTCGGTCCTCGACGTCGAGTACATCGTGCGGCAGGAGAAGCTGCATCCGGGGAAGAATTTCGGGAAAATAAAAGTCGTCTGCCCGGACGGCATCTTCGAGCTTCCGGTGACGGCGAGCCCGCTGCTTGCGCGGGATGCTGCTGAGGAACCGGATACGAAGAAGATCCGCGTCCGCCTCATGCGCGACCTCATCGATTTCCACATCGGCGTGCGCTCGGCGGATGAATTTGCCAACCGCGTCCGGAAAAATATCGCCGCCTGGCCGGGCGGACAGGCGCCGGCCGCCATGCAGCTCCTGGCAGTCTATGCGGAGGAGAAGGCAGGGCGGCATGAACGCGCGCTGGAGCTTCTCCGGGGCGTCTCCTCGCATGATTTTACCGGGGAGCCCGCTTATGTCAAGGCAGGCTTCCTCTACATCGGGCTGATGACCGGGCAGCTCACGAAGGATGAGCAGAGTATCATCGACCGCATCCGGGAATGGCAGACCAGAAACCGCGAGGACGTTCTTCTGACGCTCATGCGCATGCAGATCGATCCCTCGGTGACCAGGTTGCCGGACCGGCAGAATGTCTATTTCTACGAGCTCTTTGACGCGGGCGTCATGAGTCCGCTGCTCTATCTTTCCGCGCTGAAATATTATGAACAGTATCCGGAACTCTTCACGAGGGTCGATCCGTTCATGTGGCATATGCTGGCCTGGGGCGCGAAGAACCGGTATCTGCCGGAGGAGCTGGCGCTCAAGGTCTCCTACCTCACGATCAGCGACCGAAAGACCGCCTCTGTCGCCCTGCGTGTGCTGAAGGCCGCCTTCGCGATGTACGACAGGGACGCGATCCTCACGGCAATCTGCAGGATCCTCATCCGCTTTGCGCCGGGGGACGCGGAGAGCTTCCCATGGTTCCTTATGGCTGTGGAGCGGGAAATCCAGATCACCCGCCTGTACGCTTCCTTCATCGAGGCGGTCCCGGAGAACTACCGGGAGCCGCTTCCCAGGGTGATCCTGCGCTATCTTGCGCGCGAAGCGCAGGTTTCCGAGAAGAAGAGGGCGTTTCTCTACGCATCGGTCGTCAAAAACCGCACCCGGGATCCGGAGACCTATGCGGCTCTTAAGGATCAGATGCAGGAATTTGCCGACGCATCCTTCCTCGGAAAGCGCATCGGGCGCGATTACGCGGTCCTCTACCGGAATTTCCAGGGAAATATCGGCGAGACCGAGCGGGGCGTGCGGCTTGCGGAAAATATTTTCACGGAGCGCCTCTACACCGACGACCCGCGCGTCCGCGAGGCGGTGGTCTATCACTACGGGCTGAAGAATCCCGAGATCTACCCGCTGCGGGGCGGCGAGGCTCTGGTCCAGTGCTGGACCGACGACGCGGCGATCCTGTTCTCGGACGGCAGAGGGCGGTATTTCGCCTCCTCGGTCGTTTACACACGGGAGCCGCTCATGGAGAAGGAACCCCAGCTCTCGGCGCTCATCGCGTTCGGGATCCCCTATCCGGGACTCTGGCTCTCCGCTGCCGTGCGGAACGGGCAGCTGCGCCCGGTGGACGTCCGCACGGTGGACGCGTTCCGGCAGATGGAGGCGAGCAGTCTCTTTGCGGACGGCTTCCGCGACACGGTCCGGAAGATGCTCCTCACCTATTATCTTGATCATGCGGAAAATGAAACCATCGACCGCTACCTCTCGGAAATCGACCTCGACGCCTACGCCAGGGTCGACCGGGCCCGCTTTATCACGCTGCTGATCCGGAGAGGGTTCAGCGAGGCGGCGTTTGAGCTGCTGCGCCGCTGCGGTGCGGAGGGTGTGAAGCCCGAAGAACTTCTTGCCTGCGCGGACGCGATGGAGGAACTGTTTGACGGAGCCTATGACGAGACCCTGCTGTTTATTTCCATGCAGGCTCTCCGGGGCGGCGCCGTCAGCGAATCGTCGCTCTTTTATCTCGAGCGCTGGTTCGACGGGGCGGTCGCGGACATGCTGCTCATCCGGCGGCATCTCGCCGAATTTGACATCAGAAGCGGCAATCTCGACGACCGCATCCTTCGCCGGGCGGTCTTCACCGGGACCCTGCTGCCGCGGGAATCCGGCGTTCTCGGCGCCTACGAGAGGCTGGCCGGCAATCCGGAGGTCTCCTCGGCTTACGCCGATTTCGAGTGTGAGAGGACGTTCGGGAAGGGAGAGCTGATCAGCTCCGACACCGCCTCGCTTGTCGCCGCGCTCATCGACCGGGGTGTTCCTGTTCCGGAGGCGGACCGTCTTGCCCTGCTGAACTATTACGCGAAAAAGAAGAAGCGGACAGCCCGCGAGGAGATCCGCATGGACGTGCTTCTGGAGGAGTGTGTGGCAAAAGGGCTTTATTTTCCGTTCTTCAGGGAACTGCCCGCCTCCTCGCTCCGCCAGTATCATCTGGAGGACAAGGCGTTCGTCTTCGTGCAGGCCGAGCCGGGCGATGAGGTCGATCTCATCTATGCGCTCGCCGGCCGCGGGGAGGAGAAACATTTCCGCAGGGCACCGCTCCGCGAGATCTACCGGGGCCTTTTCGGCCGGGAGTTCATCCTTTTCTACGGGGAGGAGCTTACCTGGTCCGCCGTGGTTCATCACGAGGGGGAAGAGCGGAAGCTGCCGGAAAAGGTCGAGACGGCCGGGCATGTGGACGATACGGGCGTCAGCCGCTATCAGCTGCTGAACCAGATGCTGGCGGCGAAGGAGAAAGGCGACACGGAGACGCTGGAGAACAAGATCCGGGAGCTCCGCCGTGCGGAGCTGGTCACCGGCGCGCTGTTTAAACTGGAGGAAGAGCCGTGAACGAGGTCAGAAATATCATCATAGGCTTCATGCTGGGAGCGGAGCAGTCCGATTACTGCTATTTTGACCGCCGCACCGGGGAGCCCGTCTCGCTGCTTCAAAGCGACGGATCCGGGGAGGCGTATTTTCCGACACAGCTGGCCTTTCTGCCGCTCAAAGAAAAATGGTACCCGGGCTCAGCCGCCTCCTACTACGCGGAGGCGGAGGACGGCTTCCTTGTGAAGGACCTTTTCTCCGCCGTGAACAGCCTCAAAGAGGTGAAGCTGGGAGACCTGGCGTTCTCGCCGGATAAGCTGCTTGCCGAATTCCTGCGCGAATCCCTGAAGATCGCGGGCATTGTCGAGCCGGACAAGAGCATCGGCTGCCTCGCGGTCGCCGCGGAGAAGATCACGCCGGAGCTGGCGGCCAACCTTCGGGCTGCGTTTGCCTCCCTGGGCCTTAAGCCCGACCGGTACCGGATCATGAACAAGATGGCCGCCTTCTGCGGGTTTCTGAAAGGCGAGCGGCGGATGATGAAGTCGGGCAGCTGCGCGCTTCTGACATTTTCCGAAAATGAAATCATCTTCGAAGGCCTGACGGAAGAGTCCGAGGGAGGCGTCATGGTCTCCCGGGCTGTCCCGCGCAAGGTCTACGGGATCCCGGTGCAGGACCGGAAGCTTTTCGACGTGACGGCGGCCTCCTTTATCGGCCAGTGCCTCGACGCGGCCACGTTCCAGAATGTGCTCATCACCGGGAAAGGCTACGACCGCGAGCTCTTTAAGAAGACGACCGGGGAGATCTGCCGCGGCAGGAGGGCTTACCTTGAAGGGGAGCCGTTCTCGAAGGGGGCGGCCTGGACGGCGTTTATCGCCTCTGAGGGACTTGACGACGGAAGCTGGTTCGCCGGCCCGGACGTTGTCCCGGCGGAAGTTTATCTGGACGTGCTGAAGGACGGCAGGCCGGACACGCTGGCAATCATCCCGCGCGGCAGCCGCTGGTACGGGATCGAAGGCCGGCAGCGGCTCCTGCTCGACGGACGCGAGACACTGCTTCTGACGATCGTGCGGCCGGGAGGCCGGGAGAGAGCGGAACTGCCGCTTTCCGGGCTGCCAAAGCGGCCTGACAAGGCGACGTTCCTCTCGCTCGAATATATCTGCCCGGACGAGTCCATCCTGCGCATCACCGCCAAGGATCTCGGTTTCGGCGGGTTCTATCCTTCGAGCGGGCTTTCATTTTCCACGACGATCAATCTTGTGAGGACAACGGGAGAGGAGGAGTGATCATGGCCGGAATCAGGCTCTGCTGCGGCAGGGAGGCCGCAAGGCCGTACTATATCGAGTGTATCGGCACGAGCATCAGCACGATCGAGGAGCTGTGTTTCTTCTTCCATGAATACATGCCGCTCATCGACGCGACCGTGATGAATGAAGAGCTTCCGCGCTGGGTCGAAGCGGAACTTGGCCTGGCGGATACGGCGGACCGGATGGAGACCGCGCTCAGGAACCGGATGGACTGCGCGGGCTTCGTGCTGCCTGTCTTTGAGGCGGCCGCCTGGCTGGACCGGCGGGAGATGGCGGCCTACAAGGTGAAGCTGGACCGCTTCTTCGCGGAGGAGCCCGCCGTGCGCCTCAAAATGAAAGGCGATGCCCTGGTCAGATGCGGACGCATGAACGCCGCATCCGCCATTTACCGGCAGATCATCGACGAGAGCGCGCACATGAAGATGCCGAAGGAATTTCTTGCGTCCGTGTGCTACAACAAGGGGGTCGCGGAGGTCAGGATGCTGCTCTACGCGGAGGCGCTGCTCTCCTTCAAGCAGGCGGTGCAGCTCTGTTCAAAGCCGCTTTACGTGCGTTCCGTTCTTCTGGTGCTCGGGCTCTCGAAGCCCAGGGACAGGTATTACGAGGAGGCGGCGGCTTTCAATCCGGACGATGAGGTCCGGAAGGAGGCGGAGAGCCTTCTCACCTTCGTGCGCGGCGACGCGGGGAATATCCGCATGCCGGAGGACCCGGAGTCCTTTATCCGGGAGCAGGTCGCGGCGTATCATGTTGCGACGGGGGCTTAAGGGACGGTTCCTGGGGACGGTTCTTAGAGGCGGTTCCCTGCGGGAACCGCCTCAGAGAACCGTCCTTGGGAACCGTCCCCAGGAACCGTCCCCGCACCGGTTTTTTATTTTACCTCTTTACTTTAATGCGCTACCATGCTAATATGTTACCTGATTAACGTATTCTATCAAAAACGGAGGAGATTGTTATGAAGAAGAAACTTGCCATGCTCATCGCCGCGGTGATGCTCACAGCCGCCGTCTCCGGCTGCGGTTCCTCGTCTTCGGGGAATTCTCAGACCGCTCCGGCCGAGTCCACAAAGACCGAATCCACGGCTGCCGCCCCGGAATCCACCACCGCAGAGTCCACGGCCGCCCCGGCCGGCCAGGCGGCCTACCGCTTCCTCGACGAGGATCTCGGCGTTGAGTCCTACGCGATCGGCTTCCGCATCGGCGATGAAGAGCTCGCAGAGACTGTCAGCGGCGCGGTCCAGGCGCTCGTCCTGAACGGCACCTACGATGAGATCGGCGAGAGATATCCGGACATCAAGGATTATCTCTGCCTCTCCGCTGACGACATCGACGCTTCCGCGCTTCCGGAAGAGGGTTCCGGCGATCCGTCCTTCACCTTCAAGCACGGCTTCGACCTCGACTATCCGCCTTACTCCTACAGGCAGGACGACGGCTCGGTCGGCGGCTTCGACGTTGAGCTCTGCCAGGCGGTCTGCGATTACCTCGGCTGGGGCTATGAGCCGGTTCCCTTCAACTGGGACGCCAAGGACATGGAGCTGAACGCCATGAGCTGCGACTGCATCTGGTCCGGCTTCACCAAGGAAGGCCGCGAGGACGCTTATACATGGGGCATCACCTACTCCAACAACACTCAGGGCATCCTGGTTGCCGGAGATTCCGACATCATGACCCTCGATGACCTGGCAGGCAAGGTCGTCGGCGTCCAGACCGCGACCTCCGCGTACGACATGCTCGAGGATTCCCAGAAGGATCTGGCGGACACCTTCGCCGATCTCAAGGTCTATGAGACCTACACGATCGCCTACAACGATCTGAAGGCAGGCGCCATCGACGCGATCGCGATCGACATGACCGCGGGTTCCTTCCTGATTGCCGGCGACAACGGCTGATAAGAGTTTCATTTTCTGAAATGTTAAGCAGGCAGCGGGCCGCTCACGGCGGTCCGCGCTTTTTGTAAGGAGGCTTTCCATGACCTTAAGCACCATGCTGGCCACGATGGGCGAGGGCATGCTTCGCACATGCGCCATTTTCTTTCTGACCATCCTGTTCTCCATGCCCCTCGGCATGGTCGTCATGTTCCTGAGGCGCTCGCGCTTCAAAGTCGTGCAGTGGATCACCAAGCTCTACATCGCGGTCATGCGCGGCACGCCGCTCATGCTGCAGCTGCT
>DFFD01000193.1:2667-3599 GCA_002369495.1 Lachnospiraceae bacterium UBA3785 | reverse complement strand
CAGCTGCTCATGTGGTATTTCGGCCCCTACTATATCTTCGGGTGGTCGATCCGCGGCTACCGCTTCCCTGCCATCATCATCGGCTTTTCGATGAACTACGCGGCCTATTTCGCGGAAATCTACCGCGGCGGCATGGACACGATCCCGAAGGGACAGTACGAGGCTGCCGAAGTGCTGGGCTACAGCAGGGTGCAGACATTTTTCAAGATCATCCTGCCCCAGGTCATCAAGGCGATCCTGCCCTCCGTGACAAATGAAATCATCACGCTCGTCAAGGACACCTCGCTCGCCTTCACGCTGGCCTACAACGAGATGTTCTCCCTCGCGAAGCAGATCGCAGCGTCCCAGACATCCTTTGTCCCGTTCATCATCGCGGGCGTCTTCTATTTCATCGCCAACTATGCCGTGGCGTTCGTCATGGAGCGCATCGAGAAGGCGTTCGACTACTACAAATAAGGAGGGAGGAGAGTCATGATCCTGGAAATGAAAAACATCCGGAAATCCTTCGGCGGGCTGGAAGTCCTGAAGGACATCAGCGTGAACGTCGATTCCGGCGAAGTCGTCAGCATCATCGGGCCGTCCGGCTCCGGCAAGAGCACGCTGCTCCGCTGCGCGACCTTCCTCGAGAAGGCGGACGCGGGCACGATCAGCTACATGGGCAGATCCGCCATGACCACTAACGAGAAAGGCGAGGCGGCCTACGTCCATCACGCCGAACTGAATGAGATCAAGCGCTATTTCGGCCTGGTCTTCCAGCAGTTTAACCTGTTTCCGCACTATTCGGTCCTGAAAAATATCACGGACGCGCCGATCCACGTCCAGAAACGGCCGAAGGACGAGGTTCACGAGGAGGCGATGGAGCTCCTCCGGAAAATGAACCTCGAAAACCGCGCCGACGCCTACCCCTGCCAGCTCTCGGGCGGCCAGCAGCA
>DFFD01000193.1:352-2615 GCA_002369495.1 Lachnospiraceae bacterium UBA3785 | reverse complement strand
GGCGGCCAGCAGCAGCGCGTTGCGATCGCGAGAGCGCTTGCGCTGAAGCCCGCGATCCTCTTCTTTGACGAGCCGACGTCGGCCCTTGATCCGGAGCTCACCGGCGAGGTCCTGAAGGTCATCCGCCAGCTGGCGGAGGAGAAGATGACAATGGTCGTCGTCACGCACGAGATGCCGTTCGCGCGGGCGGTCAGCAATCGGGTCATTTTCATGGACAAGGGCGTCATCGTCGAACAGGGAGCCCCAGAGGAAGTCTTCGGGAATACGAAGGAGGAGAGGACCGTTCAGTTCCTCAGAAACTATCAGCGATGAGCGTCGATTACACTGTGCTTGACCCGACCGGCAACATCACGATCCTCGTGACGAGTCCCGTGCCGGAGGCGGAGCAGCCGGCTGTCGCCGCAGCCCTCATGGAGAAGGAGCGGACGGCCGAGCAGGTCGGGTTCATCTCCCGGGCGGAAGGCTTTGATCTTGCCCTCCGGATGGCCGGCGGCGAGTTCTGCGGCAACGCTTCGATGTGCGCCGCGGTGCTGGCGGCCCGGGAGAAGGGCATTTCCGAAGGGACGCTCAGCCTGCGCGTTTCCGGGGCTTCCGGACCTGTGAGAGTCCGCGTGAAGCGGCAGGAAGATATGAGCTGGCTGGGCTCGGTCGCGATGCCGCGGCCTCTGTCTGTCGAGACAAGGGAGCTTCCGGGTCTTAAGCAGCGTCCCGTGGTCTTCTTCGAGGGGATCGCGCACATTATTATAGAAGGAAGATATGACCGCGCAGCGGCGGAAGCGCTGGCCCCGGAGCTGGCTCATTTTCTTCAGGCGGACGCGGTCGGGCTCATGTTCCTCGATCCTGAAAATGAAACCCTGGCTCCGCTTGTATACGTCCCGGGAGCCGGGACGCTCTGCTGGGAGAATTCCTGTGCAAGCGGGACGACGGCCGTCGGCGCGTGCCTGGCAGCCCGGAGCGGAGGGGAGATCCGGCTTGCGCTAAGCCAGCCCGGCGGGGTCCTTCAGGTGTCTGTCCGGGAGGATGGGCCGCCGGTCCTGACCGGAACGGTCCGGGTCATGAAGACGGTTTAAAAAATGTGAAGGTGTCAAGAAAAAACACTTGACACCCTCTCTTTTTTTGTGTATAGTAGCACGCATGGACAGAATTTACAGGGAAACCCTGCTCTTTGATTTCTACGGAGAGCTGCTCACGGAGCACCAGCGGAACATCTACGAGGAAGTCGTCTTTGAAGACTGCTCGCTCGGGGAGGTCGCCGAACGGCATGGCGTCAGCCGCCAGAGCGTCCACGACATCGTGCGGCGCAGCCGGAAGACGCTCGAAGGGTTCGAGGAGAAGCTCGGGCTGGTGGGGAAATTCCTTCATTTGAAAGAACAGATCAACGAACTGAAGACGCTGACGGATGACATGCGCATCCGGAAGCTGGCAGATGAGATGCTGGAGGAACTTTAATGGCATTTGAAAGTCTTACCGAAAAACTGACAAATGTATTCAAAAAGCTCCGCGCAAAAGGACGCCTGACCGAGAAGGATGTCCGCGAGGCCATGAAGGAAGTCAAGATGGCTCTCCTCGAGGCCGACGTCAACTTCAAGGTGGTCAAGAACTTCACCAAATCGGTGGAGGAGGCCGCCATCGGCGAGGACGTCATGAATGGGCTGAACCCCGGGCAGATGGTCATCAAGATCGTCAACGACAAGCTTGTCGAGCTGATGGGTTCCGAGACGACGGAGATCCCGGTCAAACAGGGCGGCATGACGGTCATCATGATGGCCGGCCTGCAGGGCGCGGGCAAGACGACGACGGCCGCCAAGCTGGCCGGAAAATACAAGGCCGGCGGCAAGAGACCGCTCCTCGTGGCGGCGGACGTTTACCGCCCCGCAGCCATCAGGCAGCTGGAGGTGAACGGCGCCAAACAGGGCGTGCCGGTCTTCTCCATGGGCAATCAGAAGAACCCGGTCGACATCGCGAAGGCGGCGATCGCCCACGCGAAGGAGAACGGCAACAATATCGTCCTCATCGACACCGCAGGCCGTCTGCAGATCGACGAGTCGATGATGCAGGAGCTCACCAATATCAAGAACGCGGTCGAGGTTGATTTCACGGTCCTCGTGGTCGACGCGATGACCGGCCAGGAGGCGGTCAACGTCGCGAAGTCATTTTCCGACAAGGTCGGCATCGACGGCGTGATCCTGACCAAGTGCGACGGCGACACCAGAGGCGGCGCAGCGCTCTCCATCAAGGCGGTGACCGGCAAGCCGATCCTCTA
>DFFD01000193.1:0-182 GCA_002369495.1 Lachnospiraceae bacterium UBA3785 | reverse complement strand
CAGGCCGGCATCGACGACGCGAAAGCCGCCGAGATGTCCGAGAAGTTTAAAAAGGCCCAGTTCGGCTTCGACGATTACCTCGAGAGCATGAACCAGATGCGGAACATGGGCGGCCTTGAGAGCGTGCTTTCCATGCTTCCCGGCATGAGCGGGAAAATGAAAGACCTCCAGGGCATGGTCGA
>DFFD01000120.1:3637-5080 GCA_002369495.1 Lachnospiraceae bacterium UBA3785 | reverse complement strand
CTCAAGGAGGATTTCATCGAGGGCATGATGTGCCCGGGCGGCTGCGTGGGCGGCCCGTCGAAGCAGAAGACGGACGTTGAGATCTCGAAGGCGAGGGATATCCTCTTAAAGAGGGCGGACGACCGGAAGATCCTCGAGAATCTGAAGAAGTATCCGATGGATCAGTTCTCGATGTACAGGGACGGGCATATTGAGGAGTGAACGGATCCCAAAAACACAGGGACGGTTCTTGTACAAAAAGAGGTTCTCGCGCAAACGAGAACCTCTTTTTGTGCATAGAACCGTCCCCACAGTCCCCTTGCCAGAGGCGGCAAAATATGCTATGCTGTCGGGGCATGACTTTGGAAAGGAAGGAAGATATGAGAGCAGCATTTTCAGGCTATCTCACCGGGATCGCGCCGGCGATGAAGCGCGTCGTCGGGATCCTCGGAGAGAGATATGAGTATGTGAGCATCCTGTGCACCGACTCGTCCGGGTTCCGGATGTCGGTCGGCCAGCGGGCGGTCTCGGTGGTGAACGAGACGATGACGACCGAGCGCGGCAATGTCATCCGCGTGATGAAGGACGGGTGTGTGGCGGAGTACGCCTTCAACGCATTTGATCCGGAGGACCCGGAGAAGATCGCGGAGGAGGCGATGGAGGCGCTGGATCAGCAGGCGGCGCTGCTCGCCGCTGCGGGCACGCAGGTCTATGAGACAGGGGTGCTGGACGATGAGCCGCTTTGCATTTTCGAGGAGTATGAGACAGAGACCATGCCCGGGACCTGCGACCAGGAAGCGTTGATCGCCTCGCTCAGGGAGATCTCCGATTACGCGATGTCTTTAAGGGAGGATCTCATCGATGTGCGGATGACGGCGCAGTCGACGCACATTTCCAAGATGTTCCTCACGAAAAACAGGGACCTCCGGCAGAGCTATGTCTACTCGGAGGGATCGATGGTCCCGATCGCGGCGAGGGACGGCCGGAACAGCTACACAAATACGGGCGTATCCGGCCGCGTGGGTCCGGAAATATTTGCGAAACTGCGGGAGAAAGCGGACGACGCCGTCAGGGTGGTCGGTGAACTGCTGGACGCGGAGCCGATCGAGCCCGGCGAGTACGACGTCATCACGAGTCCCGAGGTGACCGGTCTCATCGCGCACGAGGCCTTCGGCCACGGTGTCGAGATGGATATGTTCGTGAAGGGGCGCGCGCTCGGCGCGGAGTATATCGACAAAAGGGTCGGTTCGGACCTGGTCACGATGCATGAAGGCGCGCTCTGCGCGGAAAATGTCACCACCTACGTCTTCGACGACGAAGGAACCCCTGCCGGGGACGTCATCGAGATCGATCACGGGATCTTAAAGACCGGCATCTGCGACGCGCTCGCGGCGAAGCGGCTGGGCGTTAAGCCGACCGGGAACGGCAAGCGGCAGAATTTTGAGCACAAGGTCTACACCCGCA
>DFFD01000120.1:0-3583 GCA_002369495.1 Lachnospiraceae bacterium UBA3785 | reverse complement strand
TACACCCGCATGACCAACACGGTCTTCGATTCGGGCGAGGCGACGATCGAAGAGATGATCGCTTCAATCAAACACGGCTATTACCTCTGCGGGATGCGGTCCGGCATGGAGGACCCGAAGCACTGGGGGATCCAGTGCATCATCGAGCGCGGCTACGAGATTAAGGACGGCGCGCTCACCGGCAGGGTCGTATCCCCGATCGTCATGACCGGGTATGTGCCGGAGCTTCTCGGAGCGGTATCCATGGCGAGCCAGGACCGCCTGATCTTCGGAAACGGAGGCTGCGGCAAGGGCTACAAGGAGTGGGTCAAGGTCGCGGATGGCGGCCCCGCCCTTAAGACGAAAGCGAGGTTGGGCTGATGCAGGATTTTCTGATTGAACTGGTGAAAAATGCCGGCGCGGACGGCTGGGAGATCACCGACACGAAAAAATACGGCTGGGAATTTTATTTTATCAGGCATAAACTGGACCAGAACCGCGTGAAAAATACAGAGCACACGTCTGTGAAGCTCTTCAAAAAGAGCGAGGACGGAACATGCATGGGAAGCGCGGTCAGCGAGATCGCGCCGACCGCCTCGCGGGAAGAGGCGGAGAGGATCCTTGAGAAGCTGCTGTTCCAGGCTTCACTCGTGAAGAACCCGGTCTACACGCTCCATGAGAAGAAGAAAGTCAGTGCCGATACGGCGGAATTTTCCGTCAGTGAGATCGCAAAGGACTTTATCGAGGCGATGCAGGATCTCCCGGAGACGGAGACGGAGGACGTCAACTCCTATGAGATATTTGTCGACGGGAGGGAGACGCATTTTCTGAATTCGAACGGGATCGACGTTACGGCTGTCTCGCCCTCGTCGATGATCGAAGTCGTCGTGAACGCGAGAGACCGCGGGCACGAGATCGAACTCTACCGGATGTACACGTCCGGTTCCTGCGATCAGGAATCGCTCAGAGAGAAGATCGCGGGGACGCTTCGTTACGGCCGCGACCGCCTGGTGACGGAGAAGACGCCGGCGCTCGGCAGGATGGACGTCGTCCTCACGACGGATGCGGCTCTCGCCGTTTACGAGTATTTTATCGACCGGATGAACTGCGCGTTCCGCTACCAGGGGCTTTCAGATCTTGAGATCGGCAAACCGGTGATGAAGGATGCGGCCGGCGATGCGCTCACGATCACAGCGAGGAAATTCCTGCCGAATTCCTCCGGCAACGCTCCGTTTGACGCGGAAGGCGCTCCGGTCAGGGACATGGTGATCATCCGGGATTCGGTTGCGGAGCATTATCACGGAAGCCGGCAGTTCTCCTGCTACCTGGGGCTTGAGGATTCGTTTATGCCCGGAAACTTTGAGGTGAAGGGCGGAGAGAAGTCTTCCGAAGAGCTGCTCGCCGGGGATTACCTTGAGATCGTGGAGTTCTCGGATTTCCAGGTCGACCCGATGACCGGGAGCGTGGCGGGCGAGATCCGTCTCGGCTACCTGCACGAGGGAGAGAAGGTGAAGATCGTCTCCGGCGGGTCCGTCTCGGGCAATATCGAGGAGACGGGCGGGATCCGGTTCTCGAGGGAGACCGTGCAGTACGACAACTGCGTGATCCCGGCGGTGACGAGGCTTAAGCTCACGGTGACGGGGGCGGAGTGAGGGACGGTTCTTCGGGGACGGTTCCCAGGGACGGTTCTTGAAAAAAACGATTCTCATCTGAGAATCGTTTTTTTCTTAGAACCGTCCCCCAGGAACCGTCCCTGTTTTTTGGGAACCGTCCCTACTATGAAGATTCATGTATAAATTTTCGTGCAAAATTGACAAAAACCGGGCGAAGATATACAATAGAAAATGTATTTTTGTGTGATTTGGAGGAACAAACATGGAATATTCACCTTCAGGAATACCCCGTGATATAAGGCCGAACTGTGTGGTCGGCATCGGGGCCTCGGCCGGCGGGCTGGAGGCTCTTCAGCAGTTTCTCACGTTTCTTCCCAGCAATACGGGCATGGCATTTGTCATCATCCAGCACCTTGCGCCGGATCACAAGAGCCTGCTCTCCGATATCCTCGGAAAATACACCGTCATGCCTGTCCGCGAAGCCAAGGACGGCATGCGCGTCGAGCGCAACTCGATCTATATGATCCCGCCGAAATACAACCTCGAGATCGATTCGGATATCCTGAAACTCAGCGAGTACAATCACGCGAAGATCAATCATCCGATCGACATCTTCTTCAGGTCCCTGGCCTCCGCATATGAGAACAGGGCGGTCGCCGTCATCCTCTCCGGGACCGGCTCGGACGGGACCAACGGGATTCGTTCCATTAAGGAGCGGAACGGTCTCATCATCGTGCAGTCCCCGGACAGCGCGAAATTCGACGGGATGCCGAGAAACGCCATCGCGACCGGATTCGTGGACCTTATCCTGAACCCGGACAGCATCGCGCGGGAACTTTCACACATCGCAAACTCCGTCGTGGTCTCCTCGACCCGGCAGCTGCTCACGGATGAAGATCTCATGTCCCAGGTCTTCAAGATCCTGAAGGATGTCACCAACATCAACTATGTCTACTATAAGCAGACCACAATTCTTCGGCGCATCGAGCGCAGGATGGTCCTGACCCACAGCCGCAACCTCAGGGAGTATGTCAACTACCTGAGCAACAATCCGGACGAGGCGCGCCTGCTGGCGAAGGAGGTCCTGATCGGGGTGACTTCATTTTTCAGGGATGCGGACTACTTCGAAGTCCTGAAGGAGCGGGTCATCGTGAACCTTGTGAAAAATGCAAGGCAGGGTGACCAGATCCGCGTCTGGGTGGCAGGCTGTTCGACCGGTGAGGAAGCCTACTCGATCGCGATCCTGTTCGCCGAGGTCATGGAGGAGCTCGGGATCCGGAGGGATATCAAGATCTTTGCGACCGACCTCGATTCCGACGCGATCCTCACGGCAAACCGGGGAATCTACGGGGACAATATCATCGAGGATGTGAGCCTGAACCGCCTGTCGCGGTATTTTACGAAAAAGGGCAACAAGTATGTGGTCCGGCATGATATCCGGAAGATGATCATATTTGCCCAGCACAATGTCTTCCAGGATCCGCCGTTCGGCAAGCTCGACCTGATCAGCTGCCGGAACCTGCTGATCTATTTCCAGACGACGCTGCAGCGGAGCCTCTTCTCCATCTTCCACATGGCGCTGAACGACGGCGGAACGCTGTTCCTCGGCCGATCCGAGTCTGTGATCGATTATGACGATGTGTTCCGCGTGCTCTGCGCCGACGAGAAGATCTTCACGCACTACGCCGCAGGCCGCGCGCCGGTCCACGAGAGGCTCAACTACGCGATGCGGCTTGCGGACACGATGATCGAGCCGATCGTCATTCCGGAAAATCACCCCGCGCCGGACGTCTCCTACAAGACCGGCGAGCTCGATACGAAGATCCTGGAGGCCCTGCTGCCGCCGTGCCTTCTTGTCAATGACAAAAATGAACTTGTCCACAGCTACGGGGACTGCTCCGAGTTTATCAGCATTCCGACCGGCAACGTGACGCTGGATATCTTCTCCCTGATCCGCAACGACCTTAAGATCGCGCTCTCGACAGCTTTGA
>DFFD01000026.1:17934-20563 GCA_002369495.1 Lachnospiraceae bacterium UBA3785 | reverse complement strand
GTCAGAACCAGCCGCTGCCAGTTCTTCGCGAGCGCATCCACCGGGCACCTGCTCTCGAAAATGAGCCCGGACCCGGGCTCGCCCGGCTCCATCAGAAGGTGGACCTCGGCGTAATGGCGGAGCGGCTCGAAATGGCCGACCCCCTCCACCGGCCGCGCGATCGTCTCCTTGTAGATGACCGACGGTCGGCCGAAGCTGATCTCGAGGCCGAAGCGCTTCATCGCGGTATTTTTCAGGATCTCCCGCTGAACCTCGCCCATGAGGGCCGCGGTGATCTCCTTCTTGCGCTCGTCGTAGGCGACAGAGAGCTCGGGCTCCTCCTCCGCGAGTATCGAAAGGTCCCGGTAAGCCTTGTAGGGATCGACGCCCATCGGAAGCAGGATCCGCCAGGTGAGGATCGGCACCATGAGGCTCTCGGACGCGTCTTCCTCGCTCCCGAGGCCCTGGCCGGCCGCAGTCGCGGACAGTCCCGCCGCAGCGACGACCATGCCGGCCGATGCGGCGTTCACCGGGGTGAATTTCTCGCCCGAGTAGACCCTGAGCTGGTTGATCTTCTCCCTGATTTCCGCCGGCTCGTCCTCCTCGCCGCCCGAAGCCGCCTTCACGGCCGGCGCGTAGGCAAGGATCTGGCGCACGCGCAGCTCTCCCCCGGTGACCTTGAGCCAGGTGAGGCGCTCGCCCGCGGGATCCCGCGTGATCTTGAAAATGCGCGCCCCGAACGCCTCTCCCCTCGCCGGCTCGCGGACAAGCGTATCGAGCGCGCCAAGGAGCACGTCGGTGCCGGGATCGTCCGGAATGAGCGCCGCCCCGAAGAAGACCGGGAAGAGCTCGCGCGAGGCGATGAGCTCCGCGATGTCCTCCTCACCGATCGTGCCGCCCTCCATGACCCGGTCCAAAAGGTCGTCGCGGCAGAGCGCGAGGTTTTCCTGCATTTTCCCGGATTCGATCTTCTCCTTGAGCCCCTCCGGGCTCACCGAGAAAAATGAAAGGCAGCCCGCCGACAGCTCCTCCTGCATCGCGGCCATGAGCTCGCGGCGCCTTACCGGCCGTTCCTCCGCGGGTTTGACCTGGTCCATCTTGTTCACAAATATGATGGTCGGCACAAGATAGTGCGTAAGGAGGCTCCACAGCGTCTTCACCTGGGCGTTCACGCCGTCCGGCGCGGAGATGATCAGCACCGCGAGGTCGAGAACGGAGAGCGTCCGCTCCATCTCCGGCGAGAAATCCGCATGTCCGGGCGTGTCGAGCAGGGTGTAGGTCCTTTCATTTCCCGAAGGGAGCGTGCGGGTGAATTCCGCCGTCTTCGAGTAGACGGTGATGCCGCGGGCGCGCTCGACCTCGTCCGTGTCCAGAAATGTGTCGCGCTTGTCGACCCGCCCCAGCTTCCGGATCGCGGCTGAGCGGAACAGCAGGCCCTCGGAGAGCGTGGTCTTGCCGGCGTCGACGTGGGCGAGGATCCCGAGGGTGATATATTCTTTGTGGTTTTTATTTGCAAAATTCATATTTTGAAAATCCTTTTTCAGCACATTAACGAAAGTGCCTGAAACAACTTGTTTTGTCAGGAATTTGTTTTATACTAATGAAGTGATTTTAACACATCCTGTCCGAAAAAGCTTCACAAAAAGAAAGGAAAGCCGCACATGATCGAATACATTCCGGTAAAAGAAGGCAAAGTCCGTGAGATTTACGATATCGGCGAGAACCTGATCCTCGTCGCGACGGACCGCATCTCCGCATTTGACGTCATCCTCGACAACAAGATCACCAAAAAAGGCACAGTCCTGACCCAGATGTCGAAATTCTGGTTCGATTACACGAAGGACATCCTGCCGAACCACATGGTCTCGACCGACACGGCGGATATGCCGGAGTTCTTCCGCACACCGGAGTTTGACGGGAACAGCATGCTGGTGAAGAAGCTCACCATGATCCCGATCGAGTGCATCGTCCGCGGCTACATCACCGGATCCGGCTGGGCAAGCTACAAAAAGAACGGCACGGTCTGCGGGATCACGCTGCCGGAAGGCCTCCGCGAGTGCGACAAGCTGCCTGAGCCGATCTACACGCCGTCCACCAAAGCCGAGATCGGCGACCACGACGAAAATATCAGCTTCGAGAGAAGCATTGAAGTCCTCGAGAAAGCCTTCCCGGGCCGCGGCGAGGAGCTCGCCGCGAAGATCCGCGACTGCACGATCGCGCTCTACAAGAAATGCGCCGACTACGCCCTGACCCGCGGCATCATCATCGCGGACACCAAGTTCGAGTTCGGCCTCGACGAGAACGGCGAGGTCGTCCTGGGCGACGAGATGCTGACCCCGGATTCCTCCCGCTTCTGGCCGCTCGCCGGCTACGAGCCGGGCCACGGCCAGCCCTCCTTCGACAAGCAGTTCGTCCGCGACTGGCTGAAGGCCAACCCGGACAAGGGCTACCACCTCCCGGACGACGTCATCGAGAAGACGATCGACAAGTACAAGGAGGCCTACACGCTCCTCACCGGCAAGACGATCCTGTGATTCAGTACGGAAGTACGGGGACGGTTCTAGGCACAGCAAGAGGTTCTCTCGCAGAGAGAACCTCTTGCTGTACAAGAACCGTCCCTGTGTTTTTTGGACACCGTCCCTGTGTTTTT
>DFFD01000026.1:0-17843 GCA_002369495.1 Lachnospiraceae bacterium UBA3785 | reverse complement strand
GCCTCCCCCTCACTTCTCCACCAACACCATCCCGTTCTCCACACCGATAACATCATATCCACAATTTATCCACCGCAAAATGTGGAAAACTTTCTCCCTTGTGTATAACTCCCCCGGCACCGCCGCCGGCACATCCGGCGGATACAGGATCACAAACCCCGCCGCGACCCTCCCGGCCGCCTCGGAAAGAAGCACCTTCTCCTTCGGCCCGTCGCAGGCGTCCGCCAGCCGGACCGGCTCCGCCTCTCCGCCTGTCTCCGGATCAACCGCCGGCGGATATACCGCTGCCGGCCGCCCGACATCCCAAGGCTCCGCCGCCGCTCCCGCAAAGAAGTCATAATGTTCATCGATCTCGCGCAGCGCCGTGACGAGCCGCATGAGCCCCTCGTCTGTATCCGCCGGCGAGGTCATCGCGAGCACATAGGAGGGAGCCCTCATCTCGCACTCAAGCCCGTAGCTGTCCCTGAGGAGCTCAAAGAGCCTCTCGCCGCCCATCCGGCCGGCTTTGATCACCAGCTTCCCGGGGTCAAGCAGCCTCCCCGCCTTATACGGCGGCAGCTCCGCGTCTGAGACCAGTATCCCGGCCTCCCCGCCGGCGAGCGACAGGTTATGTAAACCACGCCCCAGAAAAGCCCGAACGTTCCGGATCCGCTCCGCGTAAGCCCCCATGATCACATCCCCGCGGTCCTCCATCATGTGCAGCATGTGCGTGATGGAGGATAAAAGCACATACGAGGGGCTGGAGGTCTCGTAGATGTCGAGGAATCGGGCGAGGGTTTCATTTTCAATACGCCCGGTCACGTTGTGCAGAAGCGCGGTCTGGGTCATCGCCGGCATCGTCTTGTGGACGCTCTCGATGACGAGGTCCGCGCCGCCCCGGATCGCCGACGCCGGGAACCCGAATTTCTCCGCGAACGGCAGGTGCGCCCCGTGCGCCTCGTCGACGATCAGCACGGCCCCGAGCCTGTCCGCAAGATCGCGCAGCGCGGGAATATCCTTCATGCAGCCCTCGTAGGTCGGCGAGGTGACGACGAGCGCGTCGGCCTGCTCAGGCTCGCTCTCATTTAAAAATGAAACCCCCGCATCCCTGAGATAAGCTGCATGGTAGACCGCCATGTGGCAGCCCCGCTCGATGAGCATCCGCCCGCCCCGCGGCACCGCCGCGGAGATCGCGGCGAGAAGAGCCCCGGTCGACCCATTCACAGAGAAAAATGTCTCCTCCGTCCCGTAAAGCGCCTTCGCGCGGTCCATCTCCGCCCGGATGATCCCCTCCGGGTGGTGCAGGTTGTCGAAATCCGTGATCTCGGTGATGTCCGCGGCCGCGTCGGCACACAAAAATGCCGGGTTCCGCTTGTGCCCCGGCATGTGAAACGGGTAGGCATCGGATCCGGCATAGTTTAAGAGTTTGGTTTCGAGACGTTCGTACATCACAGCTTCCTTTCCAGCGCCAGAAAATCTCCTGCCGCGGAGATCCCCATCCTCACGATCTTCGGAATATTGATCGAGTTCGTGCCGCCCTGCCGCGGGCGGAACGTGATCGGGATCGAGAGCATCCGCGCACCTTTCTTCGCGGCGGCGACCGTGAGCGCGACGTTCGCGAGATCAAAATCCTCCGGGATGAGTGCGAGCGCCTCCTCCATCGTCTCCCGCCGGATGAGCCGGTAAGGCGTGTTCACGTCGCGCAGCCAGACGCCGAAGCAGGCCCGCACGACGAGCCGGAGCGTCCGCGTCACGACGACGCGGGCAAAGCCGTCCCCGCGCTTTAAGCGGCAGCCGATGATGAAATCATAGTCCTTCCGCCGGCGCCAGAACCTCCGGAATTCCCGCGGGACGGTCTGCCCGTCCGCGTCCGTCTGGAAAATGAAATCCGCGCCCTCCGAAACCGCGTACTGATAGCCGTACCGGACCGCCGGCCCGTGCCCTCCGTTCTCCTTCGAGAGGAGAAGGAGCTGCGGGTGGTCGGTCTGCATTTTCCGAATGATCTCCGCGGTCCGGTCCCGGCTTCCGTCGTTCACGATGACGAGGCGCGAGGCGCCACCGAGCTGCCGCACGATCCCGTACCATTCTTCGGCGACGTCCCCGATCGTCTCCTCCTCGTTGTAGGCGGGGATGATGATGTAGAGTTTATCCATCTTACGTTCCTTTTTGTCTTATTGACAGGTTCACTGTCCCCTATCATAAAACAAACCGGACTTTTTCGCAATCCTTCCGGGAAAAGCAGCTCAAAAAAGCGCCTTCCAAATAAGCCTCACGCCGCGCGCTCCGCTGCCACGGCTGCCGGCTGGTCCGGCATCTCGCGGCTCCAGCGGACGCAGAGCCCAAGGGCAATCGCCGTGGAGATCAGCGTCGTGACCGCATTGGAGAAAATGATCCCGTTCAGCCCGAACACGCGCTCCATGATGAGCAGCACCGGCAGGAAGATGATCCCCTTCTGCATCAGGGAGGTCAGCGTCGCGAAGCTGACCTTGCCGGTCGCCTGGAGGTATGTCGAGCACATGTGGTAGGCGCCCTCCATGGGAACCGCGATGAGCGTCCCGAGCATCATGGTCTTTCCCAGGGAGACGATCTCCGCGTCCGTGCTGAATGCCGCGACGAACTGCTCGCGGAAAATGAAGAACGCTCCCGACATCAGCGTCGCTGCGCCGACGCAGACGGCACCGACGCCGAAGACGATCCTGCGGAGCCTTGCGCGGTCCCGGCAGCCGTACACATAGGAGATGGCCGGCTGGACGCCCATGCAGAGGCCCATGACGATCATCGGGATCAGCATCGCGCTCTTCCCGGCGACACTGCGCGCCGCGACGGCGACATTGCCGTAGGAGACGGTGAGGCGGTTGGAGATCGTGGAGGAAAAGCTCATGAGCAGCGTGCTCGCCGCCATCGGCAGCCCGAGCCCCAGCACGCGGAGAGAAATCTCACTGTCAAGCGAAAAATCCCTGACCGAGAGAGAGAAGCCTTCTTTCTTTGCCACTGCCTTAAGGAGGAGCAGGAGGCTCACGATATTTCCGATCACTGTCGCGAGTGCCGCGCCGGCACAGCCCCAGCGGAAGACGGCGATAAAGACCGGGTCAAGCGCGACGTTGAGCAGCGTTCCCGTGAGGGAGGCGATCATCGCGCTCTTCGCGTCCCCGTCAGCCCGCGCGGTGTTGCCGAGCGCGCCGCTCATGACGAGAAACGGAGCCCCGAGCCCGAGAATGCGCAGATACTGGGCGGTATAGCCGGCGGTCTCCTCGTTGGTGCCGAGAAGAGAGAGCAGCTGCGGCATGCCGATCAGGATCAGCGCCGCAAGGATAACCCCCAGGCCGAGCGCCGCGTAGAGTACGAAAGCGCTGTATTTCTTCACCATATCATACCGGCCTTCGCCGAGGGCGATCGAGCAGGCTGTGCAGCCGCCGAAGCCGATGAGCGTGTTGAACGCAGAGATCGTGGAGAAGACCGGGCCGGCCAGCGAGATCGCCGCCAGCTGGTAGCGGTCTCCGAAGCGGCCGATGAAAAAGACGTCCGCCAGGTTGTAAAGGACCGTGACCATCATGATCAGGATCACCGGGAAGCTCATTTTCACGAGGAGCTGTGCGATGCTGCCCTCCCTCATCAGTTTTTCATTTTTCATACTGTATGCCTTTCTGTCGATACATCCGACACTTGTTTTTTTATTATGGCTATAGTATACTTCCTGCTTAGAGGAAACACAACCGATAATATTCGAATATGTGTCTGATTAATAGAGGAAATACTTATGAATGTGAAAAACAACCGCCTGACCCGCGAGACGGACGAGAAGATCATCCGCGCGGTCTATACCATGATGACGGCGGAGCATCGCCCGGTCGGCAAGATCACCGTGCGGGAGATCTGCGAGCGGACCGGCATCCATCGCTCCACCTTTTACGCCCACTATCAGGACGTCTACGACCTGGTGGAAAAGGTGGAAAAAAATATGTCCCGGCAGCTGACCGAGACATTTTTCCGGAAACTTGACGAGAAAGCCCCCGCGCGGGAGTGCTTCGCCGAGATCTTCCGCTTCATCCGGGAGCACCGGGAATTTTACCTCTATTATCTCGCGGAGAGCCGGCAGTTCGGCGTGCTGCAGCTGACCTGGGACGTCATCCGGGAGCGCGCGGAAGGCGCGAACGCAAGTCCGGCTCGTTTCGGCGCGGAAAACCAGGCGGAGATGGAGTACCACGGCGTCTTCTTCCTCGTGGGGATGAGCGCCGTGGTGCGGATGTGGCTCAAGAACGGGTGCCGCGAGGAGCCTGAAGCGCTCTACGATATCATCCGCCGGCAGGGCGCGGTCCAGGAGACCATGATCGACTGGTGAGCGCTCACGCAAAAGACAGAGAAAACGCCGGTTTCCTCGCTTACATCTTAAACCGATACCCAACCCCCCATATCGTCTCGATATACTGGGGCTTCGACGTATCGAACTCGATCTTCTCCCTGATCTTCTTGATGTGGACCGTGACTGTCGCGATGTCGCCGAGAGACTCCATATTCCAGATGTTCCGGAAGAGCTCCTCCTTGGAGAAGACATGGTTCGGATTCTCCGCGAGGAAGGTTAAGAGGTCAAACTCCTTCGTCGTAAACTGGGTCTCCTCATCGTTCACCCAGACCCGGCGGGCGGTCTTGTCGATCTTAAGGCCGCGGATCTTGATGATTTTATTTTTATTGGCGCTCGTGCCGATCAGGCGGTCGTAGCGCGAAAGGTGCGCCTTCACGCGCGCGACCAGCTCGCTCGGCGAGAACGGCTTCGTGATGTAATCGTCCGCCCCGAGCCCGAGCCCGCGGATCTTGTCGATGTCGTCCTTCTTCGCCGAGACCATCAGGATCGGCGTGTCGCGCTGCGCGCGGATCTCCCGGCAGATCTCAAAGCCGTCCGTCCCGGGCAGCATGAGGTCCAGGATATAGAGGTCATAGTCCTCCGTCAGGGCCGTCGTAAGACCGCGGCTCCCGTCCGTCTCAATGTCCACCTCGAAGCCCGAGAGCTCCAGGTAATCCTTCTCCAGGGAAGCGATCGACTCCTCGTCCTCGATGATCAAGATTCTGCTCATTTGCTTTTCCTCGCTTTCTTGCCTGCTTTTTTCTTTGCATTTCCGGAAACCGCCTTTTCGGACGCCGCGGAGACCGCATCGGGATGCTCCTCATAGATCCGAAGCGCAAAATGCATCTCCGTTCCCTCGCCCTCGCGGCTCGTGACCCATACCCGGCCTCCGTGGTCCTCCACGATCTTCTTCACGATCGAGAGGCCGATGCCCGAGCCGCCCTTGCCGGAGTTCCTCGAGGCATCCGTCCGGTAGAAGCGATCGAAGACATTGCCGAGATCCTTCGCGGCGATGCCGCGCCCGTTGTCCGCGATCTCCGCCTCCACCTCGCCGCCGACCGCCTTCACGCGGAGCGCGATCTTCTTCTCCGGCTTGTCCATATATTTCACCGAGTTGCCGACGATGTTGCTGATCACGCGCCGCATCTGCTCCACATCCGCGATGACGGTGACGTCCGGTTCGATTTCATTTTCATAGGAAAATGCCACATTCTTCGACGCCAGCTCCGCCTCGAGATCCTCCGCCGCGTCGTCAAAATACCCGCGCACCTTCACCTTGCTGAAGTTGTAGGGGATTCGGTTCGTGTTGATCTTTGAGTAAAATGTCAGCTCGTTGATCAGCCGGTCCATCTCGATCGCCTTCGTGTAGATCGTGCGGATGTAGCGGTCCATCTTCTCCGGCGTGTCCGCGACCCCGTCCATGATGCCTTCGACGTAGCCCTTGACCGCCGTGATCGGGGTCTTCAGATCGTGGGAAATGTTCGAGATCAGCTCCCTGTTCTGCCGGTCGACCTCGATCTTCTCCTCGTTCGCGTTCTTGAGCTGCACGCGCATCTCCTCGAAGACCTCGCAGAGCTCGCGGATCTCCTCGACCCCCTCGGGCTTGAGCTCGTACTCGAAGTTGCCGTCGCGGATCTCCCGCGCGGCCCGGGTCAGGTGGTCGAGAGGCGTCGAGACACCGCTGTAGACCCAGAGGCTCAGGATGACCGCTGTGATGATCAGGATCACGACCATGCAGAAAACGATGTCCAGCGCCAGCACCCGCATCTCCCCCGGCAGGTTCATCACGTCGATCCCGTACTGGGCCGAGATGCGCTTCGCCTGGAAGAGCACGATCCCGAAGAGGAGCACCATCGACAGCAGGATCGGCACCAGTATGATGATGAAAAATGAAAGAAAGACCTGTGTTTTCAGCTTCACGTTACTTACCTCCGCGTATCTGCTCCCTTCAGTATACCATAGATATGATAAATTTATTCTTAAAACTTAATGAAGCCTGTGTTCTTAAAGCAAGGTTCATTCAAGTTCTTCTCTCGCTGCCACGCAGAGGGGACGGTTTCGGCGACAAAAAAGACGGCTCTTTCAAGAGCCGCCTTTTTCGCAGGAACCGTCCCTGCGTCACTTTATGCGCGGTACGCTTCCCGCCTTCTTACGCCAGATACTTCCTCAGCTCCTCAGCCTTGTCCAGCCTCTCCCACGGAAGATCCACATCGGTCCTCCCGAAATGCCCGTAAGCCGACGTCTGAGAGTAAATTGGCCTGCGCAGATCCAGCATCTTAATGATCCCCGCCGGGCGAAGATCGAAGTTCTCGCGGATGATCTCCGCGATCTTCGCGTTGGAAAGCCTGCCCGTGCCGCGCGTGTCGACCGTGATCGACATCGGCTGCGCGACGCCGATCGCGTAGGAAACCTCGATCTGGACCTCGTCCGCGAGGCCTGCCGCGACGACATTCTTCGCGATGTAGCGGGCAGCATAGGCCGCGGAGCGGTCGACCTTCGTCGGGTCCTTGCCGGAAAATGCTCCGCCGCCGTGGCTCGCGTAGCCGCCGTAGGTGTCGACAATGATCTTGCGGCCGGTCAGGCCGGAGTCACCGTGCGGTCCGCCGACGACGAAACGGCCGGTCGGGTTGATGAAGATCTTTGTATTTTCGTCGATCATGCCTGCCGGAACGATCGGGTCGATGACGTACCTGCGGATATCCGCATGAATCTGCTCCTGCGTCACATCCGGGTCATGCTGGGTCGAGACGACGACCGCCTCGAGGCGCGCCGGCCTGCCCTCCTCGTCGTACTCGACGGAGACCTGGGTCTTGCCGTCCGGACGAAGGTAGGTCAGTGTGCCGTCCTTGCGGACCTTCGAGAGCTGCAGTGCCAGCTTCTGGGCCAGCGCGATCGGGTACGGCATGTACTCCGGGGTCTGGTTCGAGGCGTAGCCGAACATCATGCCCTGGTCGCCCGCGCCGATGGCTTCGAGCTGCTCGTCGGTCATTTCATTTTCCTTTGCTTCGAGGGCCTTATCGACGCCCATCGCGATATCCGGGGACTGCTTGTCCATCGCCACGATCACCGCGCAGGTCTCCGCGTCGAAGCCCATGGCTGCGTCCGTGTAGCCGATCCGGCGGATCGTGTCGCGCGCGATCTTCTGGAAATCAAGGTTCGCCTTCGTCGTGATCTCGCCCATGATGAGGCACAGTCCGGTCGTCACGGCCGTCTCGCAGGCGACGCGGCTCATCGGGTCCTCCGCGAGGCAGGCGTCCAGCACCGCGTCCGAGATCGCGTCGCAGACTTTATCCGGATGTCCCTCTGTCACTGATTCTGATGTGAAAAATCTTCTCTCTGCCACAATAAAATCCTTTCTCCCGTGTTTCGGGAAATGCACTGCTTACCAATAAAAATGAAAACGGCCCGCGGAAAGCGGACCGTAATAAACGTTACCGTTCCCTTATTGTTCGATTGCTCGCTTGAGGATGGCACCTTCCCGATAGGGGGGTTGTCACGGCTTCACAGATCCTCTCGTCTCCGCCGTTCTTAATAAAGGTAAGCAAAACTGTATTCAACTGTTCCATACAATATCACGGGCGGACGCTTTGTGCAAGCGACATATTGCGATTTCTGTAAAAAATACAATCCGCCCTTCGCCGGTCCGCGGTGTTTTCATTTACTTTGTGCATTTCCTCAGGACGTCCCGCAGCTCGCTGTTCGTAAACGTGTAGTCCGTGTTGCAGAACGCGCAGTTCAGCGTCTCGTCCCTGCCGTCGTCGATGATCGACATGAGCTCCCTCCGGCCCAGCGCGATGAGCGCCTTCTCGACGCGCTCCCGCGAGCAGTCGCACTTAAAATGCACCGGCATGCTCTCGAAAATGACAAGCCCCAGCTCGCCCAGGATCTCCGTCAGGATGTCCTCCGGCGTCTTTCCCGTGCGAAGGAGCTCCGTCACAGACGGCATCGCCGTCACCTTCTTCTCGATCGCCGAGATCACGTCGTCCGGGCAGTCCGGCATCAGCTGGATGATGTAGCCGCCGGACTCTCTGACCGTGTTGTCCTTGTTCATGAGGACGCCCAGCGCGCAGACCGTGGGCACCTGCTCGCTCACCGCGTAGTAGTAAGCGATGTCCTGCGCGATCTCGCCGGACTGGATATCCACCTGGCCCGCATAGGGCTCCTTGAGGCCGATGTCCCGAAGAACGTGGAGAAGTCCCTTTCCGACCGCCCCGCCGACGTCGAAATGTCCGAATTCATTGGGCGGCAGCACCACGGAAGGATTCCCGACGTAGCCCTTCACGTTTCCGTTCGGGCCTGCCGTCACGGTGATCCCGCCGAGCGGGCCGTCCCCCATGAAGCGGAGCGTCAGCACGTCCTTCTCGCCCTTCATCATCGCGCCCATCATAAGGCCCGCCGCCATCGTGCGGCCGAGCGCCGCCGACGCGACCGGGCTTAAGTTGTGCCTCTTTCTCGCATACTCCGTGACGCCGCGGCTCGTCACTGCAAAGGCGCGCACAAAATTGTCCGCAGCCGCGGCCCTGATCATATAATCTGCCACAAAAATACTCCTTTCTAAACCCCGGTCCCGTCAAAGGCCGGGATGAAACTCTCCTTCGCGGTCTCGCGCTCCTGGATGTAGGCGTTTGTCAGCCCCAGCGCGAGCGCGTGGTCGACCACCTTCTCATACTCCCGCCGGGTCACGCGTCTCCCAAGCTCCGGAAACCGCTTTTCGATCCCCGGCATCGGCGTGTACTGGCTCATGATGCTCACATAGAGATCCTTCCCGTAGGTATCCGCGAGATAATCGAGGATCCGCATCGAATCCTTCGTGTGGGAGGGCATCACCATGTGCCGCACCAGCGTCCCCCGCTGCATGATCCCGCGCCCGTCGAAGACCGGCGGCCCGGTCAGCTCCGCCATTTTCCCGATCGCGGCCGCTGCCGCCTCGAAATAATCCGGCGCGTCCGCGTACCGCCGCGCGATTTCCGGGTCATAAAACTTAAGATCCGGCAGGAAGATATCCACGGTTCCGGCCAGAAGCTCCACCGTCTTTACGGTCTCGTAGCTCCCGGTGTTGTAGACGATCGGGATCCTGAGCCCGTTTTCTCTCGCGCGGGCAGCCGCCTCGATGACCGCCGGCACAAAATGCGTCGGCGTGACTAAATTGATGTTGTTTGCATTTTCCTTCTCAAGCCTCAGGAAGATCTCCGCGAGCTCCGGGACCGTCACTGCCCTGCCGCCGCGGCCTGCGGCGATCTCACGGTTCTGGCAGAAGACGCAGTGGAGCGGACAGCCGACAAAAAAGACCGCGCCGGAGCCCTCCTTTCCGGAAATGCAGGGCTCCTCCCACATATGAAGGGCAGCCCGGGCGACACGGACCTCATCCGTCATGCCGCACCGGCCTGCCCTTACCTGTCTTGCCGTTCCGCAGTTCCGCCTGCAGAGTCTGCACTCTTCAGCCGGCGGAAAATTCAAATCTCTCGATCTCCTTCTCGGAGCGGACCTTCCGGATCTCCGCACCGAGCGAGCGCAGCTTGCCGTCAAAGTCCTCGTAGCCGCGCAGAATGTACCCGATATCGTCGATGACCGTGAAGCCTTCCGCCTGGAGGCCTGCGATCACCAGCGCCGCGCCCGCGCGCAGGTCCGGCGAGGAAACTCTCGCACCGTTGTAGGTTTTGACGCCGTCGATGATCGCCGTCGTCCCCTCGACCTTGATGTTTGCGCCCATGCGGGTCAGCTCGTCCACATATTTGAAACGGTTTTCGAAAATGCCCTCCGTCACGATGCTCGTGCCCTGGGAGAGCGCCAGCACGACGCTCATCTGGGGCTGCATGTCGGTCGGGAATCCCGGATACGGCTGGGTCTTCACCTGCGTCCTGTTCAGCCGCTTCGTCGCCACGACGCGGACCGAGTCGTCGGACTCCTCGATCTCGCAGCCGATCTCGGTAAGCTTCGCGCTGATGGCCTCGAGGTGCTTCGGGATGACATTTTTGACGACGACGTCGCCCTTCGTGGCCGCCGCTGCCATCATAAAGGTTCCCGCCTCGATCATATCCGGCACGATCGGATAGGTGCAGCCATGGAAAACAGGGACGCCGGTGATGCGGATCACGTCCGTGCCCGCGCCCTTGATGTTCGCGCCCATGCTGTTCAGGAAATTGGCGACGTCAACGACATGCGGCTCCTTGGCTGCATTTTCGATGATCGTGCGCCCGGACGCGCGCGAAGCCGCCATCATGATATTGATGGTCGCTCCGACCGACACAATATCCATGAAAATATGCGCGCCGCGCATCATCCTGCACTTTGCCTCGATTGTACCGTGGTTGATTTCGATCTCGACGCCGATCGCCCGAAATCCCTTCAAATGCTGGTCGATCGGCCGGCTCCCGATATTGCATCCGCCCGGGAGCGGGACACTTGCGTTGTTGTACTTGCCGAGCAGCGCTCCCAGGAGATAGTAGGAAGCCCTGATCTTCTTGATGTACTCGTACTCGACTGAACAGTCACGGATCGTGGATCCGTTGATCTTGACCGTGTGGCGGTCTACCCGCTCCACGTGCGCGCCGATTCCGGCGATGGACTCCAGAAGCACATTCACGTCGTTTACATCCGGAAGGTTCTCCAGCGTCACGGTTTCATCCGTCATGATCGCAGCGGAAATAATCGGAAGCGCAGCATTCTTAGCACCGGCGATCTCCACCTCCCCTACTAATGGAGATCCCCCCTTGATAACATACTGTTCCATTTTTGTCCCACCTTATTATTATTTCTCCCCATAGCTCCCCTTTTCGGAGCTTCTTTTATATTAACGTAAAACCGGGAGTTTGTAAAGGTTCAGAAAAATAAATCGCTCATTCGCGCAAAATTTCTCTTTTTTTATTACAAAAATATTACACCGCTTTTACGCTTTTGTAAAGCATTACCGTGTTTTTTTAATACTGTATCCGAAGGTGCCGAGCCTCTCCCCAAGCCCCGCATACTCCCCGTGACTGTAGACGATCGGCTTCGCCGCGTTCAGGTGAAATTTTCCCTTTTTGTCGAGATAGCGGTCGTCGACGTGCACCGCGAGGACCCGCGCGATGAACATCGTGTGCGAGCCGAGCGGCTTCTCCTCCGTGACCCGGCACTCGATCGTGACCGGCGAGGCTTCAAGGAGCGGGCAGTCGATATGGGCCGCCCTCTCCTTCTTTAATTTCATCGCCTTGAATTTGTCGATATCCCGGCCGCTCTTCACCCCGCAGAAGTCCGTCTCGCGGACGATCGCCTCCGTCGTGAGGTTGAGCCCGAAGACGCCGGTCTCATGGATGTACTCGCAGGTGAGGCGCGACGGCCGGAGAGAGACAGACACCATCGGCGGGTTCGTGCAGACCGTTCCCGCCCAGGCGGCCGTGCAGACGTCCTCGCCGCCCTCCCTGCCCTTCGAGGTCACGAGGACCGCCGGCAGAGGGTAGAGCATATTTCCGGGTTTCCATTCTATTTTCGCCATGACAGCCTCACTGGAGAGCGTTCATGAACGCCGGGATCAGCTGCTTCTTTCTCGAAACGACGCCCGGCAGGATCGCGGTGTCCGCATTTTCCCCGGTAAGCTCCACATCGAAGCTGTCCAGAAGCAGGTTCGGAGCGTCCTTGCCGTAGCAGAGCAGGGTCGTCTTCTCCTCGATGATGTCGGTGAGCATGAAAAAGACCATGCTCATGCCGTTTCTCGAGGCCTCGACCGGCAGCTGCGGGCGGATCTTGTCGGCGATCTCCGCGAGCTCGTCGGCATCCATGGAGCTGATCTGGCCTACGCCGAAGACCGTCTCGCCGAAAATGAACTTCTTGAAATCCTGATGCATGATCTCGTCCGGCGTCTTGTTCCCGAGCGCGCTTCCCGCCCGGAACATCTGCTTCGCGTACTCCTCGATGTTGACCCCCGCGATCTTCGAGAGCGCGATGCCGGCCGCCTTGTCGCGCGGCGTGCAGGTCGGTGAGCGGAAGAGCAGCGTGTCGGAGATAATGGCGGACATCATGATGCCCGCGATCTCGCGCGGAATGTCGATCCCGAGCTCGTGGTACATCGAGTAGAGGATCGTGCAGGTGCAGCCGACCGGCTCGCCGCGGAAATAGATCGGGTTGATCGTCTCGACCGTGCCGATCCGGTGATGGTCGACGATCTCCAGGATCTCCGCCTGCTGGAGGTTGTCCACAGCCTGGGATTTCTCGGTGTGATCGACGAGGATGATCTTCTTCTTATTGATATTGATGAGGCTCTGGCTGCCGACCATGCCGACGTACTCGCCCTGGTGGTTCAGGACCGGGTAAGCGCGGTAGCGCTTTTTCGCCATGATCTCCCGGATATCGTCCGTGAAATCCTCTAGCCGGAAGGAAGTAAGCCCCTCCTTCCGCATCAGGTAACGGACCGGGATCGCCTGGTTGATCAGGCGGACCGTGGTGTAGGTGTCAAAGGCTGTCGCGATCACGACCGCGTTCTTCGCCGCCGCGAACGCCTTGACCGCTGCCGAGACGTCATTCATCAGCGTAACCACAATCACCTTCGCCCCGTGCTCGATCGCCGCGATCTGCATGTCGGTGCGGTCGCTCATGATGACCAGGTCGTTCTCCTTCAGGTAGCCTAAGAACCTCGCCTCGGACGCCGCCGCGACGATGACGCGGCCTTCCGTGAAACGATCCTCCGGATCACCCACCAGCACGCTCCCGTTCAGGGTCTCCGCGATATCAAAATATTTCGGTTTCGCCTCCGACAGGATCGTCTTGCTGTAGGAATCCATGAAATACTGTGTGATGTCCGTGACGGACAGGATCCCTTCCAGCCGGTTCTCGCTGTCCATGACCGGCAGCGTCGCGATGCCGCTCTCCTGCATGAATTCCCAGGCGATGCGGACCGTAATACCGTCCGGCGCGCCTTCGACCTCGTCGATCTGCATGTCCTTGACCTGCGTGCCCACGTTCGGCATGTACTTCGGCTGCTCGACGCCGAAATAGTTCAGCGCGAACTCCGTCTCCTCGTTGATCTGGCCCGCCCGGCGCGCATGGTAGTGCGTGGTGTCGTTCGCCTTGTTCTTCAGATAGGCGAGAGAAATGGCCGAACAGATGGAATCCGTATCCGGATTCTTGTGTCCGACAATAAATACCCGGTCTTCATTTCCCATTTCCTTCACTCTCCTTTTTTTTATTCTCAATAAGCGCAAGCTTTTCTGCCCGCGTCAGCATTTTCAGGTGTGCCTCCCGCGACAAGGCCTCCTCCTTTGTGGAAAACTCCTCGAAATAGACCAGTGTCACCGGCCGGCGGCTCTTCGTGTACTTGGCCCCTCTGCCGCTGTTGTGCGCCTTAACTCTCCGCTCGAGATCATTTGTCCAGCCGCAATAAAGCGTTCCGTCGGCGCAGCGCACGATGTAGGCGCAGCATTTTCCCGTCTCACTCATTTATAAAATGACTTCCATCTCCTTCTTCAGCATCTGCATCCCCTGCTTTTCGTAGAAGCGCATCGCCGACGGATTGCAGGCCCACACGTTGAGCGTCAGGTGATAGCAGCCGATCTCCTTCGCATAATTCCGCACGTGGTCGTAGAGCACCTGGCCGACGTGCTGCCGGCGGACAGCCTCGTCCACGCAGAGGTCGTCGATGTAGAGTTCCTTTCTCGGCACCATCATCGTGCTGTTCTCCGTCACGATGATCACGGTGAAGCAGTAGCCCAGCACCCGGTCCTTATCATCGACCGCAACGAAGATCGGGCGTGCGTCATCCCCGATGAGCAGTGCCAGCGCCTCGTCCGAATATTTGGTGCCTCCGTCGCGGAAAATATCAGGGCGGCCCTCCGCATGCACCCGGCAGACCTGCAGAAGCAGGTCCTGGATCCGCTCTGCATCGCGGAGTTCCGCCCTTCTCACAACAATTTTCATAACATTTCCTCCCCGGTTTTTATGCAACTTTGACAAATTATTCCGCATAATCAGCCTTTTTATCATTATAATCCAAAAATCCCTGCATTACTACCAATTTTTTCATTTGCATTTTGTTCCATGTAAAGGCTTTAATTGTTTTTTGTTTGTCGATAACTACGAAAATTATTCCGGAAGTTTGACAAATGAAAAAAATTGTACTATAATGACCGACATTGATGGGACATCATTGATGAGACAGCCGCAAATATGATTATTTCGTTTTTTGAAATTGGGAGGATAAGTACAATGGCTGCAAGAAAGACAACCGCTAAGAAAGCCCCGGCCGCTGTTAAGGAAGTCAAGGCCGCTGCAGAAGCGAAGATCGAAGAAGTAAAGGCTGAGACCGCCAAGGTCGTTGAGGAAGTCAAGGTTGAGTCTGCCAAGGCCGCTGAGGAAGTCAAGGCTGCCGCTAAGAAGGCTCCGGCTAAGAAAGCCCCGGTCAAGAAGGCTGTTAAGAAAGCCGCTGTCGCTACGGTCACGGTCGAGTTCGCCGGCCGCCAGATGGCAATCACCGACATCGCCGCAAAGGCTGAGGCTGCTTTCAAGGCTGCTCATGCCGACGCGGAGGTCGAGACGATCGACGTCTATGTGAAGCCGGAAGAGGGCGTCGCTTACTACGTCGTGAACGGCCAGGGCGGCGACGACTTCAAGGTCGAGCTGTAATTAAGAATTCATCGATTTTCGCGGATCTGATCCGCATTTTTGTCCGGACAGTGCAACAAAAGGAAACCGGTTTCCGTGAGGGAGCCGGTTTTTTCGTCAGAGGAATCATAAAACGGGGCGGCCTCCGAAAGGAGACCGCCCCGTCATTTGAATCAGTTGAGGAACTGGCCGTTCCAGTGCTGGTAGTTGTTGTTGTCGAGATAGCCGTAGTTGCCGGTGTAGGCCGGGTCTGTCGGGTCGACCGCATCGACCGCCCTCGGCAGGCGCAGCGTCTTCATCGGGCGAGCCAGGTTCTGGCCGACACCGATTCCCTGATTCCGCTCGACGAACTCATAGATCCAGTAGGCGTAGCGGACCGGCACACGGACACAGCCGTGGGACTGGCGCGTTCCGAGCAGGTTGTAGACGTTCGGATCCAGATTGTGATTGTTCGGCTGTCCGCAGGCGACCGAGTGGATGTACTGGCCGGTGTTGGTCCAGCCGAGGAAGTTCGAACCGGCAATCTGTGTCCAGGTCTCAATAACCGTCGCGTACTGTCCGTAGCTCGGTCCCATGAGTTCCTGCCACCGGTTGGTATCGCCGGCCCTGCGGTCTCCGTAGATCGTGATGGATCTGCCGGAAGCGTCGCTCGTGCCCGGCGAGCAGAGGAACGAGAAGATCGGAAGGTTCCAGCCGCTCGTGCCCGGATAGGTCGTGTAGACAGTGATCTGGCACGGATAAGCCGTATCAACCGACAGATGGTAGACGCAGTTCGGGCAGTTGTAGCCATCCCTGCTGAGCTTCGTACCGAAGAGCGCGCTCAGGTACGGCCTTGCATCGGAATCCTGGCGTCCGTTTCTGCCGTCGTAGTAATAGTAGTAGGCGCCGTATTTTGCCCAGCCCTTGCCGGCGTAACCCTGGGAATTGAAGTAGTATTTGCCGTTCTCGAAGTACTGGTCTCTCAGGAAATTGCCGTCATTGTTGTAGTAGCGCCAGTTGTCGTCGATCTGCACCCAGCCGGAACGGATCGTTGCCGGCTTTAAGACGAACTTCTTCGCATTTGACGCGTTCCCGGCTGCCAGCCAGACGCCGCCGCCGTCCGTGATGGCGGACAGGGAGGTCAGGTAGTTGCCGCTCGATTTGCTCACGATATAGAAGCTGTAGTCGCCGTCACCGGTCGCCTTGAGCTGCCATTTTTGGGTGTCCTTATTGCCCCACGCGTCAAATTTCACGCCGCTGCCGTTCGCGGTAAGATACCCGCCGTTTCCGAGATTGTAAATGCGGTAGACGCCGGAAGAAACCGTCTCGATCCGGAACGCCTGGGCAACCGATTTGCTGTCCTTCTGCGTTGCAAGACCGTCCGAAGCGCTCTTCCATCCGAGCTTGTAGCTGCTGCTGACCTTGCTCGTGAAATTGACCGGTGTTCCGGTGACGACCGTACTGATCGAAGTCACCTTGTTGAACTGCCAGAGCTGTGCGTTCGACGCATTGTAATCGTACATGCGGACATTGGTTCCCTCGGCAGTTCTGCCGGACTGGACGTCTATGACCTTGCCGCCACCGACGCCGACCAGCTTGTAGCAGGGATTCGATCCGCCCATGACCTGGACGATCTTAAAGCGCTGCGCCGTCGAATTGTTCCAGGCATACTGCTGCAGGTTCGCTCCTGAAGACTTGCTGCCGCCGGCAACATCCAGGGAGAGGCCGGACCAGACGTTTGTGATCTTGTATTCATTTCCCGATGAGCCGATTGCCTCGACCTTGAAGAGCTGGTTCGGAGCGGTCCCCGTCTTTGCGGAAATGACCAGGTTTCCGCCTGCAGCCGCATCGCCGCCGGCCACCGCCAGGACCATGCTGGTCTTGTTCATGTTTGCGATTGAATAGATACCGTTCGGGATCACATGCGTATACGGATAGGATACGCCCTTCAGGATCCATGTCTGAGCCTTTGATCCGTTGTTCGTGTAAAGACGGACATTCTGTCCGGTCCTGGCCATTGCACCCGTAAGATCCATGACAACCTGCGGATTGGACGCAGGTATGATCATATAGGCCGTATCCGAAGGAGACTTTTTGCGAATGTACCACTCTGTCGAACTTCCGGCCGCGCCGCGCTGCACGATATCCGTGAGCGGTTCCGCATAGCCATCCGCATAGGTAAGCGCCTTTCCGGTCGTGAGCACCGTGATCGTGTAGCGCTCATTTTTTGTCGGCCTGATTTCGAAGATCGTTCCCTCCATCTGGCTGATCAGGCACATCACAGCGCTAAGGCCGTCTTTCGAGACCGCATTCAGGATACCGAGCGAATGATATTGGCCGACCGGAGAAATGATCTTATAATACCCTGCAGTGACTCCGGCATCTGTGCCCGGAAGCGATCTGTCCTGCTTCTTCAAAAACCATTTCTGTCCTGCCGAATTGTTGGACGTGTAAAGGCGGACATTTGTCCCGGCTTTCGCTGCGGCGCCTGCGTAGTCGACGGCGAGACCGCTGGCCTTGCCGATGAACTGGTAAACTTTCTCTCCGCCTTCCTCCGTCTCGATCACTCTGAAAATCTGGGCCGTTGTCCCGTTCGATTTGTACTGCTGGATATTGGCGCCGCTCTTTTTGGAGCCGCCGGCAACGTCCCAGACAAGACCGGAACGCACGTTTTCAATCGTATAATAGTTGCCGTAGCCGAGCGACGTTATCTTGAACTGCTGGTAGCTCGCGCCTGTATTCTTGCCGAGCTGGATATTGGCGCCGTTTGAGGTCGATCCATCCGCGGTCTCCACGACGATGTTCTTATCCTTATAGGCAGAAATCGTATAATAACCCGTCTCAAGGGAGGTCTTGACGCCTTCCTGTTTTTCGAGCACCCAGCCCTGCTTCGAGCTTTCATCTCTTTTCTGCAGAACGATGTCTGTCCCCGCAGCCGCGGCATCGCCTTTGATCTCCAGGCGGTAATTCTCATCGA
>DFFD01000083.1:7418-9778 GCA_002369495.1 Lachnospiraceae bacterium UBA3785 | reverse complement strand
AGGGTCTTACCTTCGCTATCCGTGAAGGCGGCCGTACTGTCGGTTCGGGCCGTGTCGCTACCGTTATCGACTGATCGACGAAGTAATTTGAAAAATGAACCCCTGTCACGCTTTGTGGCAGGGGTTTTTCATTTTCGGCCGTGAGGAAAGGATGGGCCTATGCAGGAGGAGAAGATCGAACTCCGCTACTACAGCATCCCGAAAGGGGAATACCTGGTCGCCAAGCTCGGAAAGGGCTGGGAGCAGGAGTATGCGAAGGGGATGGGGCGGCAGCTGCATTTTCATAATATCTACGAGATCGGCTACTGCTATTACGGCAGGGGTGAGGCGGTCATCGACGGGCGGAGCTATTATTATAAGAACAACTGCTATACCTTTGTGCCGGCCAACATCCCCCACACGACGATCAGCACGCCGGGGAACATCTGCAAATGGGAATGGCTCTTCATCGACCTCGAAAGCTTTATCCGGGAAGGAAACCTGTTCGACGAGCTCCGGAAGGAGGAGATCATCTCCGTCATCAGCCGGCGGGGCACGATGAAAAGCCGGAAGAATCACCCGGTCATGGCCAATATCATCCTGAACCTGATCCGCGAGAGCCGGATGAAGGAGAGACTCTACAAGTCGAGCATCCAGGCTTACCTCTATGCGCTGGTCATCGAACTGCTGCGGCTTGACGAGGAAAGACAGATCGCGATCCGGAATGACAAGGTCAGCCGGTACATAAAGAGCGCGATCGCCTACGTGCATGACCGCTACGCGGAAGAGATCCGGGCGGAGCAGCTGGCGGAGGTCTGCGGGCTGTCGGAGAGCCATTTCAGGAGGCTGTTCGAGGAGAGTGTCGGGATGTCCCCGATGGACTATGTGAACATCGTCCGCGTCGAGAAGGCCTGCAGCCTGCTCTCGGGCACCGAACAGTCCGTGAAAGAGATCTGTTTCAGCGTCGGCTACGATACGCCGTCTACCTTCAACCGGAATTTCCGCAAGGTGACCGGCGAGACGCCTTCGGTCTGGAAGAAGGCCCATAAGAATGAAAGCGTGGATATGTCTCTCTACAATGTCAGTATCAGGAAGGGCTGGGAGGCTCCCGGAAGCGAGAAGGATTCGCCGGAAATGGCGCTTTTGAAGGGTGAGCATTTTTCTACGGAGTGAATGATCGAAAATGCACATTATAGGATTGAAAATGAGTGGCATTGCCACTCATTTTACGTTATAATAACCAAGAAAATAAAAAGAGGAGTGCGAAAAATGAATAAAACGGCAAAATGTCGTCTTTTCATTTTGCAAATTCTCTCAAAAAGAAGGAGGAATACTATGAAGAAGAAAGCTTTATCCATGTTAATGGCCGGCACGCTGGCCCTCACGATGCTGGCAGGCTGCGGCGGCGGTTCCACCGCTTCCACCGGCGGCACGACCACCGAGTCCACAAAGCCGGCCGAGAGCACCGCTACGGCTGAGAGCACTGCACCGGCTGAGAGCACCGCTCCGGCCACATCCGACGATGCGAACACCCTGACGGTCGCCGCCTGGGACGCAAACTTCAACATCCCGGCTCTTAGGGCTGCAGAGGCTGACTACAAGGCAAACGTCAACCCGGATTTCAAGCTTGAGATCCAAGAGCAGTCCGGTTCTTCGGACGTTGAGAACGCCATCACACTGGCAGGCTCCTCGGGCGATTACAGCCAGCTTCCGGACATCGTCCTTTTCCAGGATCACTACATCCAGAGATACGTTGCGGATTATCCGGATGCTTTCATCGACGTCAACGACGCTGATGTCGACTGGTCCGATTTCGGCGAGGAGAAGCTTTCCTACGGCCTGATCGACGGCAAGCACTACGGCTTCCCGGTCGACAACGGCACCGCGATCTTCGCTTATCGTGTTGATATCCTTGAGCAGGCCGGCTACACGATCGACGACATGACCGACTGCACATGGGAGAAGTTCATCGAAGTCGGCAAGGCTGTCTATGAGAAGACCGGCAAGTATCTGCTCTCCATGGACGGTTCCGGCAATGACCTTCCGTACATGATGCTGCAGGCTGAAGGCGTCTCCCAGTTCAAGGACGGCGAGCCGTACATCACCGAGAACGAGACTTTTGTCCAGATCTACAAGCTCATCATCGAGATGGCTCAGAACAATGTTCTGTATCTTGCCAACGACTGGACGGACTACACCAACAACACGATCCAGGGCGACATGGTCGCGGGCGTTATGAACGGCAACTGGATCATCCCGACCATCCAGCAGGTTGCTGAGAACTCCGGAAAGTGGGAGATCACCAACATCCCGACCATCAACGGCGGCGGCGGCTATGCGGCCAACGGCGGTTCCGCTCTCTACATCACCGGCAACTGCAA
>DFFD01000083.1:1986-7369 GCA_002369495.1 Lachnospiraceae bacterium UBA3785 | reverse complement strand
TCACCGGCAACTGCAAGAAGGTTGACCTCGCGAAGGATTTCCTTGCGAAGACATTCGGCGGCTCCACCGCTACCTACGATGCAGCTCTTACTGACGGCGGCGTCATCACCTGCTGCATCTCCGCAGGCCAGTCTGACGTTTACCAGAAGGGCGTTGCGTTCTTCAATGATCAGCCGATCTACACCGACATCGTTGAGATGGGCGGCAATGTTCCGGTCGTTGAGCAGAATGATTACCACTATGCATGCCGCAACTACATCGGCGCAGCCATCATCAATGCGGTGAACGGCTCTGATCCGGATGCGGAGCTCCAGACCGCGGAAGATCAGCTCAGATTCGAGATGGGTCTTTGATCCTGATTTGCGACACTATACTTAACTGCTGAATCAGAGTAACAGGAAGCGGGGCGTCGGTCGGCCGATTCCCCGCTTTCTTTTTCAAGAAAGGGGCAAGATTGTGAAAAAGGCGAAAAGCGTCACCGCCAAGCAGCAGAGAGCGGGCTGGCTCTTCCTTCTCCCTGCGACTATCCTTATCCTTGTCATGAGCTTTTACCCGATCGTGCAGGCGTTTATCACGTCCTTCAAAACCGGGTCTTCAGCCAACATGAAATGGGCAGAGCCTATTTTCTACAACTATACACGTATGTTTGCGGACAAGCTGTTCAAGACGTCCGTCGCCAATACTTTCCTTTACCTGATCGTCGAGGTTCCGATCATGCTGATCCTCGCGATCCTGCTCGCGCAGATCCTGAACAACAAGGACATCCGGTTCCGGGGCCTGTTCCGCACGATGGTTTTCCTGCCGTGCGCGACCTCTCTGGTCTCCTACTCCCTGATCTTCAAGTCGCTCTTCGCGACCCAGGGCCTGATCAATACGATCCTGCAGACACTGCACATTACAAGCGAAAACATCAACTTCCTCGGCACGCCCTCAACGGCCAAGGCGGTTATCATCATCGCCCTGATCTGGCGCTGGACAGGATACAACATGGTCTTCTATCTGGCAGGCCTGCAGGGCATCGAGTATTCAGTCTATGAAGCCGCCAAGATCGACGGCGCCAACGGCTGGAAGACTTTCTGGCACATCACCGTCCCGCTGCTCCGCCCGACGATCATCATGACCTTCATCATGTCCATCAACGGTACGCTGCAGCTCTTCGACGAGTCGGTCAACCTGACCGCCGGCGGCCCGGCGAACTCGACGATCACGATGTCGCACTACATTTACAACAGTTCCTTCGGAACCGGCGTCGCGAACTTCGGCTATGCGTCCGCCATGTCGTTCTTCGTCTTTATCCTGGTCGGCATCCTCGCCTTCATCAACCTGAAAGTAGGTGATACACGTGACTGAGAAAACCTATAAGAACAGATCCATGATCCAGAGAAGGCTGATTCCTTCCTATATTTTCCTTGTCATCGTGTCCTTTATCTCCGTGTTCCCGCTCTACTGGATGGTCTCTGCGGCGACCAACCAGAGCGTTGACGTGGCGCGCGGCAAGATTGTTTTCGGCGGCTACCTCATGGAGAACATGAAGCGCCTGCTCGAGCTCCAGGATGTCTGGAGAGCCCTCCGTAACTCGTTCTTATACGCGGGCGTCCAGACGATCGTCGCGATCTTCGTCTGCTCGCTGGCCGGCTTCGGCTTCGAGCTTTACCATGACAAGAAGAAGGACCTCCTGTTCTCCTTCCTGCTGCTCGCGATGATGATCCCGGGCGTTGCGACGATGATCCCGCTGTTCAAGATGATGTCCTCCATGAAGCTGCTGAACACGGTCTGGGGCTTCATGCTCCCGGCGATATCGACGCCGTTCCTCATCATGATGTTCCGCCAGAATTCCAGAAACTTCCCGGTCGACATCATGGAGGCAGCCCGTATCGACGGTCTCTCTGAGATACAGATCTATTTCCAGATGTACATGCCGGTCATGAAGGCCACCTACGCGGCAGCCGGCGTCATCACGTTTATGAACGCCTGGAACTCTTATCTCTGGCCGAAGGTCGTCATGACGGACAACCGCGCGCAGACCATGCCGATGCTGATCGCCAACCTGTCTTCGGGCTACACGATCGACTACGGCGTCCTCATGCTGGGCGTTCTGTTCTGCTCGGTCCCGACGATGATCGTCTTCTTCGTCCTGCAGAAGCAGTTCACCGAAGGCATTACGGGTGCGGTAAAGTAATAACAGCTTGATTCAACTCTGAGAGCGGACGGCTTTGCGCCTGCCCGCTCTTATTATGGGGGAAAAGTGAGTAATTATGGCAGAATTCAGATATGAGATCATTCCGAATCCGGAGATTTTCATGGAAAATCGCCTCCCCGCCCACTCCGACCATGAGTACTACAGATCGCGGGAGGAGGCGGAGAGCGGCGCCTCCGGGTTCAAAACACTGATGAACGGGGTGTGGAAGCTTGCCTGGGCGCCGAACATCGCGCAGGCGCCGAAGGACTTCTACCGGACGGATTACGATGTGACCGGGTGGGCGGACGTCCGCGTGCCGGGCCATCTCGAACTGCAGGGCTGGGGAACGCCGGCCTATGTGAACACCCAGTATCCCTGGGACGGGCACGAGCTGATCCGCCCGGGCCAGATTCCGACGGAGTACAATCCGACCGCGAGTTACGTGCATTTCTTCCGCGTGCCGGAGAAGATGCTCGGCGGGCAGGTTTTCATTTCCTTCAAGGGCGTCGAGAGCGGGTTTGCGCTCTGGCTGAACGGGCAGTACGTCGGCTACGCGGAGGACAGCTTTACGCCGTCCGAGTTCGACCTGACGCCGTTCATCGATTATGAGAATGAAAACCGCCTCGCCGTCCAGGTCTTCCGCTTTACGGCGGGCTCCTGGTGCGAGGACCAGGATTTCTTCCGGTTCTCCGGGATCTTCAGGGACGTCGAGCTTCTGACCGTCCCGGCCGTGCACGTGCGCGACCTGAAGGTTGAGACGCTCCTCGACGATGATTACCGGGATGCGCTCGTGGATCTCGCGCTCAAAGGCACGGGCGAGGGCAGCATCCGGGTTGAGCTCAAGGACGGGGAGAAGGTCGTCGCCTCCGCGGACGCACCGCTCAGGGAGACGGTTTTCGTCACATTTCCGGTTGCGGCACCGGAAAAATGGAGTGCCGAGAACCCGAAACTCTATGACCTCACGATCGAGGTCAGGGATTCGGCGGGGGCGTTCATGGAGTTCATTTCCGAGAAAGTCGGCTTCCGCCGCTTCGAGCTGAGAGACGGACTGATGTGCCTCAACGGGCAGCGGATCGTCTTCAACGGGGTGAACCGGCACGAGTTTTCCCAGAAGACCGGGCGCTGCATTAAGGTGGAGGACATCGTAAAGGACCTGGTCACGATGAAGCGGAACAATATCAACGCGATCAGGACCTGCCACTACCCGAACCGCACCGAGCTTTACCGCCTCGCGGACTTTTACGGGTTCTATGTGATCGACGAGGTGAACCTCGAGACCCACGGAATGTGGGATTCGATCATGCGCGGCTATAATCCGCTCTCGGAGACGATCCCGGGAGACCGGCCGGAGTACCGGGAGATGGTGCTCGACCGGGCCCGCTCGATGTACGAGCGCGACAAGAACCACCCGTCGATCCTCATGTGGTCGCTCGGAAACGAATCCATGAGCGGGTATAACTTCAAGCTCATGCACGATGCCCTGCGGAGCTGGGATCAGGGCCGCCTCGTCCACTATGAGGGCTGCTGCCACGACGACAGGCGCTACCCGGAGGCGACGGACGTCTTCACGACGATGTACACGCCGGTCAGCGAGATCCGTGCATTTTTGAAGGAGAACCGGACGAAGCCTTACATCTGTTGCGAGTATGCGCACGCGATGGGCAATTCGACGGGTGCGCTCGTGAAATATACGGACTACACCGAGGAAGAGCCGCTCTACCAGGGCGGATTCATCTGGGATTACATCGACCAGGCGCTCCTCACGAAGGACCGTTTCGGAAATGAATACCTCGGCTACGGCGGCGACTTCGACGACCGCCCGAACGACGGGAGCTTCTCCGGCAACGGGATCGCCTGCGGCGTGGACCGGAAGCCTTCGCCGAAGATGCAGGAGGTGAAATACTGCTACGCGCCGGTGAAGATCGACGTTGAAGGGGATCTCTCCGGAAAACTGACGGTCCGCCTCAAAAACCGGATGCTCTTTACGGGGACGGAAGCATTTGCCGCAAGAGTACTGCTGGAGAGGGAAGGCGAGCGCATTTCCTCGTTCACGATGCGGTTTGCGGTGCCGCCGCGCTCGGAGGGCATTTTCCCGATTTCGGTGAAGATCCCGAAGGCGGAAGGCGAGTACACGGTGACGGTCTCGCTGGTTCTCCGCGAGGAGACGAGCTGGGCTCCGGCCGGCCACGAGGTCGCGTTCGGGCAGCTGGTCCTCGGCACCTATGTGCCGGCAGCGCGCGAAAGGAGGCCGTTTAAGGTCACCCGCGGCTGGTGCAACACCGGCATTCGTGGAGAGGGGTACGATTACCTGTTCTCGAATCTGTTCGGAGGCCTTGTATCGCTGCGGTTTGCGGGCCGCGAACTCATCAAAGTACAGCCGCAGCCGAATTTCTGGCGGGCAATGACGGAAAATGACCGCGCCAACCTCCTGCCTTTCCGCGCCGGGCAGTGGAAGCTTGCTTCCATGTACGCGACGGCGAAGTTCGAGCACGGGCGCGCCGGCCATGATTACACGGTGGAGGAGCGTGAGGACGGCGTGTTCGTGAGCTATCTTCTGGAGCTCCCGGTGCGGCCGGCGAAAACCTGCACGCTTTCCTACTACGTGCATTCGGACGGCAGCGCGGACGTGACGCTCAGTATGGAGGCGTCCGCGGACGTCGGTGAGCTGCCGGAGTTCTCGGTGCTCTTTACGCTCGATGCGGATCTTGACCGGATGCGCTGGTACGGGCTCGGCCCGGAGGAGACCTATGCGGACCGCGATCACGCGAAGCTGGGCGTCTACGAGAGGTCTGTCAAGGAAAATGCAGCCCCCTACCTGGTCCCGCAGGAGAGCGGAAACCACACGGGTGTCCGCCGGATGGAGGTGACCGATGAGAACGGCCACGGACTCATCTTTGAGGGCAGGGATCTCTCGGTCTCGGTGCTGCCGAATTCGCCGCATGAGATCGACTGCGCCCGGCACCCGAACGAGCTGCCGCCGGCGCTTTACACGTATGTGCGCGTCGGCCTTAAGCAGATGGGTGTCGGCGGGGACGACACCTGGGGCGCGCTCACGCATCCGGAGTTTATGATTGACAATGAAAAACCGCTCACGCTGACCTTCACGGTAAGGCCGGTGTGACGGCAGGGAAAGAGCCGCGGGGGTCCGCGGCTCTTTTTTTGTTCAGGGACGGTTCCCAGGGACGGTTCTTAAAAAACCGCTTC
>DFFD01000083.1:0-1915 GCA_002369495.1 Lachnospiraceae bacterium UBA3785 | reverse complement strand
GAAGCGGTTTTTTAAGAACCGTCCCACAGGAACCGTCCCCAATATACGCTCAGTCTTTGACAAAATCCTGGCGGTACGGGCTGAAGATATCGAGGAGGACCCCGGCCTCCAGGCAGGTGCAGCCGTGGATCACCCCGTCGGTTTTGAGAAGCGTGTCGCCCTCGGTCACGACGTGCTGCTCGTCCCCGATCGTGAACGCGAACTTTCCGCTCTTCACGTAGGTGATCTGCGTGTGGGGGTGGCTGTGGAGCGCACCGACCGCACCCTTCTCAAACACATTTTCAACAACCATCACGTCGTCGGAGTAGGCGAGTACGCGGCGGACGACGCCGTTTCCCTGGTCTTCGGGAACTATATCCTTGTGAAATACCCAGCGGTCATTTTTCATAATTATCCGAACCTCCTTGAACTGTAATAGAAATCCTTTTAAATATACCACGTTTTTTGCGTCTTTAGGAGAGACAGATGCAAGAAAAATGTAAAAAAGTGGCATTTCGGACAAATTATCTGTTAAAAACAGGACCGTTTCGTGGTATGATAAAGAGTAGTACCATGTAAAATCTATTTAAAAGGAGGTATCTCATGAGGACTTTCAGGAAATGCATCGCAATGCTCCTGTCCGTCATTCTCCTGACCGCCTCATCGATCGCGGCGCTGCCGGCGGTCGTCTACGCGGCCGGGGGAACCGTCTACAAGTTCGATGTGACCGAACTCACGGCGACGGCGGACAAGGAAGCGATCCCGGAAGGGACTGTCTACGCGGATTATTTCAAGACCGAAGGCACCCTGACGATGCGCTGGAGCGCGGACAAGGGCGTGACCTCGGTCGAGGTCGGCAAGGCGGCTTCAAGCTGCCTCACCTTCACGGTCTCCGGCACCTCGGCGGACGTCACGGTCGTCGCCAGCTCGACCGGCGGATCGAACGAGTCGGCCTATGCTCTCTGGGATGAGGAGGGGAATGCGGTCGCGAACGAGGGAGAGGCCGTCACGGTCCTCAGCGGGACCGGCAAGACGGAAATAACCTACAAGGAGCTCCCGGCCGGAAAATACCGGATCGTCTCCCCGGAAGACCCGGACAGAGGACGCGGCTTCCGCATCTACTCGGTCACCGTGGATGCTCTCGAGGCGGTGACGAACACCTACAGCTTTGACTGCGCCGCTCTGACCGCCGACGCGGACAAGGAAGCCATCGATGAAGGGACAGTGTATGACGGCTTCATCAAGACCTTCGGCGCGGTGACGAAGCGCTGGTCTGCCGACAAGGGCGTGACCTCGGTCGAGGTCGGCAAGGCGGCCGCGAGCGGCTTCACCTTCACAATTACCGGGACGGCGGACGTCGTTTTCGCAGCGAGCTCGACCGGCGGCTCCAACGAGTCCGCGATCGCCCTCTGGGACGAGGGTGGGAACGCGCTCGCGAACGCCGAGGGCGTCACGGTCCTCAGCGGGACCGGCAGAACGACCCTCACCTACAGCGGCCTTGAGGCCGGCACCTACCGGATCGTCTCCCCGCCGGATGCGGACAGGGGACGCGGCGCCCGCGTTTACACGATTGAGGTCACCGAGACCACCGGCGGCACCCGCCCGCCCCGTGCGGACTGGACTTCGGTCGCGGAACCGGCCTTTGTCGCGACGGCGCAGGACGGCGGGAATATCCTCGTCTCCTACATGATGCTGATCGGCTATGACGGTGCGGACCAGGTCGTCGTCGCGATGTACGACGCCGAAGGCAGCAAGATCGATGAGAAGCAGATCGGCGCGGAAGGCGAGGGAGGCACGGTGACATTTACGCCATCGGCTTCCGGCAGTTATACATTTAACCTTACCGCAAAGAGGGCGGACGAGGAGGACAAGGTCAGCGCGATGTCCGAGCCGGTTGCCTTCACGCTTCCCCTGGCAGCCCCGCAGATCAAGAACG
>DFFD01000114.1:1705-3154 GCA_002369495.1 Lachnospiraceae bacterium UBA3785 | reverse complement strand
GTCCCGCACGACCGTGCCGATCCGGTTCAGGTCGTCGAAGAAATGCTCCTCCGACTCATAGATCTCAAATGAATGGCTCGACGAATGCAGCCCGATCGTGTGCCCCCGCTTATAGGCCTCCGCGATATAGTGCGCGTCCGGCGGGCTCTGCGACGTCACGAAAAATGTCGCCTTCACCCCATATTCATCCAGCACGTCGAGCACCATCGGCGTGACGTAGGACGGCCCGTCGTCAAATGTGAGATAAACCGTCTTCTCCGGCTGCGGGTCGTAATTCCAGACCGTGTTCGAGGGATCGACCGCGTAGGCGTCCCGCGCGTCCGGCACGTGGCCTGCCGGCACTTCGCCGCCTGCCCCGGCCGTTTCCGGCACTTCCGCCGCCTCAGCTTCTTCCTTGACCTCCGGGTTCTCCACCGCTTCGGGCGTCGGCTCGGCTGCCTCCGTCGGCTCCGGTGTCGCTTCGGGTGTCGGCTCAGGCGTCTCCGTCAGCTCAGGCTCCGCAGTCACCTCCGGCGTCGGTTCGGGCGTCTCTGTCACCTCAGTCACCAGCCCGGACTCCTGCATCTCAGCACTCTCCTCCGCGCTTCTCTCAGCCAGGGAGCTGCCTGCCGCAGTATCGCCTGCAGCCTTCCCACTGTCCCCGGAGATCACCGTGACGGTTTTCGGGGGCTCGGGCGGGGCAGGGTTTTCATTTTTCGAATTTCCCGCGCGGACCACGACTGTGATCAGGATCACAAGCACGACAAATGTGCACGCGGCGAAGATCAGCCTGCGCCGCAGCTGTTTTTCGCGCGCTCTCTTTTTTGCGAGCGCCCTTTTCTGCCATTTGTCCATCAGTGAGCCTCCTTAAAAAAGTGCCGGCCTGCGCCGGCACTTTCATTCTTCAAAGCGGTATCACAGCTCCTCCGGGGAGGCGATGAGTTCCTGCATGTGCTCGTCGTTCATTTTCTTCACCATCGCATAGAGGGTGTCGAGCGAGACGCCGTGCATCTGCTTCTTCGTTCCGCGGACTGTGATCGAGACGGTCTTCTCCTCCTTCTCCTTGTCGCCGACGACCAGAATGTAAGGAGTCTTCTTCAGCTTGTACTCCTTGACCTTCTCGTTCATGTTGGTGTCTTCGTAATCGGCTTCGACGCGGATGCCCATCGCGAGCAGCGCATCAAAGATCTCCTTCGCGTAGTCGTTGTGCTCCTCGCGGATCGGGACGATACCGACCTGGCACGGTGCGAGCCAGAACGGGAACGCGCCTTTGTAGTTCTCGATCAGGATACCCATGAAGCGCTCGAGCGAGCCGAAAATAGCGCGGTGCAGGACGACCGGCTCCTTCAAGAGACCGTCCTTGTCGCGGTAGGTCAGGCCGAAGTTGTGGGGCAGCTGGAAGTCAAGCTGCACGGTGCCGCACTGCCACTCGCGTCCCAGCGCGTCCTTGATCTGGAAGTCGATCTTCGG
>DFFD01000114.1:0-1627 GCA_002369495.1 Lachnospiraceae bacterium UBA3785 | reverse complement strand
GAAGGCGCCGTCGCCCTCGTTGACCTCGTAGTTGCCCTCGCCGTACTTCTCGTCGAGGATTCTCTTCAGGGCTGCCTCGGCGCGGTTCCAGACTTCGATGTCGCCCATGAAATCATCTGGCCTCGTCGAGAACTCGCAGCGATAGGTGATGCCGAAGGTCGCGTAGATCTGGTCCGCGATGTCCATGATGTCCTTGATCTCGGACTCGATCTGGGACTCCGTGACGAAGGTGTGGCAGTCGTCCTGGCGGAAGGCCTGGACGCGGAAGAGGCCATTCAGCTGGCCGGATTTCTCTTTTCTGTGGACAACGTCCAGCTCGTTGTAGCGGATCGGCAGCTCCTTGTAGGAGTGGACCGCACGCTTGTAGGTCATCATCGCGTTCGGGCAGTTCATCGGCTTCGCGGCGTAGACGTCCACGGCATCCTCGCCGATCGTGTACTCCTCGCCCTTCTTGCCCGGAATGACGAACATATTGTTCTGGTAATGCGCCCAGTGGCCGGAGATCAGCCAGAGCTTCCGGTTGTTGATGACCGGCGCGGAGATCTCATAGTAGCCGTGGCGGGCATGGACCGCTCTCCAGTAGGCGATCAGAGCCTGGTAGATCTTCCAGCCGTCCGGCAGCCAGTAGGGCATGCCCGGCGCGGTCTCGTTGAACATGAAGAGGTCGAGCTGCGGGCCGAGCTTCTTGTGGTCGCGCTCCTGGGCCTCGCGGATGAGGTCGAGGTGGGCCTTGAGCTGGGCCTTATCCGGAAATGCATACACATAAATTCTCTGCAGCGAATCGCGCTTCTCGTCGCCTCTCCAGTAAGCGCCGGACGCGGATTTGATCTTGAAGGCCGCAGACATGAGCTCCTTCGAGTTGGAGACGTGCGGGCCGCGGCAGAGGTCCACGAAATCGTCGCCGGTCCAGTAGATCGTCAGCTTCTCGTCCTCCGGCAGGTCCTCGATGAGCTCGGTCTTGAACTTCTGGCCTTTGAAGAGCTCGAGCGCTTCCGCGCGGGTCAGCTCTTTCACGGTCCAGTCCTCTTTCCGCTTGATGATCTCATGCATCTTGTCCTCGATCACCTTGTAGTCGTCCTCGGTGACCGGGCGCGGAAGCACGAAGTCATAGTAGAGACCGTCCGCGATCTGCGGGCCGATTGCGTACTGCACGTTCTCTTTGCCGAAGATCTCGATCACGGCCTTTGCCAGCACATGGGCCAGCGAGTGTCTGTAGACTGCCAAAATTTCCTCTGTCATGGTTTCCTCCTTGAAAATAAAAACATCCCCGACCAAACGGTCAGGGACGCAGAAATGCGCGGTTCCACCCTGCTTGCCGCGTATGCGGCCGCTCTCATTGGCATATGACGGTGCCTCCCGGGCGTTATTGGCGCCTCTCCGGGGCGGTCTTTGAAGGTTTCCGAACGGTGCGCTTCCAGCCTCGGCGCTCCTCTCTGGCGATCTTCCGCGATCTACTCTTCCCCATCAGCGATTTCACCCATTGTAACCCACATTTTTGAAAATGTAAAGACCAAAAAAGAGGCAGGCACCAAAAAGTACCTGCCCTTCATTTTCAGAGGAAATGAAACCCTCCTGCCGACTCATCTTTAGATTCCGGTGATCACCTTGTCAAGATTGCCGAGGAAGC
>DFFD01000243.1:1411-4836 GCA_002369495.1 Lachnospiraceae bacterium UBA3785 | reverse complement strand
TGGGAGGCGGACGAGGTCGCCTCGATCGCGGCCGCGCCGGGCGTCCGCTCGGCGGAAGGCGCCTGGCAGTATGACGTTCTCTGCACGAAGGCGGACGGCTCGACCGGCGTCTTCAAGGTCCACTCGCTCACGGAGGACGTTAATCACCTCCAGCTCCGCGAGGGACATTTCCCCGCCGGCGAAAATGAATGTCTCATCGACGACCACAACCGCATGGGCCTTAAGGTCGGGGATACGATCTCCTTCTCCGAGGCAAATGATCCCGACACGCTGGACGCATTTGCCGGAACGAGCTGGACTGTTGCGGGGTTCGCCGAATCTTCCCTCTACATCAATTTCGAGCGCGGGACCACCTCGATCGGCAACGGGACGGTCACGGGCTTCATGTACCTGCCGAAATCTGCCTTCACGGCGGATTATTTCACCGAGATCTATGTAAAACTTGATTCCGACACGGAGATCTACTCGGACGAATACAGCGAGCAGATGGACTCTCTCCGCCCGACCTTTGAGGACCTGGTGCAGACCGCGGCGGATAACCGCTATGACCGCCTCTATGACGATGCGGCCGGGAAACTTCTGGACGCCAGAAAAGAGTTTGAAGACAAGAAGGCGGAAGGCGAGCAGGAGCTCGCCGACGCTGCTGCTGAACTTGAAGACGGCAGAAAAGAGCTGGACGACGCTGCCGCGGAGCTTGACGACGGCAGAAAGGAGCTCGATGACGCTGCCGCGGAGCTTCATGACGGTCAGAAGGAGCTCGAGGACGCCCACTCGGAGCTCTCCTCCGGCAAACAGGAGCTCGACGACAGCTATAAAGCTCTCGTTGATGCCCGAAGCCGGCTTGAGGAAAGCCGGCAGCAGCTCTTATCCGCCCGCGCGGAACTCGATGCCGGAGGCGCGCAGCTTTCTGACGCGAAGGCGCAGCTCGACGCGGCCAAAGCTGAGCTCGACGCCGGAAAACCGGAACTTGATGCGGCACGCGCGGAGCTCGCTTCTTACGCAGAGCAGCTTACTGCGAGCCGCCGGCAGCTCGACGGGGCCGCCGCGCAGCTTGCCGCGGGGAAAGCAGCCCTTGATGAGAACCGCGCGGGACTTGAGGCCGCGAAAGCTCAGCTCGACGCCGGCAAGGCCCAGGTGGAAGCCCTCTACGGGACCGATTATTACGCGCCTGCCCTCGCGGAGTACGAGCAGCAGAAGGCGCTCTATGAAGGCGGCCTTGCCGCCTACGAGGCCGGCCTCGCACAGTACGAAACCTCCCTGGCCGAATATCAGGCGGGCGAAGCCGCCTACGCGCAGGGTCTTGCGCAGTATAATGCCGGAAAAGAAGCCTATGAGCAGGCAGCTCTCAGGTACAGCGCCGGCCTTGCGCAGTATGAGTCCGGGCTGGCCGAGTACGAGGCCAATGTGACCGCCTACAACCAGGCGGTCGCTCAGTACGAGGACGGCCTCCGGCAGTACAATGAAGGACTCGCAAAGTACATGGAAGGCCGCGGACAGTACAACCAGGGCCTCTCAGAATACGCCTCCGGGGCAGCCGCCTACACAGACGCACTGGCGGAGTTCGAGTCCGGCAAGGCTGACTATGAACAGGGAAAGAAGGACTACGAGGAAGGCCTCAAAGAGTACGAGGACGGTCTTTTGGAGTACGAGGACGGCCTTCGGGAGTACGAGGATGCAAAGCAGACCTTCGATGAAGAGATCGCCGACGCGGAGCAGAAGCTCTCAGATGCGGAGGATGAGCTCGATGACCTTGAAAAGCCCGACACCTACCTCCTCGAGAGAAATACAAACATCGCCTACGCCTGCTTCGAGAGCGACTCGCAGATCGTCGGTCAGGTCGCTCGCATCCTGCCCATTTTCTTCATTCTGGTCGCCATCCTTGTGTGCATGACCACGATGACGCGCATGGTGGACGAGCGGCGCGGCCAGATCGGCATTTTAAAAGGCCTCGGCTACGGCCGCAGGGAGATCATGATGACCTTCCTCGCCTACTCCGGAACCGCTTCCGCGCTCGGCTGCATCATCGGCTACGCCGGCGGCGTCATTCTCTTCCCCAGCGTCATCTGGTACGCCTACGAGATGATGTACAACGGGATACAGATCCATTTCCTGGCAGACTGGAAGCTGGCGGCTACCGTCTTCCTGGTCGCCCTCGCATCAACGCTCGGGACGACCTGGCTCTCCTGCCGGAACGAGCTTGAGGAGCCGGCCGCCAGCCTGATGCGCCCGAAGGCTCCGAAGGCCGGGAAGCGCGTATTTCTCGAGCATTTTCCGGCGGTATGGTCCCGCCTCAGGTTCATGCACAAGGTCTCGGTGAGGAACATTTTCCGCTACAAGAGACGCTTCTTCATGATGGTGGTCGGAATCGCCGGCTGCACGGCTCTCCTCCTGACCGGGTTCGGGATCAAGGACTCGATCGCGACCTTCGTCGACACGCAGTACGCGGACATCCAGGTCTCGGAGGTCGAGCTGATCACGGACGAGATCCCGGAAAATGAACTCCCAGCCGACCTCTCCGCCGCCGTGAAGGAACTTGACGCCTCCTGTTTCCTCTTCCGGCAGTCCTCCTGGGACCTTCACACGGAGACCCGGGTCAAGGGCGTCACCGTGATCGCCCCGGACGACTGGTCGGAGATCGACTCCTTCTTCCGGCTTAAGGACATGAGCGGGAAACCGCTTCACGAGGCCGGTCCGGGCGAGGCGCTCATTTCCGTCAGCATCTCCCAGCGCTACGGGCTTGATGCGGGCGACACGATCGTCCTTCGAAATGAAGACCTCGAAACCATCGAGGCCGTCGTCGCCGGCGTGTTCGAGAACCACGTCTACAACTACGTGTTCCTGTCCAAAGAGACGATTGAACATGCGACCGGCGAATACACACTAAACGGCGCCTACGTGAACTTCCCGGACGGCACCGACGTCTACGAGGCCCAGGCCGTTCTTGCCGGCCTTGACAGCGTCGTCTCCGCGTCGGTCTTCGAGGATTTCCGGGTCCGGATCGCCAACATGATGCAGAGCCTCAACTACGTGGTGCTGCTCATCATCCTCTCGGCGGCGGCCCTGGCCTTCGTCGTCCTCTACAACCTGACCAACATCAACATCATGGAGCGGCTCCGCGAGATTGCGACGATCAAGGTGCTCGGGTTCTACCGCCGCGAGACCTCCGACTACGTCTTCCGCGAGAATATGCTCCTCACCCTCATCGGGATGCTCGCGGGCCTCGTCCTGGGCGTGCTGCTCCACGGGTTCGTCATCGACCAGATCGTCGTGGACCTGGTCTATTTCCGCAAGGAGATCAAACCCATAAGCTTCGTCTTCTCGATCATCCTGACCTTCGCCTTCACCTTCATCGTGAACCAGGTCATGACCCTGAAGCTCGACCGGATCAACATGGCCGAGTCCCTGAAGTCGGTGGAGTGAGGGAC
>DFFD01000243.1:0-1298 GCA_002369495.1 Lachnospiraceae bacterium UBA3785 | reverse complement strand
CTGGGGACGGTTCTAGGCACAAAACAGGTTCTCTCACAAGAGAGAACCTGTTTTGTACAAGAACCGTCCCTGGGAACCGTCCCTGAGAACCGTCCCTGAGAACCTTCCCTTAGCTCACTCCACCTTCGGCAGCTCCGCCACCTTCTTAAGGAACGTAACCATCATCGCCCGGTTGCAGGTCTTCATCGGCTGGAAAGTGCCCTCCCCGTAACCGGCTGTCACACCGCTCGCGACCGCCCAGTCGACCGCTCCTCTGTACCAGATTTTTTCCGGGACATCCGAGAAGACAGCCGGCTTATCCGGTTCCGCATATTTCCCTTCAAGCATCGCATACTTCATGAGGAAGGTCACGATCATCGCACGGTTGCAGGTCACGTTCGGCCGGAAGGTGCCTTCGCCGTAGCCGGTCGTGATTCCCCTGGCGACCGCCCATCTGACTGCCCTGTAGTACCAGTCCGTACTCCTGACATCCGAGAAGTTTACCTCCGGCAATGCATCCACATCCGGCTGGCCGGCAAGCTTGTAGAGGAACGCGACCGCCTGCGCCCGGGAGATATCCTTCATCGGCTGGAAGGTGCCCTCGCCGTAGCCCGACGTCACACCGTTCTCAACAGCCCAGTAGACGGCATTATAGTACCAGCTGTTTTTGTCCATGACGTCCTTAAAGCGGATGACATTCATGAGCCGGTACGGATTCATCGCGAATACAACCGGGGGTTTGTCGTAATCCGTCACGTACCAGCGAACATTTCCGTCACTGCAGAGAACCGGCTGGCAATCCGACAGTTTATAGAGATTTGATGATACGATTGCTGAGGTCTTATTTCCGTCTTCATCAATTGCAACGGCGCGCGACCTGACAAACTGCCCGGTCGAGACATTGTACTCATCCCACATAAGAAGAAACTGCTGCTCACCGATCTTCACCAGCTGAGGCGTATGAGCAGTCTCCGCGCTGTCTGACGTGAAATCCGTAAACCAGATCGTCTTCCGGCTTTCGAGATCCTTGCTCACGATTGAAACAAATACATTCCTTCTTGCATCATAAAACGACGAAACAATATCCTCATTTCCGGCAACAAGGCAGTTGTTCCTTGAGAGCTCAAATCCCCCGACAGATGCGCCTGTATAGTTGTAGTTGGAGCCTTCCTCGTTTGAAAATAAAAACGCATACGTATACGTAACGTCCTCAATATCCCCTGAGAGTTCCGCTTTCGTGATCGTTACCGCTCTCGGCGCGTAGTCCCCGTGATCGACCCTGTATACATATCGATCATCCGTTTTTACAAACTGGTTAA
>DFFD01000180.1 GCA_002369495.1 Lachnospiraceae bacterium UBA3785 | reverse complement strand
TCGGTGATTTTGTACTCCTTGTGGAGGAATCTGAGGGCCTCGGGCCCGTAGACGTCGGCGAACTTCTTTTCAAAATGAAATTCGAGCGGCGAGGAGTCGCTCCCCTCGGAGCGGTCCGGGGCGGATTTCCTTTTGTCGTCCGGCCGCCGCACGAAGACTTCCCGGTCGCCGGTGACGACGTCCTCGATCTTGTCCTTATCTTCGGTGAGGAAGCGGTAGACGCGGCGGTATTTTTTCATGCAGGCGTTCTGCTTGTCGGTGATCTGCATGTATTCAAAGGGAGGTTCGTTCCCCTCACGGCGGTAGATGCCGTCGTCCAGGATGATCGCGTCCTCCCCGTCGGAATAGAGGAGGCTTTTACCCCCGTTCGGGTAGCCGACGGTCTCGATTAGCTTGTATTCATTTTCTCCGAGTTTGAGTGCCTGGTCCATGGTGGTTCCTCCCAGAATATTATACACCATGGCGGTGTCAGACGCAATTGTATGGTGTCGGTTTTCGGCGGTTGAGAGAATTTAGTTCCCGAAAACCATCCACAAAACCGCTGTTTTATGATATGCTGACAGAAGAAAGGCGGTGGAAGCAATGAACATCCAGGACGTAAAGAATATTGTCGCAATTGCGGAGGCGGGCAGTATCGGAAAAGCGGCCGACAAACTGCTGATCGCGCAGCCCTCTCTCAGCAAATGCATACAGAAAGTTGAGCGGGAATACGACATAACACTGTTCACACGGGTAAAGGGCGTCTCTGTCAAGCTGACACCGGAAGGTGAACTGTTCCTCGGCATGGCTCGGGAAATGCTCCTCTCCCATATGCGCTTCCAGGCGCAGCTGCGGCGCATAAAAGAATTGCGGAAAAACTCTCTGGTCCTTGGCCTGACCTATCAGCGCACAGTTGACCTCGCCGGACCGATTCTCGAGCAGTTCTACCTCAATAACCCGCAGCAGATTATCCAGATACAGACGCGCGACACCCGCGGGCTCCAGCAGGGACTTCTGGACAACTCTCTTGATGCGGCAATGCTCTCTGTCATCGAAAAGCAGGGGGAACTCTACTACGAGCCGATCATGCGGTCCTGTTTCGGCGTCTATCTGCGTGACGGAAGCTCCGCGGGAGCGAAATCGGTTCATCTGGATGGCTATGACTATCCTATTCTGCGGCTTGAGGATCTGGTGGGAGAACCGTTTGCCGTGAATACACCGGGCAGCGCCAGCCGTTCAATTGTCGAAGAACTGCTGCGGAAAACACCCGTGGCGCTTGAACTCATAGATGTTATGAATAACCAGAGCAGGATTGCCATGGTGACATCGGGAATCGCGAATGCATTTGTGCCGATCAGCGAGAAACGAGCTCGAAAGGAAACCGGCCGCCCCAATCTGTACATGATCCACCCGGATCAGAACATATATTATGATACGAGCCTGGCCTGCCTCATGGGCTTTCAGACCACTCGCGAATTCCGGATGCTCTATTCCGTATTAAGAGCGCTTATGATCTGAAAATGAAAACAGCCGGATGCTGCAGGGCTGCGACAGGAGATGCCGCAGCCCTGTTTTTATTTTCAAACACATTCCAAATAGCTATGTGTTTGTCGGAAAGGGATATTGGACGAAAAGAGATTTCCCCTATACAATAATCTTGTAAATACAAGATCGCCGATGCCTCGATGAGGGATCCCGCTGCAGATGTCAAAGCATCGGATAAACGTTCAATCGAATGAAAGGGGAAAAAAAATGACACTTCAAATGATTCTCTGTCTCGCCATACTGATTTTTATGATGGTCGGCTATGTCGTCGGCGGCAAATTCAAGATCTCAAACGGCGCTGTCGCCATGATGTCGATCGTGCTGATCAGTTTTACAGGCATTCTTCCGGCGAAAACGATGATGACGAACCTGCTGCCCACGAGCTCGGTCCAGATCATCGGTATGTTCATTGTCGCAGCCGGCTTCAGCCGCACGCAGGCCGTCAAGAAAGTCACGCAGATGGTCTACAAGCTGAGCGGCGGCAACTTCACAATCATGCTGGCTGGGTACTCGCTTCTGACATTTGCTCTGGTTAACCTTGGCCTTACTCCGATGACTGCATTTGCTGTTGTCGGTCCTCTGGCCGTCACCTGCTGCGCGGACTTCAACGTCAGCCCGTCCAAGATGATTTTCCCGCTGGCCCTCGTCTGCATCGTCGGCTGCGGCGTGCTCCCGGTCAGCGTCGCCTCCACCACCTACGTGACCAACAACGGCTATCTGGAGAGCTACGGCTACACCGATTACGCCATGCAGCTGCTCGACCCTATGAAGGGCAGACTTCCCATCGCGCTTATCATGATGGTGTACGCAATCTTTATTGCCCCCAGACTGTGTCCGGCACAGGCTTCTCAGGAAATTTCCTTCACGGAAGCTGATGTCAAGGCGAAAACAAAAAAGAGAGAAGAAAGCGCTCCTCTTGATCCGGTGCGCGAGATTCTCGGCTATTTGATTTTCATTCTTACTACGCTCGCTCTGATTTTCCAGAATCAGCTCGGTGACTATGCAGGCTGGCAGATCGCCTTCGCCGGCGCAGCCGTCGTCATGTTCACCGGCGTTCTCACCCCGAAGGAAGGTATCAAGGCTATCCCGATGCGTATCGTCCTTATGCTGGCTGCGGCGCAGGTCGTCGGAGGCGCAATGGTGGAATGCGGTCTCGGAGAAGTGATCGGCGATACGCTGGCAGGCGTTGTCGGCAACAGCCATAACGGCTACCTGATCGGGGGACTCTTCTTCCTTGTCCCGTTCATCCTGACACAGTTCATGAATAACTCCAGCATCGGGCACATTTTCACCCCGATTGTCATTCTGACCTGTCAGTCTCTGGGCTGCAACCCGGTCGGCCCGCTGCTTCTGCTATATGCCGCCCGCCAGTCCGCATTCTGGACACCGGCAGCAACCGGCACGATCGCCCTTGCAGTCGGTCTCGGCGGTTACGACCAGAAGGACCTGATCAAAATGAGCTGGATCCCCAGTTTAATCATCGGTGTGATCGGCGTATTCTGGATCATGACCATTTTCCCGGCATTTCCGGGCTGAGTAAAGAGATAAACCATACGGCACAGGCAGTGACAACATTTTATAAGGAGAATAAAAATGAGTGAATATTTGACAACTATCAGTTCACAAACGCTCAGGATCCGCTGGATCTCTGTCCAGTGCTATGAAATCGTCCTTCCCAACGGAAAAGTCATCGTCACGGATCCATTCTATCTGGATGCCGCAAAATACGAAGGTATGGCCGAGCTGACCAAAAGCCAGAAGATGGAGCGGGATGTGTACTCCCAGACCGGCTTTAGCGCGGATGAGTTTACCGGGGCGGATTATATCCTCTTAAACCATGTCCACGGAGATCACTGTAACCTGGTCGGACAGCTCTGGAACAAGTTTTACGGCCGTATCCTCTGCCCGGCGGAGTGCTGCGCGGAGATGGCCAGGGTATTCGATATCCCCCACGGCGCCTTTTATCCGCTGTATCCGGGCAATACATACTACTTTGATGATTTCACCCTGAAGACCTATCCGGGAGCGCACGACAATCGCTCCTTCCGGGAGGGCCGCTTCCGCCGTCCGAGCGATCCCAGGATCATGACCGGCGGTCTCGAGGGCTTCGGCATTCCGTGTCCGACGGAGCTGGGGCTGCTCGGTTCCATTTTCAATCTCAACTATATGATTGAGACGCAGCAGAATTTCAAAATTGATTTCTCCGCAGGACGTGACTATGAAGAGCATGTGCGGCACATGACAGAGGAGAAGCCGAACCTGATGCTCCGCCACCGCATCCGCACCTACACGCCGGAATACTGTGCGCAGCAGATCATGGATATGGGTGCGCAGCTCATGATGCCGCTGCATCACAATAATGCGCGTGCTTCCGGTGAGGACCTGAATGAGTATTTCAGAAGGGTCAATGAGGTTCTGGCGGCGAACGGGAGCCCGGCGAGGGCGTTTAATCCTGAGCCGTATCGCTGGTATCAGCTTCAGATGAGTCTCGTTGCGGAGTAAAGTTCAAGCGACTCCACTTAAAACAAAAGGCAGATTACCTGTTTTTTCGACAGGTGAGGACGGTTCTTCGCGGAGGGGGACGGTTCTCCGCAGAGGAGAACCGTCCCCCTCCGCGAAGAACCGTCCCCACGCGTCTCCCGGCGAGGTCCTCGAGCGCGATCTGCGACTTACCTCTCGCGGTCGGCAGCACCGCCAGAAATGTCTTCACCCCGCGCGCCCGCGCCGCACGCATTTCCGCGAGCGTGAGCGCCTGGTGCTCGTAGAGCTCGAACCGGGGACGGTTCCTGGGAGGCCGCCGAAGGCGGCCGGGGGGAACCGTCCCTGAATGGAGGGAACCCCGTCCCCGGCGGGGTTTGTTGGCGCTCCGGCGTTTCGCCTGGCTTCCAATCTTGCTTTCTCGCCCGGCTCCAGCTCTTGCTTTTCCAGGCTCCCACTCGCCGAAGGGACGGTTCTTGTGCGGATTACGGGCGAGACCTGTCTCGCCCGTAACCCACGCTTAGAACCGTCCCCCTGGCGGTCCAGCCTTCCAACCACTCACCACAAATCCATCGAAAATTTCTTCATTTTACCCGCCCGAGGGAAACTTTTTCCCGCGCCGATCTGCTACAATAAAGATGCGCCGCTCCACTCTCTTGAATAACGGAGGAAAAATAGTATAATGAGAGACAGAGAGATGGGTTTATTTTCCGCGCGAGTCGCCCCCGAAGCGAGGTGACCCATGGGAAAGATCGACACCGAAGCAAAACGGTACTTCTCCGACAATGCCCGCTTCGCGGACGCGTTCAACTACCTGATTTACGATGGCAGACCGGTGATTGAACCGGGCAGCCTAACCCCGCTCGACCCGGCGGAGATCGTGGTCCCTTACGGAAATGAAGCCCGTGAGCCCCTCCAAAAATTCCGCGACCTCCTGAAACGCTGGCAAGTGAAGACGGACGGCAGCGCGGTCTACGCGGTGCTCGGCGCGGAGCTGCAGTCGGCTGTCAGCTACGCAATGCCGGTGCGGAGCGGGCTCTACGATTTCATGCACTACGCGAAGCAGGTGGAGGAGGCCGCCCGTTCCTACCGGAAAGAACAGAAAACGCCCCTCACCCGCGGCGAATTCCTCGCCGGCTTCCGGCGGCTCGACGTGGAGACCGCTGACCTGATCAACACCGTCACCGGCTCAGGCCTCAGGTTTGAGGCGAAGGAGGACAAGGTAGATATGTGCAAGGCGATTGAAGATATGCGGAATGATTCCAGAAATGAAGGCCGTTTGGAGGGCCGCGCGGAGGGCATCGACACCTCCCGGCTCGAGAGCATCCAGAATGTGATGTCCGGACTCAAGTACACCGCCCAGCAGGCGATGGACCTCCTGCGGATCCCGGCGGATGACCGGGAGAGGTATCTGGCGAGGCTGTGAGGCTGCAGGAACCCGGTTCCTGGGAGGCCGCTGAAGCCCCGGGGACGGTTTCTGGGAGGCCGCCGAATCCTCGGGGACGGTTCCTGGGAGGCCGCCGAATCCTCGGGGACGGTTCCCGGGAGGCCGCCGAAGCCCCGGGGACGGTTCCTGGGAGGCCGCCGAAGGCGGCCGGGGGGAACCGTCCCTGAATGGAGGGCCCCGTCTCCAGCCCAAATCCATCGTCCCCCTGGCTCACCAGCTCTCCCGGTTAAACCTCACCCGCTCGCCGATCCCCTTCTTCGGCGGCCGCACCGCGCCGCGGGCCGGCCGCCCCACCGGGAGCATGCACACAAGCTCGCACCCGTCGGGGATGGCGAGGATCCCGGCCATTTTCCGGCCGATCCCGCGCTCGTCCGTGAGGTAACCCTCGTACCAGCAGCTCGCGTAGCCGAGGGCGGTGATCATGAGGAGCATATTCTCAATCGCGGCCGCGTAGTCCTGCACCGCGACACTGCGGCCCCTGTAGGCGTTCACGCGGCGGGTGAGCACGCAGATGAGCGCCGGCGCCGTCTCCCCGAGCGGCGGGTCGATGACGGAGCGGAGCATTTTCAGCAGATCCTCATCGTCCACCACGACAAAGCTCGTCGTCTGACGGTTGCAGCCCGACGGCGCGGCCATGCCCGCCTCCACGATGGCGGTAAGGTCCTCGCGCGGGACCCGCTCGGGCAGGTAGGGCCCGCGGTAGCTGTGCCGCCGCCGGATCAACCCGGGTCTCGCCGGCCGCGCGGGCTGCCGCCTCGAGCGCGGCGGCTTCTTCCGCGTCTTCCGCGGTGTAGATTTTCAGATCCATGAGTCGTCCCCTCCCGTGATGGCGAGCGAGAGGAGGGCGTCCATCTTCTCAACTTCCTCCGCGCCTTCGATCACCTCAACCAGCTCCGCGGTCTCGGCCTCCTCCGGCATCTCCTCGTCCGGGCCGATCTCCATGTCGACCGCCTCGCCGCAGTTCGGGCAGACGACCGCCGGCCGGATCATCTCGTCAAGAAATCTCCAGCCGCACTCCCGGCACTCATAGAATCCGCACCTCTTAGTCCCGTCCTCCACAAAATACATCTGCACATCCTCCCTTTACGTGGTTTTCTGCAGCTATTCTACACCATTTTTCCGGAAAATGAAACTTCAACGCGTCCGGGGACGGTTCTCCGCGGTGGGGGACGGTTCTCCTCCGCGGGGGACGGTTCTCAGAAAAAAGCGGTTCTGTGAAGAACCGCTTTTTGCAAGAACCGTCCCTGCCGGCAGTGAACTGCCTCCCGGCCGGCCTCCAACCGCCGAAGGGACGGTTCTTCTGCGGCTTACGGGCGAGCTTTCTCTCGCCCGTAACCCGCGCTTAGAACCGTCCCCCTGGCGGCCGAGACCTCTCTCGCCCGTAACCCACGCTT
>DFFD01000098.1:195-5675 GCA_002369495.1 Lachnospiraceae bacterium UBA3785 | reverse complement strand
GGCGACGAGATCGACCGGGTGGTCCGGATCGACCCGCTCACCGGGGATGTGACGGCGGAGCTTATGCACGCCGCGATCTACCCGGCGTCCTTCTACGTGGTCCCGCAGGAGCGCATCAATGAGGCCTGCCGGGAGATCGAGAAGGAGTGCGAGGAGAGGGTTTTATTTTTCAAGAGCCGGGACAAGTTCATCGAGGCCCAGCGGATCGCGGAGAGAACCGCGTTCGACGTCGAGATGATGAAGGAGACGGGCTTCTGCTCGGGAATCGAGAACTATTCCCGTCCGCTGACCGGCCGGAAAGAGGGGGATCCGCCTTACACGCTGATCGATTATTTTAAAAATGAATTCCTCATCATCGTCGATGAGTCCCACATGACCGTGCCGCAGATCGGCGCGATGTACAACGGTGACCGGAACCGCAAGCAGACGCTCGTCGATTACGGCTTCCGCCTGCCGAGCGCGCTCGACAACCGGCCGCTCAATTTTGCCGAGTGGGAGGAGCGGATCGACCAGATCCTCTTTGTCTCCGCGACCCCGGGCCGCTACGAGACCGAGCACGAGCTTCTCCGGGCCGAGCAGGTGATCCGCCCGACCGGGCTTTTGGACCCGAAAGTCGACGTCCGGCCGATCGAGGGCCAGATCGACGACCTGGTCGGCGAAGTCAATCAGGAGATCGAACGGCACGGCAAGGTGCTGGTCACGACGCTCACGAAGCGGATGGCGGAGGACCTCACTGATTATATGAAGGATCTCGGCATCCGCGTGCGCTACCTGCACTCCGACATCGACACGCTGGAGCGCGCTGAGATCATCCGGGACATGCGCCTCGACGTCTTCGACGTGCTGGTCGGCATCAACCTGCTGCGCGAAGGCCTCGACATCCCGGAGATCACGCTGGTCGCGATCCTGGACGCGGACAAGGAAGGCTTCCTGCGCTCCGAGACTTCGCTCATCCAGACGATCGGCCGCGCGTCCCGAAATGCGGACGGCCACGTCATCATGTACGCCGACAACATGACGGACTCGATGGACAGGGCGATCCGGGAGACCAACCGCAGGCGGGAGATCCAGCAGCGCTACAACGAGGAGCACGGGATCACGCCGACGACGATCCGGAAGGCGGTGCGGGATCTCATTTCCATCTCGAAGGAGGTCGCGAAGACCGAGAAGAAGCTCGAGAAGAATCCGGAGGATATGTCCCGGGCGGAGCTCGAGGATCTCATCGCCAAGGTGGAGAAGCAGATGCGGGCTGCGGCGGCCGAGCTCAATTTCGAGATGGCGGCGGAGCTCAGGGACCGGATGATCGAGCTGAAGGAGAACCTCGAGGACGTCTCGGACACCGAGCGGAGAGTGCGGCTGGCCAGGAAGAAGACCGAAGATGCGGTCCGCGAGCAGCCGAAGCGGACCTACAAGACATACAACAAGGCCCGGAGAAAGAACCGCGGCGGCATGGCCTGAAGGAGGAAAAATGGACGGAAATATGTGTGAGAGCTGCGTCAATTACGTGTACGACGAGGAGGAGGACTGGGAGTACTGCGCGGTCGACATGGACGAGGATGACTACGTCCGGCTCGTGACGTCGCCCCGGAAGGTCTGCCCGTTCTACCGGAACGATGACGAGTACGCGGTGGTGCGGCACCAGATGTGACGCGGCCGCCGCAAATGCAAACATTGCCGCGGCATATTGCCAAAACAGAAGGCGGGTGTTATAATAAATTCGGGCGATTTGAACAAAATACCGCCTCTTTGAGGCAGGTTCGAGAATACCATTGGTCGCCCGGTAAGGAGGTAACCGTATGTTATTTGCAATTTTCATGATCGTTCTCGCGATCCTTCTCATTGGCATCGTGATCTCCTGCGTGCAGGTCGTCCCGCAGGCGTACGCGTACATCGTCGAGTTCTTCGGCAGCTACCGGACGACGTGGGAGCACGGTCTTCATTTTAAAATACCGTTCGTGGAGAGGATCGCGAGCCGCGTCTCCTTAAAGGAGCAGGTCTGCGACTTCGCGCCGTCGTCCGTTATCACCAAGGATAACGTCACGATGAAGATCGACACGGTCGTCTACTTCAAGATCTTCGATCCGAGGCTCTACACCTACGGCGTCGACCGCCCGGTCAGCGCTCTCGAGAACCTCAACGCGACGACCCTTCGTAACATCATCGGCGGCATGGAACTCGACCAGACCCTGACCAGCCGCGATATCATCAATGCGCAGATGCAGCAGATCCTCGACGTCGCGACCGACGCCTGGGGCATCAAGGTCACCCGTGTCGAGCTGAAGAACATCATCCCGCCGGCAGAGATCCAGAGCGCGATGGAGAAGCAGATGAAGGCCGAGCGCGAAAAGAGACAGACGATCCTCGAAGCTTCCGCCCACAAGGAATCCGTCGTCGCCCGCGCGGAAGGCGACAAGCAGGCGAAGATCCTGGCCGCCGAGGCTGAGCGCGACGCGCAGATCGCTCTCGCGGAAGGCCGCGCCCGCTCGATCGCCCTGGTCTACGAGGCTGAGGCGAACGGCCTGAAGGCCCTGAAGGAAGCCAACGCGGACGCTTCGGTCCTCAAGCTGAAGGGCCTTGAAGCGCTGAAAAATGTTGCCGACGGCCGCGCCACCAAGATCTACATGCCGACGGACCTCGCCGGCGTGATTTCCTCGCTGGGACTGGTTTCCGAGGCGACCGGGCTCGGCGATGCGACGCCGGTTGACAAGACCCCGAAGCCGGAGCTGCCGGCGGCGGCTGACCCCTGCTGCGACGACGATGAGAAGTCGGAGGAGACGAGGAGGATGGCGGGGACGCTGGAGTAAATTGAATACTTTCAGGAATGTACCCAACTTCAGGGACTGTTCCTTAAGAAAAAAGCGATTCTCGAGCGAGAATCGTTTTTTTTTCGGGAACCGTCCCCGAGGTATTCGGGCGGTTTTCATTATTTTAAAAAATAGTGGTTGACAAGGACGCGCCGCGGGTTTATATTATGTCTTAGATGTTAGCACTCCAACAGAATGAGTGCTAACAGACAAAAGAAAGGGGGGACGCCGCATTGGAACTGGATCAGAGAAAACAGACGATTCTGAACGCCATCATCCGGACCTATCTCGAGACGGGTGAACCGGTCGGTTCGCGGACGATCTCCAAATATACAGATCTCAACCTCAGCTCCGCCACGATCCGCAACGAGATGTCGGACCTCGAGGAGATGGGCTTCATCGTCCAGCCGCACACGTCGGCCGGGCGGATCCCTTCCGATAAGGGTTACCGCTACTACGTCGACTCACTGGTGCAGGAGAAGACCCGCGAAGTGTCCGTGATGAACTCGCTGATGATCGCGCGGACGAACCGGATGGAGGAACTCTTAAAGCAGGTCGTGAAGTTCCTGGCCAACCAGACCAACTACACGACGATGATCTCGGCTCCCACCTACAAGGGCAACAAGGTCAAGTTCATCCAGCTCTCGCGCGTCTCGCCGACGCAGCTCCTGAATGTGGTCGTGATCGAGGGAAATATCGTAAAGAACCACATCATCGACCTGCCGGAGCCGATCGATGAGGAGACAGTCTTAAAGCTGAACCTCCTCCTGAACACAAGGCTCAACGGGCTGACGCTGGCGGAGATCAACCTGGGTCTCATTTCCAATATCAAGGAGGAGGCCGGCGGCCACGCAGCCGTCATCAACGACGTGCTCGACACGATCGCCGAGGTGATCAGGGCCGAGACCGACGAGAACATGCAGATCTACACGAGCGGGGCGAACAACATTTTCCGGTATCCGGAGCTGGCTGACAGCCAGAGCGCGAGCCGCCTCATCACGACGATCGAGGACAAGAGCCACCTGCGGGATCTTGTCAAGGAGACCGAGAAAAATGATTCCGGCGAAACCGGCATCCAGGTCTACATCGGCGATGAGAGCCCGGTCGAGTCCATGAAGGACTGCAGCGTCGTCACGGCGACCTACGATCTGGGCGAGGGCATGCAGGGCACGATCGGCATCATCGGGCCGAAGCGGATGGACTACGAGAAGGTCATGAGCAACCTGAAAGAGGTTCAGAAGTCTCTGAATGACATCTTCCGAAGCAGTTCGGACAATCCGGCGGAAGAGTAGCTTTCCTGTTCGCCGCATGAACGTACAAAGATTAGAAAAGAGGACAGAGCATTGAGCGAAGACGAGAAGAAAGTCAGCGGGGAAGGCGTCGAGATCGAGATCAAAACGCCTGAGGAAAATGAAACCCCTGCCGAAAGCCCGGTAACGGAAGAGACGGCCGAGGCGAAGACGGAGGAGACGGCAGCCGAAGAGCCGGCAGCCGGTCCGGCGGAGGAAACCGAAGGCGGGGAAACCGCGGAGGAACCCGCGGAAGAGGCAGCCGGGGATAAGAAGGAATTCGATCTCTTCGGCAGAAAGAAGAAATTTGAGAAGGAACTCGCGAAGAAGGACGCGGAGATCGCTTCCGTGAACGACCAGTACAAGCGGCTTCTGGCGGAGTTCGACAACTACCGCAAGCGCACCGAGAAGGAAAAATCCGGCATGTACGCGATGGGCGCCAAGGACGTGATCGAGAAGATCCTGCCGGTCATCGACAACTTCGAGAGAGGCTTTTCGCTGGTCACCGAGGAGGATAAGGAAGACGCATTTGTCACCGGGATGGAGAAGATCTACAAGCAGTTCGGAACCGTCCTTACCGACCTCGGGGTCACGCCGATCGAGGCGGTCGGCAAGCCGTTCGATCCGAACCTCCACAACGCGGTCATGCATGTGGACGATGAGTCGCTCGGCGAGAACACGGTGGCGGAGGAGTTCCAGAAGGGCTACCTCTACAAGGATCAGGTAGTCCGCTACTCGATGGTCAAGGTAGCAAACTGAGGGCTCTGCCGGGGAGCCGGCGCAGGACGCCGCAAAGCCCGGTTCAATATAGATTGAGATTAACCATAAAAAGAAGAGAAGGTCTTCATTTTCATGGAGATGAAAGAGGAGGAAATGATTATGAGCAAGATTATCGGTATCGATTTAGGTACAACCAACAGCTGCGTAGCGGTCATGGAAGGCGGCCAGCCGGTCGTCATCGCGAACGCTGAGGGCGCCAGGACGACTCCGTCCGTCGTCGCCGTCACGAAATCCGGCGAGAGACTCGTCGGCGAGCCGGCAAAGCGCCAGGCTGTCACGAATGCAGACAACACGATCGCTTCCATCAAGAGAAAGATGGGTACGAACGAAAAGGTCACCATGGGCGGCAAGAGCTACACCCCGCAGGAGATCTCCGCGATGGTCCTGCAGAAGCTGAAAGCGGATGCTGAGAACTACCTCGGCGAGAAGGTCTCCGAGGCGGTCATCACGGTTCCGGCTTACTTCAACGACGCGCAGCGTCAGGCGACCAAGGACGCCGGCAAGATCGCGGGCCTTGAAGTCAAGCGTATCATCAACGAGCCGACGGCAGCTGCCCTGGCTTACGGCCTCGATAACGAGAAAGACCAGAAGATCATGGTCTACGACC
>DFFD01000098.1:0-144 GCA_002369495.1 Lachnospiraceae bacterium UBA3785 | reverse complement strand
TGGTCTACGACCTCGGCGGCGGCACATTCGATGTCTCCATCATCGAGATCGGCGACGGCGTCATCGAAGTTCTCGCGGTCAACGGCGATTCCCATCTGGGCGGCGATGACTTCGACAATGCGATCACAAACTACATGCTGCAGG
>DFFD01000023.1 GCA_002369495.1 Lachnospiraceae bacterium UBA3785 | reverse complement strand
GTCCCCCTCTGCGGAGAACCGTCCCGAAACACGTTGAAAAACCGCGAGATGCTGTGTATAATCAGGCAGGGAGGTGCGCTGTTATGAAAGAGAAATTCAGGGAGCTGATGGAGAAGCCGTGGGCGGGGCTGACGTTCGCCCTGTCATTTGCCGTTGTGCTGAACCTGCTGCTGCAGCATGTGGGGGTCATCGCGGGCATTTTCGGAAAATTCTACGGGATGATCCAGACGATCCTCATCGGGATCGTGATCGCCTACGTTCTGAACCCGCTCATGGTCTTCCTCGAGGCGAAAGTCTTCGGGAAAATCAAAAAGGAAGGGACGAGGCACATCGTCTCGGTGCTGGCAACATTTGTCGTTGTCATCGCATTTGTCGCGATGCTGTTCGTCATGCTGGTCCCGTCGGTCGCGGACGGCATACTCACGATTGTGAGCAACCGCTACCGCTATGTGGAGACCATCTCGAACCTGCTCGAAAACCTGAATGCGGCGGCCGCCGGCTTCAACATCGACACCGGCAACGTCGCCGAATTCCTGACGGAGCAGGCGAGCGAGCTGGTCAGACAGATCCCGGACAACGCGGCCAGCATCATCACGACGTCGATGAATATCGGTTCAGGCATCTTCAATCTGGCGATCGCCTTTATCCTGGCGGTCTACTTCCTGATGGAGAAGAAATCGCTCGTGACCGGGATCGGCCGCCTGCGCCACGCGCTGATGTCCGACAGGACCTACGAGAAGCACACCGGATTCTTCCTGCGCTGCCACAACATCCTGATCTCCTACGTCGGCTGCGACCTCTTCGACGGCCTGATCGTCGGGGTCCTGAACGCGGTTTTCATGATCGTGATGGGGATGGCCTACACGCCTCTGGTCTCGGTCGTCGTTGGCGTCACGAACCTGATCCCGACCTTCGGACCGATCATCGGGGGCGTCATCGGCGCGTTTATCCTGCTCATGTCCAACCCCTGGCACTCAGTCTGGTTCATCCTGTTCACGATCGTCCTGCAGACCCTGGACGGCTACTACATCAAACCGAAGCTCTTCGGCGACACGCTGGGGATCTCACCGGTCTGGATCCTGATCACGATCATCGTCGGCGGGCGGATGGTCGGCATCCTCGGGGTCGTGCTGGCGATCCCGTTTGCGGCGATCTGCACATTTGTCTACCAGGAGTTCATCATGAGCCGGCTCGAGAAGAACAAGGCGCGGCGCGAGGAGAGACACGCGAAGGAGAAGCAGAATTAAGGAAAATGAAAACCCCGGCAGCTGCTGTGGCGGGGGATATTATTTTGTGCCGGGGACGGGGGACGGTTTCCAGGGACGGTTCTTAAGAAAAAAACGGACTGCAAACGCAGTCCGCTTTTTTCTAAGAACCGTCCCCCAGGAACCGTCCCTGTGGTTTTGAGAACCGTCCCTGCAATTATCCGAGGATGCCCTTCCTGGAGTTCCTGAGAACCGGGATCTCGGTCGTGTCCCTGTCGTTGATGTGGCCGCCGCTGTACTTCTTCGTCTCGTCCACGATGACCTTGGAGAGGAGGAGAACCGCGAAGATGTTCGGGACCGCCATGAGGCCGTTAAGAAGGTCCGCGATGTTCCAGATCAGGTTCAGCTCGACCAGGGAGCCGACGAAGACGCCGATGACCCAGAGGATCTTGTAGACCATGATGACCTTCTCACCGAAGAGGTAGACCGCGCAGCGCTCGCCGTAGTAGTACCAGCCGAGGATCGTCGAGAACGCGAAGGTGATGAGGCCGACGACCAGGATCGGAAGGCCGATGCCCGGGATCGTGGAGAACGCCATGGAGGTCAGCGCGCTGCCGTTGCCGGAGAGAGCGTCGATCGACGGATGCTTGATGATGCAGGTGACCAGGACGAGGCCGGTCATCAGGCAGATGATGACGGTGTCCCAGAATGTGCCGGTCATGGAGACCAGCGCCTGGCGCTTCGGGTTGCGGGTCTGGGCGGCGGAGGCGACGAGCGGCGCGGAGCCCATACCGGATTCATTGGAGAAAAGTCCGCGGGCGAAGCCGTAGCGGCAGGCCATCGCGACCGTGCTGCCGATGAAGCCGCCGGTTGCCGCGCGGGTCGTGAACGCGGAGGTGACAATCGTCACGACCGCCTCGCCGAGGACGTCGACGTTCATGATGAGAATGATCAGGCAGCCGATGACGTAGAAGACCGCCATGAAGGGCACGAGCATCTCGGAGACCCTGGTGATCGACTTGATGCCGCCGATGATGACGAGGCCGACCAGGATGCTGAGCGCGACCGCGATGATCCACGGAGAGACGCCGAAGTTGGTCGTGAAGTTTGCCGCGACCGCGTTGGCCTGGACCATGCAGCCGATGCCGAACGCGCAGACCGCCGCGAGGATCGCGAAGAGGATGCCTGCCCAGCGGGCCTTGAGGCCGCGGTCAAGGGCGTACATCGCGCCGCCGATCATGGTGCCGTCCTCGCTCTTCACGCGGTACTTGACCGCGATCAGGGTCTCGGCGTACTTGGTCGCGATGCCGAAGATACCGGTCAGCCACATCCAGAGCACGGAGCCCGGGCCGCCGCAGGCGATCGCGGTGCCGACGCCGATGATGTTGCCGGTGCCGATCGTCGAGGAGAGCGCGGTCGTCAGCGCGCCGAACTGGGAGACGTCGCCTTCCGCGTCCGGATCGCGGGTTACGGAGAGCTTGATCGCCTTGAAGATGTCCTTCTGGATGAAGCCCGTCCGGAATGTCATGTAAATGTGCGTCCCGAAGAGCAGGATGATGAGCGGCCAGCCCCACAGGAAATTGTCTACAGCAGAAATAATGTCACTGAAACTCATAGTAAGCCCCCTTTGGAAAAATAACTGTACGGCGCCTTTAGGGTGCCGATTTGCAATAGTGTATCACGTTAACGCGGAAAAGTAAACAAAAAATATGAGCTTCCGCGGCAGCCGGGCTCGCGGAAGTCTTGCGTTCGGTCTTCATTTCCATTATACTGGAGCGTAGCGAGGTGGCGAAATGGGAAGAGAAAACATACTCGGAGTTGAAGAAAATATCAACCGCGTTCTCATCGGACGTGAAAAATGCGTGCGCATGGTGCTCGCCGCCCTGATCGCGGGCGGGCACGTGCTCCTGGAGGACGTCCCGGGGACCGGCAAGACGACGCTCGCGCGGGTGCTGGCGGCGTCGTTTCGGGCTTCATTTGCCCGGATCCAGTTTACGCCGGACCTCCTGCCGTCGGACGTGACGGGCCTCACGGTGCTGAACCGGAAGAGCGGGGAGTTTGAGTTCAAAAAAGGCCCGGTCTTCACGGACATCCTGCTCGCGGATGAGATCAACCGCGCGACGCCGAGGACCCAAGCCGGCCTTCTCGAGTGCATGGAGGAGCGGCAGGTGACGGCGGACGGGGTGACAAGGCGGCTGCCGGAGACATTTTTCGTCATCGCGACGCAGAATCC
>DFFD01000089.1:19552-22108 GCA_002369495.1 Lachnospiraceae bacterium UBA3785 | reverse complement strand
CCTTGCCGCCGCCGATCGGAAGACCGGTCAGGCTGTTCTTGAAGACCTGCTCGAAGCCCAGGAATTTGATGATGCCGATGTAAACCGACGGATGCAGGCGAAGGCCTCCCTTGTACGGGCCGATCGCGCTGTTGAACTGGACGCGGTAGCCGCGGTTGACCTGGACGTTGCCGTTGTCATCGATCCACGGTACGCGGAACATGATGATTCTCTCCGGCTCCGTGATCCTCTCAAGGAACGCGGTCTTTCTGTAATTCTCTTCATCAGACTCGATGACGACGCGGATGGACTCAAGGACCTCCTCGACGGCCTGGATGAATTCCGGCTCAGCGGCATTCTTCTTCTTTACGCTGGCGATTACCTCATCAACATACGACATTTTTGTTACCTCCTCTTATAAAATAAAAAGCGCTCATCCGGGCGACAGGTACGCAAATAAGATCGCGCATCTGCCCGCCTTTGGACAGCACTCTCGATTCGTGAATTATGATAGTATAGCTTTTGACTATTGTCAAGTAAAAAATGTTAGTGTTATAATAGCCGGAAGAGCCGCACTTTGGCGGCGGGGAGGCAATTATGAGAGAATTCAAGAAATCTTCTAAGCTCGACAACGTACTTTACGACGTCCGCGGACCGGTCGTCGAGGAAGCGGACCGGATGATCGCGCGCGGCATCGAGGTGCTGAAGCTGAACATCGGCAACCCGGCTCCGTTCGGGTTCCATGCGCCGGAGGAGGTCATTTCCGACATGGCGGACAATCTCCGCGAGTCCGAAGGTTATTCGAACTCCAAAGGCGTCTGGGCAGCCAGAAAGGCGATCATGCAGTACGCCCAGAACCTCAATATCCCGAACCTTTCGATGGACGACATCTACACCGGCAACGGCGCGTCCGAGCTCATCAACCTCGCGATGTCCGCGCTGCTGGACGACGGCGACGAGATCCTGATTCCCGCGCCGGACTACCCGCTCTGGACTGCCTGCGCGACGCTGGCGGGCGGCAAGGTCGTCCACTACATCTGCGACGAGCAGAGCGAGTGGAACCCGGACCTCGACGATATGGAAAAGAAAATCAACGATCGCACCAAGGCGATCGTCATCATCAACCCGAACAACCCGACCGGAGCCGTTTACCCCAGGGACCTTCTTGAGCGCATCGTGGAGATCGCCCGCAGGCATCAGCTGATCATTTTCTCGGACGAGATCTACGACCGCCTGCTGATGGACGGCTACCAGCACACCTCGATCGCGTCTCTTGCGCCGGATCTTTTCTGCGTGACATTTTCCGGCCTCTCGAAGTCCCACATGATCGCGGGCTTCCGCATCGGCTGGATGGTCCTTTCGGGAAATAAAGACATGGCCAGAGACTACATCGAAGGCATCAAAATGCTCTCCTCCATGCGTCTCTGCTCCAACGTGCCGGCCCAGTCGATCGTACAGACCGCGCTCGGCGGCACCCAGTCGGTGAAGGGCTACGTCAACGAGACCGGCCGCGTGACGCGCCAGAGAGATTTCATTTACAAGCGGATCAACGAGATCCCGGGCCTCTCGGTCGTGAAGCCGAAGGCGGCCTTCTACTGCTTCCCGAAGATCGACGTCGAGAAGTTCAACATCCACGACGACATGCAGTTCGCGTACGATCTCCTGAAGAAGGAGCATGTCCTGCTCGTCCAGGGCACCGGTTTCAACTGGATCGCGCCGGATCATTTCCGCATCGTCTATCTCCCGCGCCGCTCGGTACTCGGCGAAGCCTGCGACAAGATCGAGGATTTCCTCTCCACCTACCAGCAGGTTTAAGAAAATGAAAAAACTTCCGATCCTTCTCCTCTGCCTCCTCGTGGTCCTCGCCGGCTGCGGGGGCGGCATGACGACGGAGAACAACAAACTGATCGCCGTCGCCTCGCCCGGAGGAAATGACGGCTCCAACCTCAACACGATGACTGACCGGCTCGCGGTGCTGCTCGGCGAGAACGGGTTCAGGGTCCATTACCAGATGTCCGGCAATGTCGGCGAGGCCCAGAACGGCCAGCTGAAGAACATGGTCGCCGAACACGCCTCCGTGATCGTCCTCGCCTGGACGGACGACGCGGAGAGCGCCTGCTTCGCCGCCCGCAAGGCGATCTCGGCGAGCGGGACCCCTGTGATCCTGATGGACCTTGACGCCGCGGAGGCGGATCCCGAGGCCGAGGCGCAGCGCCTGCTGGGGGAGGTGCTGGCGGAGGTAAGTGAATAGAGAGTACAGGGACGGTTCCGGGCACGAAAAAAGTGAATTGAATGGGGACGGTTCTAAGCACGAAAAAAGCTTCTCGTTTCGAGAAGCTTTTTTCGTACAAGAACCGTCCCTAACAACCTTCCGCGGGAAACACAGGGACGGTTCTTGTACAAAAATGAGGTTCTCACAGAGAGAACCTCATTTTTGTGCCTGGAACCGTCCCCGGCCTCACATCATAAGAAATACTTGACTCCCGCTTCAAACACCCTCATATCCTGCTCGCCGTAGATATTCACCGCCACGCCGTCGCCGCGGCGCTCGATGTGCGCCATCTTGCCGAACACGCG
>DFFD01000089.1:0-19504 GCA_002369495.1 Lachnospiraceae bacterium UBA3785 | reverse complement strand
CTTGCCGAACACGCGGCCGTCCGGGGAGGTGATGCCCTCGATCGCGCAGTAGGACCCGTTCACGTTCCACTCCTCGTCCATCGAGACGTTGCCGAGCGGGTCAGAGTACTGGGTCGCGACCTGGCCGTTTTCGAACAGTATCTTCAGCCAGGCATCGTTCGCGACGAAACGGCCCTCGCCGTGGGAAGCCGGCGTGACATAGACGCCGCCGAGCTCCGCATTGGCGAGCCACGGAGACTTGTTCGAGACGACCTTCGTGTAGACCATCTTCGAGATGTGCCGGCCGATCGTGTTGAAGGTCAGCGTCGGCGACTCCGCGTTCTGACCGATGATCTCGCCGCCCGGCACAAGCCCAAGCTTGATGAGCGCCTGGAAGCCGTTGCAGACGCCCAGCGCCAGCCCGTCGCGATTGTTAAGGAGCCGCATGACCGCCTCGCGGATCTTCTCGTTCTGGAACGCGGTCGCGAAGAACTTCGCGGAGCCGTCCGGCTCGTCGCCTGCGGAGAAGCCGCCCGGGAACATGATAATCTGGGCGCGTGCGATCTTGCGGGTAAACTCTTCCACCGATTCGCGGATATCCTCCGCGGTCCTGTTCCGGAAAATGCATGTCGTAACCGACGCCCCGGCATTCTCAAACGCCCTCGCGGAATCGTACTCGCAGTTCGTGCCCGGGAAGACCGGGATGAAGACATGCGGTTTGGCCTTTTTATTCTTGCAGACATAGATGCTGTCCGCGCGGTAGATCGGGCTCTCGACCGGGCTCTGGTCGTGGGAAGCGCGGGTCTTGAAGACCTTCTCGAGCGTTCCGATGTTCGCGCCGAGCGCCTCCGCGAGCGGGATGCAGACCGTTCCGTAGCGGAAATTGTCCTCCGCGAGCACTTCGCCGATCACGCGGTAGCTCGATGCGAGCTTCTGGACATCCTCGCCGGCGACTTCGACCACCAGATCGCCGTATGCGGGCGAGAAGAAGTCGCGCGGGTCGACGTCATGGCGGATCGCGAGGCCGAGGCGGTTGCCGAAGGCCATTTTGCTGACAGCCGGCGCGATGCCGAATCGTCCGAGCGCGTAGGCAGCCTTCACATAGCCCTTCTGCATATCCTCGTGCAGCTTGTTGTAGACTTCAAGGACGCCCTTGTAGTCCGGAAGCTGGTAGCCGTCGCGCGGGACCCGGATCCAGAGGATCTTGTCGCCGGCCTGCTTGAACTCCGGCGTCACGATATCGCTGCTCTTCGCGACGTCGATCGCGAAGGAGACGAGCGTCGGCGGGACGTCGATCTGCTCAAATGTGCCCGACATCGAGTCCTTGCCGCCGATCGACGGCAGGCCGTAGCCGATCTGTGCCGCGTAAGCGCCGAGCAGCGCCGCGAACGGCTGGCTCCAGCGGGCCGGATCCGCGCTCATGCGGCGGAAATATTCCTGGAACGTAAAGCGGATCTTATTCACATCGCCGCCCGTGGCAGCGATTTTCGCCATGGACTCGGTGACCGCCCAGGCCGCGCCGTGGTACGGGCTCCAGCTGGACAGATACGGATCGAAGCCGTAGCTCATGAGAGTCACAGTCTCGGTCTTGCCGCCCGGAACCGGAACCTTGGCCGCCATCGACTGGGTCTCGGTGAGCTGGTACTGGCCGCCGTAAGGCATCGTGACCGTCGCGGCGCCGATCGAGGAGTCGAACATCTCGATGAGGCCCTTCTGCGAGCAGACGTTGAGGTCCGCGAGGGTCTTCAGCCACTGGTAGCGGATCCAGCCGGCATCGGCGACGTCCGTCGGCGCGTACGGGTTTTGGTTAAGCTCGGAGTTGTCGAAGTTCGGGATCTCGACAAAGACATCCGTCTCCTGGTGCGCTCCGTTCGTGTCGAGGAAATCGCGGGAGAGGTCGACGATCGTCCTGCCGCGCCAGTGCATGACAAGGCGCGGGCTCTTGGTTACGACCGCGACAACGGTGGATTCAAGGTTCTCCTCCGCGGCGTATTTCATGAATGTGTCGACATCTTTCGGGTCCACGACGACCGCCATGCGTTCCTGGGACTCGGAGATCGCGAGCTCGGTGCCGTCGAGGCCGGCGTATTTCTTCGGGACCTTGTCGAGGTCGATGTCAAGGCCGCGGGCCAGCTCGCCGATCGCGACGGAGACGCCGCCGGCGCCGAAATCGTTGCATTTCTTGATGAGATGGGCAGCATCCCTGCGGCGGAACAGCCTCTGGAGCTTGCGCTCGGTGGGGGCATTTCCTTTCTGGACCTCAGCGCCGCAGACCTCGGTGGACTGGACGTTGTGGGCCTTGGAGGAGCCTGTCGCCCCGCCGATGCCGTCGCGGCCGGTGCGCCCGCCCAAAAGGATGATGATGTCGCCCGGATCGGAGTTGAGACGCTGAACCGCGGATCTCGGAGCCGCCGCGATGACCGCGCCGATCTCCATGCGCTTGGCGACGTAGTTCGGGTGATAGATCTCGCGGACATGGCCGGTCGCAAGGCCGATCTGGTTGCCGTAGGAGCTGTAGCCGTGGGCCGCCTCGCGGACAATCTTCTTCTGGGGCAGCTTGCCCTTCAGGGTGTCCGCCTGCAGCGTCGTCGGGTCCGCCGCACCGGTCACGCGCATCGCCTGGTAGACGTAGGTGCGCCCGGAGAGCGGGTCGCGGATCGCGCCGCCGAGGCAGGTGGCCGCGCCGCCGAACGGTTCGATCTCGGTCGGGTGATTGTGGGTTTCATTTTTGAAATTGATGAGCCACTCTTCCGTCTTCCCGTCGACGTCGACCGGAACGACGATCGAGCAGGCGTTGATCTCGTCGGACTCCTCCTGGTCGTCAAGCTTTCCTTCCTTCTTGAGCTTCTTCGCGGCGAGTACCGCAAGGTCCATCAGGCAGACGAACTTGTCGCTTCTGCCCGCGTACAGCGCGTCGCGGTCGGCCAGGTACTGCTTGAAGGTGTCCTCGATCGGCTTTTTCATGTCGCCTTCGCCGAAGGTGACCTTTTTGAGCTCGGTCTGGAAGGTCGTGTGACGGCAGTGGTCCGACCAGTAGGTGTCGAGCACGCGGATCTCGGTGATCGAGGGGTCGCGCTTCTCTTCATTCTTGAAATAATCGCGGATAAAAATGAAATCCGCATACGTCATCGCCAGATTCAGCGAATCGTAGAGGGCTTTGAGCTCCTCTTCCGGCATTTCACGGAAGCCCTTAAAGATCTTCACATCCTCAGGCTCCGGATAGTCGGCCACGAGCGTCTCCGGCTTCACCTCATCGGTCGTGCGGGAGTCCACCGGATTCACGCAGTGGTCTTCGATCTTCTTGATGTCCGCGTAGGACAGCTCTCCGAACACCATGTAGGTGGTGGCGGAGCGGACGGTGGGCTTTTCATTTTCATTGAGGAAACGGATGCACTGCTCCGCCGAGTCAGCCCGCTGGTCGAACTGGCCGGGCAGGTACTCTACGGAGAATACGCGGTGCGGCGCCTCCGGCTCCGGCAGCGTCTCCGGGTACACATCGTCGACCGGCGGCTCCGCAAAGACGGTCTTCACAGCTTTTTCCCAGGTCTCGTCCGAGATATTTTCAACATCGTAGCGGATAAAGATCCTGACATCGTCGACATTGGCGAGGCCAAGGTAGTTTCGCGCCTCGTGGCGAAGCTCCTTCGCCTTGACGGCAAATGCTTTTTTCTTCTCTACATATATTCTTCTTACCATTTAAGCTCTCCTTTACGACGTGATGGTTGCCTGTCACCTCAATCATACTTTGAAGAGCGGATTCTGTCAAATTATTTTCGCACAAAGAGAGGACCCTGTCTGCACAGGGTCCTCGTTCTGATGCAATTATGAGCTTATCCTTCGACAGTGCTCTGATATTTGACAAAATTGTGGAGGAAGGTGACCATCTGCGCGCGGTTGCAGATCCTGTCAGGCACGAAGTTGCCGCCGATGCCGTTTGTGATGCCGTTCTTCACAGCCCACTTGACAGCGCCTTCATACCAGATCCCTGCCTTGACATCCGGGAAGCTCTCCGCTCCGTCCGCCGAGGTATCCAGTCCGCAGACCTTCTCCGCGTAGTTCTTCAGGAAGGTGACGATCATCGCGCGATTGCACTCCTTACCCGGCTGGAAGGTTCCCTCTCCGTAGCCGGACGTGATTCCCTTCTCCACAGCCCATCTGACCGCCGCATAGAAGAAATCATCTTCCTTGACATCGGAAAATGCAACGTCCGAGGAAGCTTCCGGCTTGCCGGCGAGGTTGTAGAGAAATGTCACGACTTCTCCTCTCGTAAGTTTCCGGTCGGGCTGGAAGAGCGGTTCGCCGGCTTCGTTGGTGCCGCGCCCGGAGGTGATGCCGTTCTCGGCTGCCCAGTAGACGGATTCATAATACCATGCGTTCTCGTCCATGACGTCGGCGAAGCGGACCGGTTCGACCGGAGCATTCTCGATGGCGCCGATGAGCACGGTGTTCTCCGCCGCGGAAGCGTAGAGGTAAACCGTGTATTCGTCCGCCTCATCCTCCGGGATGAAGAGTTCCATCGTGTCGGTGATGGAGGTCTCGCCGCTCACCTCATAGTAGCTGGTCCTGTCGCAGATGCGGACGCCGTCCTTCATGAGGATCGCTTCGACCGGGATCGCAAGACCCGGGTTGGTCTCCTTCGTGTAAGACGAATCGACGATCGTGTTCAGGTAGTTTGCAACGTCGGCGCTCACGTTCAGCGTATAGTTGACGCTGATCGTGCTGCCGTCTCTCTCGGCGGAAACTTCGCCGCCCAGGATCGTACCGGCATCAGTGGTCTGATACTGTCTTGCCTGGACATACTGCACGGCCGGGATGAACAGCGGCAGATAGAAGGTGGTCGAGTGCGTGCCGTTGTCGACATAGTGATAATGCTCGATGCCCTTCTCCGTGAAGATCCGGCTGACCTGCTCCTGGACGTCGTAGAAGTTGTACATATCCTGGTTGCCGCAGGCCATGAAGATCGCGTACTGGTCGAAATACTCCTTCGGCAGCTCGGCCGCGACACCAGTGCCGTTCACGTAGTTGATCGCGCCGTAGAAGCTGATCATGCCGGAGAAGAGGTTCGGGTTCGTGAAGGCCATGCCGTAGGAGCCCGCGCCGCCCATCGAGCAGCCGGCCGTGAAGCGGTAGCGCTCGTCGTCGATCGTGCGGAAGCGCGTATCGACGGTCGGAAGCAGGTCATCGGTGACCATGGTCGCGTACTGGTTTCTCCAGAAGCTCGACTTGGTCGGATCATCCGGGATGACCACGATCATCTCGCGGATCTCGCCGGCCGCGATGGCTGCGTCGAGGACCTCATTGATGCGGTCGATCGCGTAGGTCATCGAGCTCGAGTTGATGCCATGGAAGAGGTAGAGCGTCGGGTAGCGCTTTACATTTTCAGGATCGAAATAGCCCTCTGGCAGATAGATCCGGTAGGTCTCCTCCGCGCCGAGCGCATCCGACCAGTAGCTGTCGAGGAAGAAGCGGCTGTGGCTGCCGTACATGACCGCCTTGCCGTCCTCAACTTTGTAGTAATCGTTGACTTCGCCTTCGAAAATGACAGCCTCGGCGCCGTCCTTGGTTCCCTTGATCGTCCTTGTCGCCTGGTAATCGAAGAGATCGCCGTCGACAAAGACGCCTGCTCCGGTATCCGTGACCGTGATGCCGTCATAGTTTTCCATCCAGGCGCCGATCTCGTCGAGCTTGCGCTGAAGATCATAACCGGACTCGAAGAAGTCAGGGCTCATGGTGCCCATGTAAGCGTTGAAGTCTTCGCCTTCGAGGGCTGCCTTCTGGACTGCCGCCGCCGCGAGGACCGCCTCCGTCTGAGCGTCATCGGCGTAGACGGACGGCTTGCCGGAAGCCTTGTTGTAGGCTGCCACGGAGTAGAGGCCGACCGGGCCTTCGTACCAGCCGCCGCCGCCCGTGGAGTTGCACATGCGGACCGCGATCGTGTTGGTGCCGCCGTAGTTCAGGATCGAGGAATCGATGTCGTAGACGCAGTTGACGTCCCACGGGTTTGAGCCGTCGTAGACGCCGATGCCCGGAGCGATGTCGTATCTCATGCCGAGGGAGCCGACAAGGCTGCCGTTCACGTAGACTTCATTTGCCTCATCGAAGTAGCCGACCGTGAGAAGCAGACCTTCCTTCGGGAAATCAGCCGCGAGGTCAAATGTTCTCACGTACCATGCGTAGCCGCCGTAGTTATCCTGCCCGCCGAGGGAGGCGTCGAAGTCGCCGGTCCACCAGCCGAGCGCCGGCTGGACAACGCCCCATGTCTCGTAGACGTCCGGGGTGATGTTCGCGATCTGGTCGAGTTCTGTGACCGTCGGATCGTTGCGGCGATAGGTCTTGTATGCCTTGAAATACCAGTTGCCCATGAGGTCAACCAGCTGCTCGTCGTCCGCCGTGCCGGTATCCTGGACGCTGACCATGGACAGGCTCGCGAGATCCTGGGTCATGCCGAGGAAGGAAGCCGTCGCGGAGAGGGTCGTGTTGATGCCGGAGGCCATATCGGAGCGGGACAGCGTGAAGGTCTGCTCCTTCTCCTCGTCGAGAGCGAGGCCGGAGACGACCGCGGAATCCGTGTAGAGGACGCTGCCGTCCGCCGGATCGGACATGGTCACGGTGATCTTGACATCCGGAACCGTCTCAAGATATTTGGCAAATTCGCCGTTCATCGTGAAGGAGACCGTCGCGGTCATCGTGTCATCGGAGGACGTGACGGCCTGCGGGGTAACCTTCAGCCCGCCGGCGAACAGACTTTCCGTGAAGCGTTTGCTGAAGCGGTTCAGGGAGCGCTCGAGGGAGCTCAAGTAGAAGGAGGCGTCGGCATTTCCGTCAAGGATGCAGTACTCGACGCTGTCCGGGTTCGGAGTGCTGTAGAGGTAATAGCTGCCGCCGTAAGCCCAGTAGGGGTTGGAGGCTTTCTCGAGCGCGGCGCCGATCGTCGACGTGCTGCCCGCCGCAGTGCTTAAGGGATCGCCGTTCGGAGCGTCAATGTAGAAATAGTGAGCGCCCGACACCTGGGAACCCTGGCGGTTGTTAAGCCCGGCAAGGTAATCGGCGATGCTGCCCTTGGTCCCGACGTAGGGGTTCGCCTCCGTCGTGAAGTCGCCCATGTGGCTGCCGACCGAATAGAAGGTACTCGAATTGGTTAAAAGAGCGGTCTCCATCGCCATGTAGCCGCCGACGTTCACGCCGAGGATCGCACGGTAGTGCGGATCCGGGATGACCGGATACTTGCTCTCAACGTTCTCGACGAGCGACGCCAGCTCAGCGGTGTAATCCGCGTCCTTCTGGAACGTCGGCATGATGACGATCATATCGACCGCCTTGTCGCTTGCGAAGATCTCATCGAGTTTCGCCTGGATCCCGTCGCTGATGTACTGATCCGACGAATAGCCGTCGTAAGGCATCAGGTAGACGGCGGGATACTTCTGGCCTGCGTCGTAATTGTCAGGCAGGTAAACCTTGTACGAAGTGCCGATGGCGTCCTGGCCGACTCCTCCGCCGACCTCTTCCGCACCGCCGGAAGCTTCAAGGACAGCTTCCTCGATGCGGCTCGCCGCCCCGGTATCCGTATCCGCGAGCGCCGCTGCCGGAAGAAGTCCGACAGCCAGTGCCGCTGCCAGCAAGATACTCAACAGTTTTTTCATGGCGTTTCCTCCTTAAAATAGTCTGCGGCGGCTGCCCGCATCGTTTCGGGCAGCCGCCGCAACAGATGGTATCATACTGATTATACCCCCTTCGCGCCATGCGTAACATGAAGCATCATGCCGGTTCAATTGATTTTATTTGACATTCACTCCTTCTTATTTCCTCCTCGGTAAGCGGAGGGTGTCATTCCGTTCATTTTCTTGAACTGTCTTGTAAAATGCTCCTCGCTCCGGTAGCCGGTGATCTCGCTGACCTGGTTCACCGGAAGCGATGTTGTCCGAAGAAGGCGCATTGCGGCCTCCATTCTCAGTTCAATGACGGTCTCGGAGAAGGTTCTTCCTGTCAATTTACGCACATACCGGCTGAAATAAGCGCTGCTGTACCCGAAATCAGCCGCGGCGCTCTCGAGCGTCACATCCAGGAAATGCTTCCGGATATACTCCAGCAGCTCCAGCTTCTTCTGCTCTCCCCCGGCTAGCAGATACTGCTCCCTGCCGCGCAGAAGGTAGGCAAAAAGACAGATAACTTGACCTTTTGTTACCTTCTCGTGATACTTCCTGTGATTGTAGTATTCGAGGAACATGCTTTTTATGCAGTTCGCAACGTCCGGGTCGGATCCGGCCCGGAAATAGAGGTAAGGCGTGCCGGATTCCCCGTAGAGCGCGTCGTGGAAAAACCTCGAAAAAAGGTCGTCCGAGGAGAGCACGTCGAAAAACACATACCGGAACGTGCTCTTCTTCAGCATGATATTGAGCACGATCCCCTCGTCACTCATCACGGAGAGCTCGTGGACGGTCCCGTCCGGGAGTATGCAGACGTCCCCGGGGACCATCTTCTGCGGCTCGCCGCCCTCGAAGCGGTTGACGGCCTCCCCCTCGACGACGCAGATGATCTCGAAGTAATCGTGCGTGTGCATAAAGACCGGCGTGTAGCGGGAGTGCTTCCAGATGGCGATGTCTGCATTTTCCGGAAAGATCGACCGGTACTCCGGGAAACGTCTCGTCGGCGGGAGGATGTCAGGCACGACAAGTCCGTCCCTCTCAAGCTGTTCCCTGTCGAGGCTTTTCAGATACTCCCTGTAGATTTCCCCGCCGACCGCTTTTTTCTCGGTGAGCTCCTTGTAGAACAGCTCCGCCGGCTCAAATCGGTGCACCAGCGCCTCAAAATCAGTTTCCATCTTGTTCCTCCCAGAATTCTTTCAGGACTCCCCGGACATTTTCAGCCGTGCAGACCGTGTATTCCTCCCACTCGCGCGGGAAAAGCGCGAGCGACTGCCTCTCGAGAAACCGCTCATCGAGCAGCACGATGACGCCCCGGTCTTCCGCCGTCCGGATCACGCGCCCGGCCGCCTGCAGCACCTTGTTCATGCCGGGGTACAGGTAGGAAAATGCAAACCCGTCACCCTTCCTGATCTCCTCAAAATACCGGCCGATCAGATTCGTCTCGACCCCCACCTGCGGCAGGCCGTTCCCGACGACGATCGCGCCGACCAGCCTCGTCCCGGTGAGGTCGATCCCCTCCGCGAAGACGCCGCCCATGACCGTGAAGCCGACGAGGGAGCGTTCGGGCTCCTCGTAGAAATTTTCGAGGAAGATCTCCCTGTCCATCTCCGTCATGTACCGGCTCTGGGCCACCCAGTTGATCTCCTCGCAGTCCATCGTCTCCCGGTAGACCTTGAGCACGTCCTGAAGAAACCGGTAGGACGGGAAAAAAACCATGTAGTTGCCGGTCTTCGCGAGCGCAGCCTCCCTGATGTAGCGGGCAATCTTCTCGGAGACAGCCCGGCCGCGGGATCGGTAGCGGGTCGTGACGTCGCTGCCGATGACGATGCAGCGCTGTTCATTTTTAAAGGAGCTCTCCGCGTAGACCGCCTTCGCGTTCTCGTCCCCGCAAAGAAGTTTTTTATAATAGGTGACCGGCAGGAGCGTCGCTGAGAAGAAAACCGTCGCATGCGCCTTGTCCAGCGTTCTCTTCAGCTGCGCGGACGGATCGATGTTCATGAGCGTGAGCGAAAAATGCCCCTCCTCGTCCGTCTCCGCATGATGCATGTAGCCGCCGTCGGCCTCCTCGTACACGCGGACGAAGGTTCGCAGGGAAAAATAAAAATCCTTCACCGCCTCAAAGAGCTTCCCGTCCTTCTTCTCCTGGAAGAGTTCCTCCAGGACTTCAAGTGCCCTCCGGGCCGCCTCGGCCTCGGGTGCCGGATTCGGGATCAGCAGATAGTTGTCTCCCTCTCCCAGCTCCTTCTTCCGGTTCAGCATTACCTTGTTGAGCTTCTCAAGCGCCTTCTCGGCTCTTTTGCTGACCGGCTTCACGGTTCTTTTCGCCGCCAGGACGTCCTCCTTGACGATCCTGGCGCTGAACATCTCCCGCGCGCGGTCAATGAGGTTGTGGGCCTCGTCGATGAGCAGGATTCCGTCGGATTTCACGCCTTCCCCGAAGAAGCGCTTCAGCGAAGCGTCCGGATCGAACGCATAGTTGTAATCGCCGAGGATCGCGTCCGCGAAGGAAGCCAGGTCAAGCGAGAACTCGAACGGGCAGACCTGCCGTTCCTCCGCGATCCGGCGGATCGTGTCCCGGTCGAAAGTCCGGCAGGAGGCGAGCGCGTCGAAGAGGGCTTCATTTACCCGGTCAAAATGCCCTCTCGCAAAGGCGCACTCCTCCGGGCTGCATTTCGGTTCCGAGAACGGGCAGATCTTCTCCTTCGCGGTGATCCGCACGCTCGTAAGGCGCAGGCCGTTTGCTTTGAGCAGGGAAAATGCCTCCTCCGGAGCCGCCAGCGTCTGGTTCTTGCCGGTCAGGTAGAAAATGCGCTCCCCCATGCCGCCCGCCAGCGCCTTCACGGCCGGGTACACGGTCGCGAGTGTCTTGCCGACGCCGGTCGGGGCCATGAGAAAGAGGACCTCGCCGTCGCGGATCGTCCGGTAGACCGACCCGATGAGGTTCTTCTGCCCTTTCCGGTACGGATAGGGAAATGAAAGCGCCTCGATCGACCTGTCTCTCTCCTCCTTCCGGGCCTGCGCTGCGGCTGCCCAGCGGCTGTAGTCGCGGATCAGGTCTTCGTACCACTGTGCGAGCTCTTCCCGCCCGTAGGTATAGAAGAACCGGCGGACCTGCTCCGAATCAAGGTTCACATAGGTCATCCGGACGCCGGTTTTTTCGAGGTTTTCGTCCTCGGCGAGGATCGCGGCGTAGCATTTTGCCTGGGCAAGGTGGACGGGGACAGGCCCCTCCATCTTCTCGATTTCCGCGTAGACGCCCTTGATCTCGTCGATGCACCTGACCCCGTCAGGGCCGGTGTAAACGCCGTCCGCGCGGCCTTCGATGCGCAGCACAAAATCCCCGCCGTCCGTCTCCCGGACCAGCGGGTACTCCGCGCGGTAGTCTCCCGTCTCCTGTTTCTGCAGTTTTCGGTGGATGCGGCCGCCCGCGAGCATCGCCTCCCGGTCGAATCCGCCGCCGAGCCGGCTGTCGATGTCGCCGCCCCTCATCAGGAATTCGACCAGGGAGCGGACGGAGGTGCGGACTTTCGGCTTTTTCTCGTTTTCGTTCATGAACGTATTATAACAGACCTGTATACATATTTCAACGCGGGGATGCGGGGACGGTTCCTGGGGGACGGTTCCTGGGAATCGATTCTCAAAGAGAATCGATCCCGGGGAACCGTCCCTGGGAACCGTCCCTGGGAATCGATCCCGGGGAACCGTCCCTGAGGTTTTGGGAACCAACCCTGGGAACCGTCCCTGACTCGATTTGAGTTGTTTTTTCCCCGAATCCGTGCTACATTGTCAGTGAGCATTTTTTACGCACGAGGGAGGAAAACCATGAAGCTTCTTGAGGAACGGATCAAAAAAGACGGGCAGGTGCGCCCCGGCGAGATACTGAAAGTCGACAGTTTCCTGAACCACCAGATGGACATCGCGTTCATCGGCGAGTTGGGCAAAGAGTTCAAACGCCTCTTCGCCGACCGCCCGGTCAACAAGATCGTCACGATCGAAGCCTCCGGCATCGGCATCGCCTGCATCGCCGCCCAATACTTCGACAACTGCCCCGTCGTCTTCGCCAAGAAGACAAAAAGCCTCAACCTGGACGGCGGCCAGTACACCGCCAAGGTCCACTCCTACACCAAAGGCATCACCTACGACGTGATCCTTTCGAAGAAATTTCTAGGTCCGGAGGACCGCGTCCTCATCATCGACGATTTCCTCGCGAACGGCTGCGCCGTCAAGGGTCTCATCGAGATCATCGAGGCGGCCGGCGCGACGCTCGAGGGCGTCGGCATTGTCATCGAGAAAGGTTTCCAGAAGGGCGGCAAAGAACTCCGCGAAAGCGGCGTGAATCTGCACTCTCTCGCGATCGTGGACGAGATGACCGACGACTCGCTCACATTCCGTGACGAAGAGTAAGGAGGGCGCGTCATGACAAAATATGAACAGGCAGCCTCTCTTCTTTCCGCCGCTGGCCAGACCCAGGTTCTCCGCTTTTTCGATCAGCTCTCCGACAAGGAGCAGGCAGCCCTCCTTGACCAGGTGCTGGATCTCGACCTCTCCTGCCTTTCCGCTCTTAAAAATGCAGACCCCGAAAGCCGCCGCGGTGTCATCAGCCCCCTCACCGCGATGCAGCTCCCGGAGATCAAGGCAAGAAAGAGTGAATTCTTCGAAAAAGGCGTCTCCGCAATCAGAAACGGCGAAGTCGCCGCGGTCCTGCTCGCCGGCGGGATGGGCACGCGCCTCGGCAGCGACGCCCCGAAAGGCATGTACGATATCGGGGTGACGAGACCGGTTTTCATTTTCGAAAGGCTCATCGAAAATCTCCTGGACGTCGTCCGGGAAACCGGCACGATGATCCCCCTCGTGATCATGACCAGCGAGAAAAATGACGCCGCGACCCGCGCCTTTCTCACGGAACACGCGTTTTTCGGGTACGATCCGGCTCGCGTGACATTTTTCGTGCAGGATATGGCGCCGTGCACGGATTTTGACGGGCGGATTCTCCTCGAAACTCCCTCCCGCGTCGCGACCTCCCCGAACGGCAACGGCGGCTGGTTCTCCAGCATGCTCCGCCAGGGGATCGTCCGTGCTCTCGCCGCGGAAGGCGTAAAATGGCTCAACGTTTTCGCCGTCGACAACGTGCTCCAGCGGATCGCCGACCCGGTCTTCATCGGAGCGGTCCTCGATTCCGGCTGCGCCTCGGGCTCCAAGGTCGTGCGCAAGGCCTGCCGCGACGAGAAGACCGGCGTTATGTGCCTCGAAGACGGCCGCCCCTCGGTCATCGAGTACACCGAGATGTCCGACGAGCTCCTCGACGCGAAGGACGAAAACGGCGACCCAGCCTACAATTTCGGGGTGATCCTGAACTACCTCTTCAACATGGAAGAGCTCATCCGCGTCGCGGACGAGGATCTCTCCCTCCACATTGCGCGCAAGAAAATCCCCTGCATCGACGACGCGGGGAACAAGGTTGATCCGAAAGAGCCGAACGGGCTCAAGTTCGAGCTCTTCATTCTCGATCTCGTCAAAAAGCTTCCGGGCTGCCTGCCCTTCGAGGTCGAGCGCGCGAGGGAATTTGCCCCGATCAAGAACAGGACAGGCGTCGATTCCGTCGAGTCGGCAAGGGAGCTCTGCCGCCTGAACGGGATTGAACTCTAATCGAAAGGAATATTTATGGAACAGGAAGAAAGAAAGCTTGCGCTGCTCATCGACTCGGACAATGTCTCCGCCAAATACCTGAACGGTATCTTCGATGAGCTCGCGCAGTACGGAACCATCACATACCGCCGCATTTACGGCGATTTCACCACCTCGGCCAACGCCCGCTGGTCCGACCGGCTTCTTGAGAAGTCGATCATCCCGATCCAGCAGTTCTCGAACACGACAGGTAAAAATGCCACCGACTCCGCCCTCATCATCGACGCGATGGACCTTCTCTACACCTCCAACGTGGACGGGTTCTGCATCGTCTCCTCAGACAGCGATTTCACGCGCCTGGCGAGCCGCCTCAGAGAGTCCGGCAAGATCGTCATCGGGATGGGCGAGAAAAAGACCCCGGATTCCTTCCGCGCGGCCTGCACGATCTTCACGGAGCTTGAAAACCTCCTTGAAAATGAAAACACCCGCGGCGGCACCGACAAAGCGGCAATCGAGGCGGACATCATCAATATCATCACGCAGAACGACAACAAGGGCAAGCAGACCGGCTCCGGCGAGATCGGCTCGAAGCTCCAGAACAAGTATCCGGACTTCGATATACGCACCTTCGGGTACAGCCAGCTCTCAAAGTTCCTCGAGGACATCCCCGGGATTGAGGTCAGGAAGGAGAACAACCAGATCACGGTCGCTCTCCGCGCGGAGGACACCGAGGAGGACCGCCTGATCGCGGACATCGTCGACATTGTCCGAAAGCGCGGCGCGAAGGGCATCGCCCTCTCCACCCTCGGCCAGGAGATCCGTCGGCGCCACGAGAACTTCAACGTGAAGCTCTACGGCTACTCGCAGCTCTACCGCTTCATCGACTCGATTCCCTCCCTCTCGGTCAAGGGGGATAAGGCGGACCGGAAGGTCATCTATCGAAAATAACAGATTAAGGGGACGGTTCTTTGAGAGCCGTCCCCCCTTTAGGTTTTCCTATCTCCGCATAAACAGGCACAACCGATCAGATGTGTCTTCTTAACAAAATCATTCGGCTATCTGGTCAAAAACAGATGTTTTTTCCGCATCATTCATAAACCGATAGAGAAACGTCATCGCCTCGCCTCTTGTGCAGGGATCGTTCGGATGGAAGAGACCATCCCCTTTTCCTCTCACAAAGTCTTCTTCATATACGCCCCAGTAGACACTGGCCCAGTACCATTCCCCATACTTCACATCCGGAAAATTGATATCATAGCCCCAGTAAGGCATATAATATTGTCCGCCGTTACAATATCTGTGGATGAATGTCACCAGCATCGCACGGGTACAGTTTGCGTAGGGCTGGAAAGTACCAGACCCGTATCCGGTCGTGATGCCTTTCTCCACTGCCCAGTAGACGGCGTCATGAAACCAGCTTCCCGTCGGCACATCCTTGAATTTGCCTGTCGCGTTTACTTTCGGTGAGCCGGCGATCCGGTAAAGGAGCGTAACCACCATGGCGCGGTTGCATACCTGCTTCGGGGCAAAATTACCGCTGTCCCCGATACCGGCAGCGTATCCCTTCACGCCTGCCCAGCTTACAGGATTATAATAATAGTCGCCTCTGTTGGTAACATCCTTAAACTGATGTTCCTGTCCTTTCAAAAAATGCAGTCTGGCTTCCATAATTCCCTGGTTCGTATTCTCGAATGTTATATTCCAGAACTGTTCCTTGGTCCCGTTATAATAGAGATCCAGATTGGAAACACCGTTGAAAGCATGATGTTCGATCAAAACACAGGAGGCGGGAAGTTCAATTCTCTTTAGATTTTTTGAACTCTGAAACGTCTGAGGTCCGATCACCTGTATTCCGTCTTTGATCACAACGCTTTTTATAGCATTGTTATGACTGAAATAAGCGTTGGGATCATAGGATGTATCGAGTCTTCCCTTGCCGGTTAAGACAACTTCCCCCGTGGAGGCGTTCCATGTGTATTCTACAGTCGAGCTGCAATAACCGCTTGCGCTCAATGTCCCCACCAGAGCGGCCTCCGGCGCCTCTTCAAGGGATTCCTCCGCATAAGCCGGCACAATTAACCCTGCAGACAGAACTGCCGCAAGAAGAGACGCCGCAATTCTCTTTAACAATTTGTTCTTCATCTTTTTAAATTCCTCCTGTAAACAAACGGTAGATAAACGTCACCGCCTCGCCTCTCGTGCAGACGTCATTCGGCTTGAAATAACCGCCCTTGCCGGTCGTGATGCCATACTGAACCGCCCACATGACCGCATCCGTAAACCATGCTCCCTTGGGAACGTCCGGAAAAGCATTCTTGTATTGCGGCTTACTGGATGGATCATACATTCTCTTCAGGAAGGTCACGATCATCGCACGGCTGCAGGAAGCATAAGGTTGGAAAGTACCCGACCCGTACCCGGTCGTGATGCCTTTCTCTACAGCCCAGGAAACCGCCTTATAATACCAGTCCGTCGGCTTGACGTCGGAGAACTGATTTGTGCCGGCGACATCCGGCGACCCGGCAGCCCGATAAAGGAAGGTCACGATCATCGCACGGCTGCAGGAGGCATAAGGCTGAAATGTGCCATTCCCGTAACCGCCGGTGATGCCAAATACAGATGCGAAATAGACAGGCATAAAATAGAAATCCTTGCCGCTGATCACATCCTTGTACCATTCATCCTTGTAGAGAACTATAATATCATCCAGGTCATGATTCGAGTCCTCGATTGTAATCTTATTCCATTCCTCCTTGGTTCCCTCGTATAATATTAAACAAAGCTCATGAGAAGAAGACTTGAAATTGTAGTCTCCTATTTTTTTTACGCTCTTCGGAATAATTATATTGACCAGCGTGTAAGATTCGGGAATAAACCCTTCTTTTATTTCCGTGATTCCGGATTCGATCTTCAGCGTGTAGACTAGCCCGTTGACATTAAAGATCCTGCTGACAATATTCGGTCCGAGTCTACTAGCATAGTCCCAGGTAGCGCCGGTGCCGCTGACCGTCACGATCCCGGTAGACTTATTGTAGGAATAATTGACGTTATCGCCGCACTCACCGCTGTCTTTCGGATCGCTTGAACCCGGCAGGATCATTCCGGTTTCAGCCGGTTCCGTTGATCCCTCCAGGATCTCATCCGCCCAGGCAGAGGCTGCTGTCAAAGCGATCAGAACCACTGTTAACAAAGCTGCCACGAGTTTTCTGAATACTGATTTTTTCATCGCAATTCCTCCTTTTCAAATTGTAAACCTTCCGTCTCATTCGATGGTGCGGGAAATGAATGACACCGCCTCGCCTCTTGTGCACACATCATTCGGCTTAAAATAACCGCCCCTGCCGGTCGTGACGCCCATGTCATACGCCCACATGACCGCGTCCGTATACCAGGCTCCTTTCGGAACATCCGGGAATATATTTTTGTAAACCGGTTCATAATACGGGGCGTACGGCCCGTACCTCCGCATTAAGAAAGTCACGATCATCGCCCGCGTGCAAGGTGCATCCGGCTGGAATGTGCCCGCCCCGTATCCGGTTGTAATGCCTTCCTTAACCGCCCAGGAAACCGACTTGTAATACCAGTCCGTCGGTTTAACGTCCGAGAACTGGTTCGTCCCCGGAACATCCGGCGAACCCGCCCGCCGGTAGAGGAAAGTCACGATCATCGCCCGCGTGCAGGGGAAATACGGCTGAAATGTCCCCTCCCCATAGCCGCCTGTGATTCCGCTCATGACAGCCCAGTAGACCGGTTTGAAGAAAAAGTCTTTGCCGCGGCTCACGTCCTTGAACCATTCACCCTTGAAAAGAATCCTCCTGCCGGAAAAAGAATTGGTGCTGTCGATTGCAATCTTGTTCCAGTCGCTTGCGGTTCCCTCATAGAAGATATACTCGGCCCGGTTATTCGTATTGAAATTGTATTCACCGATTTTTTTCAGGCTTTTCGGAAGGATAATATTGACCAGCTCAGTATCCTCCCTCAGATACTTATGCCCGAAATCAGTGAGAAACACGTCTCCCAGCGCAGTGATCCCGGAATCGATCTTTATTGTATAGATGTCACCCGTCACATAGAACCCGCTATAATAGTTCCAGGTAGTTCCGGAACCGCTCACCGTCAGAACACCGGAAGCATTGTCAAAGGAATAACTGCTGCTTTCTCCGCACTGCAAGTGGTCTGACGGAAAATCAACACCGGGTGCGAGTCCGACTTCTGCACTCCCCGAGGATTCTTCCAGCAGATCTTCCGCCCGCGCCGGAACCGCCATCGCCACGGTGAGCATCAAGGAAATGAAAACCGCTGCCATTTTTCTGAATACTGTCCATTTCATCGTCTTACCTCCTTTCAATTTGGCGAGAAATACTAAAATCTGCCTTATTGTCTCCCCGGCACCCTGCATCAAAGGGTCTGATCAAAGTTGTCGTAATCATTTCCTTCGTTCATCAAACGATAAAGGAACGTCATCGCCTCCCCCCTTGTACAGGGATCGTTCGGGTGGAACAGGCCGTCACCCTTGCCGGTTGCGATATGGGAGAGATAGTATGCCCAATAGACACTGATCTGATACCAGCTGCCGTTTGGCACGTCAGGGATTACCGTTCCCCAGATCAAAACGGGATCATATGTACCGCCGTTATAAAACCTGTGAAGGAAAGTTACCAGCATCGCACGGGTGCATTTCGCGAAGGGCTGGAACGTTCCATTTCCGTATCCGGTCGTAATGCCTTTCTCCACGGCCCAGTACACAGCATCATAATACCAGCTTCCCTTCGGGACATCCTTGAATGTACCTGCTGCGTTTACTTTCGGCTTACCGGCTAACCGGTAAAGAAGCGTAACGATCATGGCTCGGTTGCAGGTGAGATACGGTTCAAACCTGCTTCCGTCTCCCGTGCCGGTCGTGACCTTCTTTGTTGCCGCCCAGTCGACAGGGTTATAGAAAAAGGCGCCTCTGTTCGTCACATCGGTAAACAGATGCTCTTTTCCTTTGCCGAAATGCAGCCTGCCGCTCATCAGGCCCATATTAGTACCCTTGATTTTAATGTTCCAGAACTCTTCCCTGGTGCCGTTATAATAGAAATCAGCATCGGACACTTTGTAAAAGGCATGTTCTCCGATCAGGATGCAGCTTTTCGGAATCACGACTGACTTTATATTGGTTGAGCCATGGAAAAAATAGTGTCCTATCTGTGTGATCCCTTCATGGATAATAACGCTTTTTATTTTCGGGTTATTATAAAATGCCCCGCTCTCGTAACTGAAGTAATTGGTTTCGATTTTACCGGTACCCGTGATGTCAAGTACTCCGGTGCTCTCATTCCATGTATAACGGGCGTCTTCTCCGCAGAAACCTTCGGAATTCAGTCCCACCTCTGCAGCCTCCGGAGCCCCCTCCAGGATCTCATCCGCCGCGGCCGGAACCCCCATCGACACGATGAGCATCATGGAAATGAAAACCGCCATGAGTTTTCTGAATACTTTTCCTTTCACCGTCTTGCCTCCTTTCAATTTGGTGAAATTTATCATAATCTTACTTACAGTTTATCACATCTTTGTGCAGTATTCAATTACTATCAACAATCATTAGGAGGGTCCCAGGGACGGTTAAAAAAAACACAGGGACGGTTCCCAGGGACGGTTCTCATAAAAAACGGGCTGCAAAAATGCAGCCCGTTTTTTCAGGAACCGTCCCCAAGAAACCGTCCCTGCGGCAAAGAACCGTCCCTGCCTTCTTACTTTATCACCTGGAAAATATAAAACTTCAGATATGAACTCTCCGCCGCCGTCCACAGGATCGGATGGTCCGGGCCCTGCGTCCGCGCCTCGATCTGCCGGAGCCGCACATGCGCCTCCCGGGCCGCCTCGCGGAGCATTTTCTCGAAGAGCTCCCGGGTCATGAAATGCGAACACGAGCAGGTCGCAAAATACCCGCCGTCCCTCACCAGCCTCATGCCGGCCCGGTTGATCTTGCGGTAGCCCTTCTCCGCGGCTTTCACATTCTGACGAGACTTGGCGAACGCCGGAGGATCAAGGATCACCAGATCGAACGACTCTCCCTCCGTCTCCATCTGCGGCAGAAGCTCGACCAGGTCCGCCGCCTGAAACCGCAGGTTCCTCCCCGCCTCATTGGCCATCTCCTCACCGCGGAACTGCCCGTCAGCCTCCGCGCCGGATGTAAAATGAAAACCGTTCAGCTCCGCATTCCTCTCCGCCTGGGCGAGCGCGGTCTCCGAGGCGTCCACCGCGAGAACGCTCGC
>DFFD01000150.1 GCA_002369495.1 Lachnospiraceae bacterium UBA3785 | reverse complement strand
CACACTCAGCTGTGCCGGGTGTGCCATTTTCCATACTGTGTATTAAAAATCGTAGATCTTTACCGCAGGTTTTCTCTCGACCGGCAGCCACTCGAGGATCCGGTAGAGGTTCCTGTCCCAGAACGCCCAGTCGTGCGCGCCGTGATCGAGATGGAACTCCATTGGAGCCTTCAGCTCCTCGAGGTAGTCCCTGAACTTCAGGTTGCCGTCGAGCAGAGGATCGTTCTCGCCGATCGCCATGTAAATCTTCGGGAATTCCTTCCCGGAAGCCTTCAGGTCGGCCGCCAGCTTGTACGGGTCCATGCCCGAACCGCGGTAGTCCGCTTCCTTGCCGAAGATCTGCTCGAAATAGGTCCTGTTGCTCAGGAGATACATGGCAGGGTTATCGTCCGGCGGGAAATTTTCCCCGAGGAACGCCGTTGAGAGCGCGCCGACATAGCCGAATGTTTCCGGATAGCGGAACGCAGTGTAAAATGCACCCATCGCGCCCATCGAAAGACCGCCGATAAAGGTGTCCTCCCTCTTCTCGGAGAGGCGGAACATCGTGCGGGTGAAATTGACCAGCTCTTCCCCGACGAACTTGCCGTAATAATTGTGAGTGGCCGCCTGGTCGGAATAGAAGCTGTTCTCTCCTGCCGGCAGGATGACTGCCAGGTTGCGGTCCTTCGCCCATTTGAAAAGACGCGTGCTTGTGATCCAGTCATACTCGCCGCCGTAGATGCCGTGCAGCAGGTAGAGGGTCTTCATCGGTTTGTCCTTGCTCCGGAGACCTTCTCCGTCCATCTCCCTCTTATCGACCGGGATGACGCACATCAGGTTGACCATGCGGAGAAGTGACTCGGAAAAGAAATTAACCTTTACAATAGCCATAATATAATCCTTTCTTCTCTGGGATCCCCTGCGGGATCCGAAACCGGTATCGTCAGAAAAAGAACCCGCACAGCTCCGTGTACGGTGCCTTGCGGGTTCTTAAATGCCTGTCTGTCATAAGGACATATAGCCATCAGTCCCGGCAGGTGTTTCCGTTTCCTTCTATATGTCCCCGCTATTCTGATTACAGATAGCAGCCGCAGTCTACGCAAAGGACTTCGCCGTTCACGCAGCGGGACATATCGGAAGCCAGGAACAGAACAGCGTAAGCCTGGTCGATCTCCCACGGATGTACGGTGCGGACGGTGCGGGCGTTGCGGATGTCGTTCATGTAGCCCATCTCAACGGTCTTCGGGCCGCCGTCGTCATGCGCATAAGCCGTCGGACTCGGGGTATGTCCCGGAGCGACTGCGTTGCAGCGGATGCCGGTGCCGGTGCAGCGGATCGCGACGTTCTTGGTCAGGGTGTTCAGGCCACCCTTTGTGGAGCAGTAGGCAGCGCCGCACATCGGGCGAACGCCGTTCGCGGAAGAGATGTTGATGATGTTGCCCTCATCCTTGGTAAGGAAGTAGCGGACAGCTTCACGGCACAGATAGAGGGGGCCCTTCATGTTGGTGTCCACGACCTGGTCGATCGTGTCATCATCCACAGCGTCGATCGTGATCAGCTCGCCCTTGCCGGCGTTGTTGATCAGGACGTCGATCGTTCCGTAAGCTTCCAGAGCCTTCTCAAAGACCTTCTTGCAGTCTTCCGGCTTGGAAGAATCAGCCGTGATACCGGTGATCTCGCCGCCGGTCTTCTCGCGGATGTCTTCGATTGCAGCCTTCAGCTTCTCCTCACCGCGGGCGGTGACGAAAACCTTGGCGCCCTGCTCGACCATGACCTGGGCGAACATCTTGCCCATGCCGTAGGAAGCGCCGGTGACGATGACGACCTTGCCTGCCATCATCTTGTTGAAATCGGTGATCCTGAAATTCTCTGCGTAACGGGATCTTGCTGCTTCATCAAATGTGTGTGCCATAACTTTCCTCCTTATTTTTAAGTTTTACAACATTGATAACGTTTTGTTCTGCCTCAGCCGGGGGGCCCGGCTGAGGATGCGGCCGGTACCCCCGGCCTGAGCTGCGATCTGTTCGGAAATGATATCAGGCTGATCATACGCCCATCACGACGCAGACGACAGTGGCCACGACCGTGACGATAAACGGGATCACGACGGATGTTGCGAAGCTGTGGCGATATGCATTCTTGTGGTTGAGGCCGAGCAGGTCATAGACCAGGAAGAGGCCGGAAGAATGCGGCAGAGTATCCAGAGAACCGGAAGCGATGGCAACCAGTCTGTGGAGGACCGGAAGATTTGCGCCGGAAGCCAGGAACGTCGGAGCCATGGTCTCGTACATGATCCTCTGGCCGGAAGAAGAACCGCCGGCGATCGCGCAGACGATGCAGGTGACGACGACTGCAAGGACGAGCGGGTTGATCTGCAGGCTGAGCGCCCAGTCGATGATTCTCTGATAAGCCGGAGCCGCCTTGACGACAGCGCCGAAACCGAGGATGGCTGCGATGCCACCGATGGCGGTGACGCCGCCGGTCATGCCCTCAGTGAAGAGCTTGATCCAGTTGACTTTGCCGAAGAATCTGTCGATGTTGAGAAGGACGGTCATAAGAGAGCCGACCAGCATGGCGATGACGGCGATCAGGGTCGCGTTGACGCCCATCTTGGAGCCTATGATGATGATCAGGATCAGGGTGATGATGGTGAGGAAGCCCTTCCAGGCGGCCGGAAGCTGCGTGGGATCGACTTCATAGTTCTTCGGATCGACGTTCTTCGGATAGCTCCAGTGCTCGTCGCGCTCCTTAGCCTTCTTGGAAGCCCACTCGCCGTACAGGGCGCACATGATGAACATCGCGGTACCGCAGATGATACCCATGACAGGAGCGGCGTTCAGGTTTGTGCCGAGGTACTCAGTGGCGACCAGGTTGCTGAGCTGCGGGGAGCCCGGGAGACAGGTCATGGAGAATGTGGAAGAACCTGCGGAGAAGCAGACGACCGTGAGGTGTCTCGGAAGGTCCGCCTTCTTGAACATCGTGTAAAGAATCGGAGCCGCCGCGAAAATGACGACGAAAAGGCTGATGCCGCCGTAGGTCAGGACGCCGACGATGATGATGCCGACGAGGACGACGTGCTTAATGCCGAACCACTCCGTGAACTTGTTGCCAATGGAAGTGGCTGCTCCGGACACGTCCATCAGCTTCGCATAGAAAGCGGAAGTGACGAACAGGACCATGTAGCTCGTAAATGCGCTTGTGTAGCCGGGTACAAAGTTTGTGGTGATGGTTTCCCAAACGTTCATGCCGTTGAAAAGGATGACGATCATGGCGCCGAAGGCAGCCAGCGGAAGAGCACCAAGACCCTTATAAGCGAACAGCATGAGGAAAATGATAGCTAATATCAGACCAATGACTCCTAACATTTCTTCTCTCCTTCTTTTTTATGATATAATTATTGTATTCCTTAAACAATGCTTTCTTTATTCAGCAGGCCGTGTCCGGGAAAACAGCCGTTCAGCGCTTCTCTTCCCACGCCTGGTTGCAGTTCTGGGCAAGGAACTTGCCGCCGGAGCACTCGAGAACAACGCCGTCGATGTACGAAGACATGTCCGAGGTGAGGAAAAGGGCCACATTCGCGACTTCTTCCGGCTCACCCGGCCTGTGCAGCGCAAAGTTCTTTGCCACTCTCTCCACATCTTCTTTCGTGCGGCCTGCAGCTGCCTGCATGGCTGTGTTGATCGTGCCCGGAGCCACCGCGTTGACGCGGATGCCGAAGGGGGCAAACTCAGCGGCTGCCATGCGGGTCAGGCCGTTGATCCCGAACTTGCTCGTGCAGTATGCGCTGCGGTACAGCGGAGGCATGATGCCGCCGAAGGAAGCTACATTCAGGATAACGCCGCCGCCCTGCTCCTTCATGACCCGGCCGGCAGCCTGGGTACCGATGAAGTAGGAGTTCAGGTTTGTCCTCATGACGAAGTTCCATTCGTCAAGGGAGAGCTCCATGATCGACTTCACGATTGTCGTTCCCGTATTGTTGACCCAGATGTCGATGCGGCCGAAGTCTCTCTTCACATGGTCGACGAAGGCATAGAGCCTGTCCGCCTCGCTGACGTCAACGCTCTCGGTGTAGAGCTCCCCGAGGCCTTTGGCCTTGAATTCCGCCGCGGCCTTATCGAGTTTTGCCTGCGACCTCGAGCAGACCGCAACCTTGCAGCCCTCCCGCGCGTAGGCTTCCGCCATGGCGTAACCGATACCTTCCGATCCTCCGGTGATCGCCACGACTTTTCCCTCAAGTTTCAGATCCATTCAATTCCCTCCTCTCGCTGAATCTTTATTTATTTTCTGGACTTGGCGTAGATGGCTTCCTGCGCGGATGCGACCTTCTCCATGATCGGGTCAAACATCGTGTGCAATTCAGCCTGGTCACACACCTCGCCGAGAACTTCGAACGTATCCTGGCCGAGATCCGCCGTATCATAATCAAGCTCTCTCTCCACGCCGCTCATCCAGATCGGATTGCCCGGAACTCTGAAGGAAACGCCGTTCTTATAGTTCGCGTTGACGATGGTCTTTCTGTAGGCGACCTGCGGATGGTTTGCAACATCCTCGAAGTTATTGATGCGGCCGTATACGCATTTGCCCTTAAAGAGCATGTCCGCCACTTCGTCGCTGGTGTAGTTGGCAAAGAGCCCGTTGACCGCTGCGTCGATTGCCTTGTAGTCGCCTGCGCGCTGGGTCATCGTCGCCCAGTTCTCGTTGGCGTACCATTCCGGCTGGTTCAGGGCTTCGCAGAAAGTCTTCCACTGCGCGTCCGTTCCGACTGTGATCATGAGGGACTTGCCGTCCTTGCACTTGTAAGCGCCGATCGGTGCGGAGGAAGCGTAGCTGTTGCCCATGGGCTTCGGGATCTTCCCGGTTTTCAAGTAGGAGCTGAACTGGTTCTCCATGCAGAAGATCAGGGAATCCATCATGGAAACGTCGATCCTTCTGCCGCAGCCGGTCTTCTGCGCCTCAAGCATGCCCATCAGAGTGCCGATGCAGGCCATCAGGCCGCCGGAATAGTCGGCAATCGAACCGCCGCTCTTAACCGGCTCTCCGCCTTCCGGACCGGTGATGCTCATGATGCCCGACTCTGCCTGGACGGTCTGGTCAAAGGCTGCATGGCCTGCATAGGGGCCGTCCTGGCCGTAGCCGGAGATCGACGTGAAGACGATCTTCGGATTGATCTCCTTCAGCACGTCGTAATCGATGCCGAACTTCTTCATGGTCCCAGGCTTGTAATTCTCGATGACCGCATCCGCCGTCTTGACCAGCTTGAGGAACAGATCCTTGTGAGCGGGATCCTTCATATTAAGAACGATGCTCTTCTTGCCCCTGTTTCTTGTGGCGAAGTGGCTGCTGACATCATGGTCGATGATGTTGCCGTAGCGGGTGTTGTCTCCGATCGGCGGGTTCTCGATCTTTATGACCTCGGCACCAAAATCACTGAGAAGCAGCGTGCACATCGGACCCGACATGAACTGGCTGAAATCCAGGATACGGAAGCCTTCTAACGGTTTACTCATAATCTCTGTCTCCTTTTTTAGATATTTGATTGGTGAACCATGTTTTGTTTCACAAATATAAA
>DFFD01000055.1:1627-2985 GCA_002369495.1 Lachnospiraceae bacterium UBA3785 | reverse complement strand
TTTCATTTTGCACCTCCTGTGCGTAAGAATGAATAGAAATGAAGTACTTTCTCCGGATCACTTTCTTTTGACGCGTCTGATCCTGCGCACGACAAAGCCGTTGGGATCAGCCTGGGGCTCGGCCTCGGAGCGGTAAGCGGCGATCGCCGCAGCGATGACCGCAATGAGCTCATCCTGTCCGCCCTGGACTTCGGCGGTCACTGCAGGAGCAGCGCCCGCGGGTGCCGCAGCCTTCTCGTCCTTGTCAGCCCCCTCGGTCTTCTTCTTTCCTGCGGAAGTCAGGATACGTCCGAACAGAGCTATGATCAGGCTCAGAAGGATCAGGACCGCGAATGTTGTTCCCATGCCCAGAAGGGTATTGAGTCCGGCCTGCTGCATAAGTTCGGCCTTTGTATAGTTTACATTTGCCACGATCGACTCATAGCCGGCAAGGTTTCCGGTCTCGTCCGCCTGATAGGTCACCACCAGGTCAGCGGACTTGAGAGATCCCTGGATCCCGACCGTCACGATATAATTTCCGGCCTCATCCTTAGTGACGGATTTCTCGGTAAAGCAGTCGGCCGTTCCGTTGTTGTCGGCGTCAGCGGTAAAATCCACCTCGCCGATCTCTTCGATGGCCGTCGACCAGCTCTGCATGCCGTCGTAGACCACCTTTTCAAAATTCTGTTCCTCCAGCATTCCGCCCCTGACGATCATATCCATCTGCTGAGCGTCATTTTCCGCGTAGCTGTAGAGCGCGGTAACGAGCTCCTGAGGGATCGGTTCCTCTTCAGGCTGCGCAGTGCCGCCGCAGGCGGTCAGAGCCAGAAGGCAGAGCAGAGACAGGAGGATGCCTGTCAGTTTTTTTCTCATGATTCCTTATCACCTTTCATCGCAGCTGGTATTTTGGTGTCAGCTGCCAGTGCGAAGCTGAATAGTTGCGCTTCTCAAATAGAGGCATGTTTCCTGGAGGGAAGCTGCTCTCTCTTGGAGTAAAGCATTTCAACCGCGCCGATCAGATATTTACGGATCTCGGAGGGAACAAGGATCTGGTCCACATAACCGCGGGCCGCGGCTGCTTCGATGCTGTTCTGGAGCGCGTCATAGGCTTTGGCGGTCTCCTTCACCTCTTCAGCCGTGCCGTCGCAGAGGACGGGTGCCGCGTATTTGCCCTCCAGAATACCGACGGAGGCATTCTCATAGGCGATCGTGAGATCCGCGCCGAGGGACTTGCTGTTCATGACCATGGCAGCACTGCCGCCAGCGCGGCCGGTGATGACATTGATCTTGGGGACGGTCGCTCCGGCAAAAGCGGCGGCAAGGCCTGCGGCTGCACTGGCGATCGTGTTTTCCTCAGCCTCGGAGGCGGCAAAGCCGGA
>DFFD01000055.1:463-1456 GCA_002369495.1 Lachnospiraceae bacterium UBA3785 | reverse complement strand
CCTTCTCGCCGTTCTCATCGTAGGAGACGCCGCGGTTGGCGATGACACCCACGGTCGTGCCGCCCAGACGGGTCAGGCAGGTGAACATCTCTCTGGCATAGCACTTCCTGGTCTCGAAGAACATGCCCAGGTCGGCGATCTCGGTCATGGCCGCGCAGGGATCTTCTACAAATCCTGCGGCGCCGGCGCATTCGCGGTTCAGATCATCCCAGCACTCTCCGGATGCCTCATCCTCATTGTTGGAGGGCAGGAGGCCTGCCAGGAAGCGGATCTGCGCGAAGATCTCCTCTTCCGTGCCGACAAAATCGACATTTCCGGAGGCTGCCTTCTTATCCGCGGCTGCGGTATTATTGGCTTCCTCGTAATTTCCGGCGATCGCGTTGGGAGAACTGACGAAGAGACGCGCATCTTTTTCCATAAGAGTGAAGTCCGTCATGCCGGGGAACAGAGCGAGTCCGCCTCCGCAGTTACCGAACACTGCGGAAATCTGGGGAATGACACCGGATGCCTTTGCCTGCTGCGCATAGATATCTCCGAATGCTTCGAGAGCATCCACGCCCTCCTGCAGACGAAGACCCGCGGAATCGATCATGCCGATGACCGGTGCGCCGGTGCGCATGGCAAGACGGTAGAGGTTGACGATCTTTCTGGCGTGCATCTCACCGATGCTGCCGCCCAGAACAGCGGAATCCTGGCTGTAGACATAGACCAGTCTGCCGTCGATCAGTCCATACCCCGTAATCACACCGTCAGAGGATTCCCGGGCTGCCGCCATGTTGAAGTCCGTGGCCCTGGCCTTGACCAGAGCGCCGATCTCAACAAAGCTGTTTGCGTCGAGCAGAGATAGAATCCGCTGCCTCGCTTTTGAAGTACTGCTCATGTTTTGGACCTCCAAATCATAAAAAATTATTTACATAGTGCATTTTTTCGCATGCAGTTCAAAGTATACCACAGCCTGCCAAAAACAGAAACTGACATATACATTAAATATTG
>DFFD01000055.1:0-397 GCA_002369495.1 Lachnospiraceae bacterium UBA3785 | reverse complement strand
GATTTTTTTGCCATAAATTATGGCTTTTTGTCAGATTTACGGAAGATTCAGGCGGCCGCTTCCCGTCCGTTCAGACATCCAGGCCGGAAGTTACTTCCTCTTCGGCCTCCTCGCGGAATTCCTCGACCCGGGAGACGTCCGGCTCCGGCAGATCGTCGACCGAGCTGATGCCGAAGGACCGCAGAAACTGCTCGGTGGTCCCGAACAGAAGCGGGCGGCCGGGCACTTCCTTTCTGCCCACCTCCTGGACCAGGTCAAAGGACACCAGCCTGCTGATCGCGAAATCGCTGTTGACCCCGCGGATGTTTTCGACCTCCATCCTGGTCACCGGCTGCTTGAAGGCAATGATGGAGAGGGTCTCCATCAGGGTCGGTGTGAGCCTGGGCTTTTTGGGCTC
>DFFD01000169.1 GCA_002369495.1 Lachnospiraceae bacterium UBA3785 | reverse complement strand
GGATCGTCGAGACGACCATCAGGGAGCATATCCGCCTCGTCGGCCTTTCCGCCCTCATGACCACGACGCTCGGGTCCATGGAAGAGACGATCCGGCAGCTTCGCGCCGCCGGCGCGGACTGTAAGGTGATGGTCGGCGGCGCGGTCCTGACCCCCGACTACGCAAAGAAGATCGGCGCGGACTACTACGCGAAAGACGCGAAGATGAGCGCTGACATCGCGAAGGAGGTGCTGGGGTAGAAAGCCGGGGGGACGGTTCCCAGGGACGGTTCTAAACCATCGGGGACGGTTCCCAGGGACGGTTCTTAAGAAAAAAGCGGGCTGCAAACACAGCCCGTTTTTTTCTAAGAACCGTCCCCCAGGAACCGTCCCTGAGCCTATCTTTACATCGGCCTCACAATCTCATCATACAGCCTCCTGAACAGCACCACCGAGATCACCAGCGAGACGATCTCCGAGATCGGGAACGCCCACCAGACGTTAGTGACCACGCCCGTCTTCGCGAGCAGCCAGGCCGCCGGGATCAGGACCACGATCTGCCGGCAGACCGAGACGATGAGCGAATTCATGCTCCTCGAGAATGCCTGGAAGATCGACCCCATCACGATGCCGCAGGCCGCGAGCGGGAAGTTCAGCGAGATGATGCGCAGCGCCGGCACGCCCAGCGTGAGCATGTCCTCCGACGCGTTGAAGAAGCCCAGCAGCTGCGTCGGGAACAGGTGGAAGCACAGGGTCCCGATGAGCATGATCGAGACAGCCAGCATGAAGGAGAACTTCAGAGCCTCCGAGATGCGGTCCTTCTTCCTGGCCCCGTAGTTGTAGGCCAGCACCGGGATCAGCCCGTTGTTGAGGCCGAACACCGGCATGAAGAAGAAGCTCTGCAGCTTGAAATACACCCCGAAGACCGCCGTCGCCGTCGTCGAGAAGACAATCAGGATCCGGTTCATCATGTAGGTCATCAGCGAACCGATGGACATCATGAGGATCGACGGGATGCCGACCATGTAGACTTTCCTGATCACGTCCGTATCCGGCTTCAGGATCTCCGCGAATGAGAAATGAATATCCGTATTCGTCTTCAGGTTCAGCACCAGCCCGATCAGGGCGGCGATTGTCTGTCCGATCACGGTCGCGAGCGCCGCGCCGGCAACGCCCATCGCCTGACAGCCGAAATACCCGAAGATCATGATCGGGTCAAGGATGATATTGACGATGGCGCCCGTCAGCTGCGAAGCCATGCTCTGCACGGTCCGCCCGGTCGACTGCAGGAGCCTCTCAAACATCATCTGGAACATCAGGCCCGCGGAGAGCCCGTTCACGATCCGAAGGTAGACCTCCCCCATCGCGGCGATCTCCGCGTCGCTCGTCTGCGAGCGGATAAACGCGCCGGAAATGAAGATCCCGACCAGCGCAAACAGCACAAAATTGCAGAAGGACAGCAGCAGCGCCATGTTGGCGGCCTTGTCCGCTCTCTTGAATTTCCGTTCGCCGAGCGCTCTCGAGAGCAGGGCGTTCACGCCGACGCCGGTACCGGAACCGACCGCGATCATCAGGTTCTGCAGGGGAAATGCGAGCGTGACGGCGGTCAGCGCATTCTCCGAAAGCTGCGCGACGAAAATGCTGTCCACAACGTTGTAGAGCGCCTGTACCAGCATCGAGATCATCATCGGCAGCGACATCGTGACGATCAGCTTCTTTACGGGCATGACGCCCATCTTGTTTTCCTGTCTGTTCTCCATAAATAAGCAGGGAGATGCTGTTCTCCCTTACGATTCCTCCTCTTTTTCAGCATTATCCGCAAAGAGCGCATCCACGAACTCGTCCGGATTGAAGCGCTGCATGTCGTCGATCTTCTCGCCGACCCCGATGTATTTCACCGGGAAGCCCATCTCCGACTGGATCGCGATCGCGATGCCGCCCTTGGCCGTCCCGTCGAGCTTGGTCAGGACAATGCCGGTGATGGCGGCGATTTCCTCGAAGTCGCGCGCCTGCATCAGCGCGTTCTGCCCCGTCGTCCCGTCGAGGACCAGCAGGGTCTCGAGGTGCGTGTAGCCGTACTCGCGCGCGATGATCTTGTAGATCTTCGAGAGCTCCTTCATCAGGTTTTTCTTGTTGTTGAGGCGGCCTGCCGTGTCGATCATTAAAATGTCGACATCCCTCGCCTTCGCAGCCTGGATCGCATCGAAGACGACCGCCCCCGGGTCGGCTCCCTCGTGGCTCGAGATGCAGGGCACGTTCGCCCTCTTCGTCCACTCGAGCAGCTGTTCCGTCGCCGCCGCGCGGAAGGTGTCCGCCGCCGCGACCAGCACGGTCTTGCCGGACCGCCTGTAGAGGTCCGCCAGCTTGCCGACCGTCGTCGTCTTGCCGACGCCGTTCACGCCGATGAGAAGGACGACGGATTTCATATTTTCAAATGCGAAATCCGCCTCGTTGACCCGCATCCGCTCCTTGATCGTGTCCATGAGCAGCTGTTTGCAGCCGGCGGTCGTCGTGATGTGCTGCTCGTTGACCTTCTCCTTGAGCTCCGTTAAGATCTCGTCGGTCGTCGAGACGCCCATGTCACCCATGATCATGATCTCCTCGAGCTCGTCGTAGAAATCATCCTCCAAAAGGTCGTAGGTGGTGAAAACGCGGTTCACGCCCGTCACCACGTTGTTGCGGGTCTTCGTAAGTCCGGCTTTTAATTTCTCAAAAAATCCCATAAAACCTCCTTATGCGTCGAGCTTCTCCTCGATCAGGTTGACGGAAACCAGGGTCGAAATGCCCTTCTCCTGCATCGTGATCCCGTAGAGCCGGTCCGCCGAAGCCATGGTTCCGCGCCGGTGCGTGATCACAATGAACTGGGTGTTCTCGGTCAGCTTGTGCAGGTACTCCGCGAATCTCGAGACGTTGTTGTCGTCGAGCGCGGCCTCGATCTCGTCGAGCAGGCAGAACGGCGACGGCTTCAGGCTCTGGATTGCGAACAGCAGCGCGATCGCCGTCAGCGCCTTCTCGCCGCCGGAGAGCTGCATCATGTTCTGCAGCTTCTTGCCCGGGGGCTCCGCGTCGATCGTGATGGCCGCCTCGAGGACGTCCACGGTCTCGTCGATCTTGAGCGTCCCGCGGCCGCCGCCGAAGAGCAGTTTGAACGTCTTGTCGAACTCCCGGCCGATCTCCGCAAATTTCTCGTTGAACTGCTTCCGCATGCCGCGGTCAAGCTCCGCGATGATCCCCTCCAGAGTCTTCTCGGATTCCACAAGGTCCTTGTGCTGCCCGTCAAGAAATGTATGGCGCTCCACCAGGTTCTTGTAATCCTCGATCGCGTTCACGTTGACGTGGCCCAGCTTCTTGATCTCATCCTTGAGCTTCGTGATCTCGTGCTTGATGGCGCGGCGGTCGGTCAGCTCTTCATTTCTCAGCTTTTTGGCCTCGGACGGGGTGAGCTCGTACTCCTCCCAGAGGTAAGCGGCCTGGCTCTCGATCGACTCCTCGATCCTGGTCATCCGCTCGTGGAGGCGGAAGCTCTCGCGGTCGAGCCGCGTCACCGTATCGGAAAGCTCGTCCCGGCTATTGAAGAGGCTCTTCTGCTGTCCGGAGAGCGCGGTCTTCTGCCCTGAGAGGGCTGCGAGGTCCTCATTGTCCTTCTCCGCGGCGGCAAGCCCCGCACGGATCGTCTCCTCGATCTCGGCGATGCTCTTTCTCTTCGCTTCGGCCTCCTCCTCACCGGAGGCAAGGCTCTCGTCGATGCCGGCGTCTTCCTTCTTCAGCGTTTCGATCTCCCTCATGAGACGCTCCGCGTTCGTGTAGAGGAAGCCGCTCTGCTGCTGGAGTTTTCCGACTTCGAGGTGAATATTTTCCACCTTGCCGGCCTTGATCTGCCGCTCGGCGGAGACGCGCTGGAACTCCGCCTCGAGCTCAGCGGTGCGGTCGTTGATCGTCTTCTCGGAATTCTCCGAGGCCGCAAGCTCTTTCTCGATCGCCTGCCTCTGCTCACGGATCGTCTCGATCTGGTTCTCGATCTCGACGCTCTCGCGGTCCAGCGAAGCCCGGTCGACGCGGCCGAGCGTCACGGCATCCTCCGCCTGCTTCTTCGAGAGCTCTTCCGTGTTCTCCCGGATGGACTCCGCATGGATCCTGCCGGCGATCTCCGTGATCTCGTCGCGGACTGCATTTCTCTCCCGCCTCGTCTCGTCGATCTTCTCCTGACGGGCAGCCAGGCTCTTCTTGATGCGTCGCACGCTGACGGTCAGCTCCTCGATCTCGCGGTTGCGGCCGAGCAGGTTGTCGTGGTTCTTGAGCGCGCCGCCGGTGATGGAGCCGCCCGGTGAAAATGATTCGCCGCCCAGCGTGACCATGAACAGGCTGTGCGAGTATTTCCGGCCGATCTGGATCGCATGGTCGATGTTATCCACAACGATCGTGCGTCCCAGAAGCTGGGAAATGAGCGCGCTGTAGCGCTCCTCGCTCTTCACCAGATTGGAAGCCAGCCCGATGACGCCGGGTTCCCTGAGCGCTTCCTCGCGCTCAAAGCGCTTGCGCGCTCTCACGTTGGTCAGCGGCAGAAATGTCGCCCGCCCGAACTTGTTTCGTTTCAGGAACTCGATCAGGTACTTGGCGGTGTTTTCGTTGTCAGTGACGATATTGCGGAGGCTGCCGCCCAGGGCGGTCTCAATTGCGAGCTCGTACTTCTCCTCGGTGCTGATCAGGTCCGCGACGACGCCCTGGATGCCGGGATTTCTCCCCTTCTGCTCCATGACCTTGCGGATGCCGTTCGAGTAGCCCTCGTAGCTCTCGGCGATCGCCTTCAGAGACTCGAGACGCGATGCCTCGCGGTGATAGTTCGTCTGTTCCTGCTCGAGCTCCTCATTCATCGTTTTGAGGAGATCGTGGTATTCGGCGGATTTTTTTTCGAGGTTTTCATTTTCAGCGCGAAGGCCCGCCAGCTTCTCGCGGATCGCGCGAAGGCGCTCCTCGGACTCCGCGATGCGGCTCTTCGCCTCGCCCTCCTCCTCGGTGTAGCGCAGGAGCCTTCCGGAGAGCTCCGCCTTCCGGATATCGATCTGCTCGAGCATCGTATCGTACCGCTGGATGCGGCTCTTGACGTTGGCCCGGCTGTTCAGGAGGCCGATCACCTCGCTCTTCGAGGCGTTGATTTTTCCGGAGAGCTCTGTGATGGACGCCT
>DFFD01000007.1 GCA_002369495.1 Lachnospiraceae bacterium UBA3785 | reverse complement strand
GAGTTTCGGATTTGATATATAAGGCCGTTCAGCCCCCGGAACCGGACAAAATTTCCTCAAAAACTTGAGAAAACTTGTTGACAGGAAGAAGATAATAGTGTAATATATCACTTGTCGCGAAGAGCGGCAAATGCGCGAGTGGCTCAGCGGTGGAGCACCACCTTGCCAAGGTGGGGGTCGCGGGTTCGATCCCCGTCTCGCGCTCTTTTTTAACGGAAGCATCTGCAATGCTTCCGTTTTTTTATGCCACCAGCTCTCTGGAGAACTTCTTTTGCGCTGGCCTTACCTGCAGGAAGGCACCCTCGCCGCGCCGGCAGGTAATCTCGCCAACCGAGGCGCCTCTCCCTGTCTCAGGAGCTGCCAACAGCCCCAAACAACGCATTTTCTCTCTGTTCATTTCTCTCCAAATGGGGTATGATAGAATAAACAATTGTATCAAACTGTTCCCTGCATCAGTCACGACCCTCCTGAAGATCGAGAGGTATCTCAGATGAAAACCGGAAGAAAGAGAGTGAGAAAGATGATACTGGCTTTAACAGGCACCTTGTTTGCAGCGCTCCTTGCGGGCGGATGCGGCCGGCACACGGAGAACCTTTCGGTGAACAGTCCGGCGGCGGAACCCGGAAAGAGCGCAGACGGAGCGTACGCGGTCAGGACGGAACTTAAGGAGTATTTTTCGGCGGATCCCGAGAAGGGGATCGGCGTCTATGGCCGCTACACCGAGCTTTCCGCCGACGGCGAGGTGCCGGAGGTGATCTCCCGCGTTCTCGCCGAGGTGAATGTGCGCGCGAAAGAGAGCGTTGAGAGCAGGGCAGAAGCGTTTTTGAGCGGCAATCATTACGAGAAGAGGGCTGAGGGCTCCGCCGTGACGGAGCGCTATGGCTACCGGAATATTTCCTGTATCACGAATGTGACGCGGGCGGACCGGGCTCTTTTCAGCGTTCTTGAGACGGAGATGGAGAGCGGGATCAGCGACGGCGAGGATGATCGGACGAGGCCGCTTCAGTATACATTTTCTTCCCATGTGTACGATACCGCGAGCGGCAGGGAGCTGGCGCTTCAGGACTTCCTGGATCCGGCGGAACTACCTGAGAAGCTGGAAGCCGCGCTTGCCGGCAAATACGGGACGAAAGGGCTTCTCGCCGGCAAAGACAGGACGCCCGCGTGGACAGCTGACTATCTCGGGCTGCGTTTCTATCTTGACAGCGATGCGGTCCCGGAAGAGAAGAAAAGTGAACTCGGCATGTACCGCCCGAAAGCGGTGCATGTCTCCGTTCCCTGCACGGCGCTGGACGGGCCGTCGGCCGAGGCCGCAGCCCTGACGCCGGAGAGCTTTATCGCACAGGTCGAGAAGAACACTGATTACGTGCTGCCGCACGATCAGCGGACGATCCGGGTCGAGAAGGCGACAGATGAGAGCGGGTACGAACAGTACCGCATCGTGATCCGGGAGAAGGACAGCGAGAAAGCCTGGTGGCTCGAGTACGCGGATGACGAGTCGGATTTCTTTGTATTCCGGGCTAAGGGGAAATACTATTTCTACCGCCTTGAGGAAAATGAAAGATTCTCCTATGTCTACAGCTTCGCAAGCCCCGACGGCGGGTACGACCGCTTTGCGAACCAGAACGCCCAGAGTTTTGATTCGTTCCTGCATGAGATATGCCTGGCTGTTCCGTCTAATCCGGAATGCATCCACATGCGCGAGCAGACGAGGAGCTTTATGGACAGCAAGTCGGGCTTCAGCACCACCTGTACGCCGAACGGCCACTACGCGTTTGATCCGGAACCCGGGCGCGGGCGGACGTGGCTTCATTTTGCACTGATCGACGATTCTCTCGCCCTTGACAGTCGGAATGTCGGCTGCCGGCTGCTCACTGAGCTCGGCGCTGCAGAACTTGACGAGACCGGAAATACGACCGGCGAGATCGTGATCCCGGCCGGGGAAGTGCTCAGGTTCCTCAGAGTCGACGGGGAGAGCGAGCTTTATTATTACATGTCGCCGGAGTACAACCTGTACAAGTCGGGGGCAAGGGATTACTTCTATGACTGCGAGCTCTTAGACGGGAGAACGGTGCGCCTGACCACCTCCTATGAGAACAGCTTCTTTGTGGACGGGATGTACATGGACAGGATCGGCGAGCCGGTCTCGCTCGGAGCGGCCCGGTACGAGGCCGGGCTTACGGAGATCCCGGAGCACTATGTCACGATCGGCGGCAGGGAATACAAGCTGGTCAGGGATCTTTCCCTGAAGTCGGAGTCCGGCGAGGAGATCGACTTTGACGGCGATGTCTGGTGGGAGGTCGAGAACTATGTCGGGACATTTTCTTCGGAGAACGGGGACGCGAAGCTGGTCATTTCTCCGGACGGAGAGGCCGGGTTTGACTATGAAGGCAGGCATTATACGGGCAGGCTTCCCGAAAAGAGGTATTATCGAAGCTATGCGGAGATCTATATGGAGGCCGGGTACGAGAGGCGCACGTTCGTGATCATACCGCAGGATGCTAAGGTGCATGACCCCTCATTTGAGCAGATCCGCTTTTACTCCGAGGGGGAGCCGGCCACGAATGAGCCTTCCAGGGTGCCGCCGATCGAGGTTGAGCTTGTGAGGGATTCCGGGCTTTAAACTGTTCATTTTCCGGTTGACATCCCTGATTGTATCTGCTAAAATACATGACAAGTTATATAACTTAATAAACCTGTGATGAAGAGGAGTACTTTCATTTTACGGCACAGAGAGCTGCGGGGGCTGGGATCGCGGCGCGTGGAATGTCAGGAAATGGGCTTCGGAGGGCGAACCGAACCGGAAACGGTAGGGGAGACGGAGCGGGAGCTTCGTGAACAACATCCGGCATATGTAAGTATGCATGAGAGGGCGGAATTTCCGCCAAGTTGGGTGGCACCGCAGGAGATTATTTCCCCTGTCCCGACAGTATCGGGACAGGGGTTTTTTGTTATTTTGAAGATCTTTGTCCGAGACTGCAGCACCATTTTTTATTAAGGAGGGACGAACGATGTCCGAAGAAATGAAAATCCCCTACAAGATCTACTTAAGCGAAGATGAGATGCCGAAGGATTGGTACAATGTCCGCGCCGACATGAAGAAGAAGCCGGCGCCGCTCCTGAATCCGGGGACCGGGAAGCCGATGACCGCGGATGAGCTTGGCGCCGTGTTCTGCAGGGAGCTCGTCGAGCAGGAGCTCGACAATGACAACCGCTTCATCCCGATCCCGGACGAGATCCGCGATTTCTACAAAATGTACCGGCCGTCGCCGCTCGTGCGCGCCTACTGCCTTGAGAAGAAGCTCGACACGCCGGCGAAGATCTATTACAAGTTTGAGGGCAACAACACGTCGGGCTCCCACAAGCTGAATTCCGCGATTGCCCAGGCCT
>DFFD01000153.1:11009-11234 GCA_002369495.1 Lachnospiraceae bacterium UBA3785 | reverse complement strand
GCGGCGGCTCCAACCTCGGCGGCCTCATCTCCCCGTTCATGGGTGAGAAGCTCCGCGGCGAGGCGGATTACGACATCGTTGCGGTCGAGCCGGCCAGCTGCCCGAGCCTGACCCGCGGCGTCTATGCCTACGACTTCTGTGACACCGGCAAGGTCTGCCCGCTCGCGAAAATGTACACCCTCGGCAGCGGCTTCATCCCCTCCCCGAACCACGCCGGCGGCCTGC
>DFFD01000153.1:7894-10935 GCA_002369495.1 Lachnospiraceae bacterium UBA3785 | reverse complement strand
CACGGCATGAGCCCGGTGCTCTCCGAGCTCTACGACCAGGGCATGATGAGAGCCGTCAGCGTCGAGCAGACTTCGGTCTTCGAGGCTGCTGAGATGTTCGCGAGGGTGGAAGGCATCCTTCCGGCACCGGAGAGCTCCCACGCGATCCGCTATGCGATCGACGAGGCGCTCAGATGCAAGGAGACCGGCGAGGAGAAGACGATCGTGTTCGGCCTCACCGGCACCGGCTACTTCGATATGGTCGCCTACGAGAAGTTCCACAACGGCGAGATGACCGACTATGTGCCCTCCGACGAGGAGCTTCAGAAGAGCTTCGCATCCCTGCCGAAGATCGGCTGATACAGATAATATGAAGAACAGGACCCGGGGCTTTGCGTCCCGGGTTTTTGCGGGGGGTTCATTTTCAAAGGAGACAGAAATGCTCAACATCGTACTGCACGAACCTGAAATTCCGAGCAACACCGGCAACATCGGGCGGACCTGCGTTGCTTCCGGAAGCGCGCTCCACCTCATCCATCCGCTGGGCTTCGCGCTCTCCGAGCGGAACCTGGCGCGGGCGGGGATGGACTACTGGAAGCGCCTTTCCGTGACCGAGTACGCGAACTATGAGGATTTTCTCAGGAAAAATCCGGGGGCCCGCGTCTGGTACGCGACCACGAAGGGGAGAAAGACCTACGCGGAGGCGGATTTCAGGGACGGGGACTTCATCATGTTCGGGAAGGAGAGCGCGGGGATCCCGGAGGAGATCCTCATCGAGCATCCGGAGCAGTGCATCAGGATCCCGATGTGCACCGGCGAGCGCTCGCTGAACCTCGCGAACTCCGCCGCGATCGTGCTCTATGAGGCGCTGCGGCAGAATGATTTTCGCGGCCTTGAGACGGAGGGGCAGCTGCACCGGCTGCACTGGAAGGAGGAAAAATGAAAATCTTATGCTACGGCGACTCCAACACCTTCGGGTTCGACCCGCGGCTCGGGACGAGCGGGCGCCTGCCGAAACACATGCGCTGGACCGGCCTTCTTGCCGGGATCCCGGGCGTTCAAGTTGTGAACGAGGGGCTGAACGGGCGGACATTTCCGGTTTCGGACGGTGCGCTCCGCTATCTTGCGGGCATTCTTGAGGCCAACGAGGACGCGGATATCGTCACGGTCATGCTGGGGACGAACGATCTCTTTGAAATCAGGCGCGTCAGTGCGGAGCGGATCGCGGAGAGGGCCCGGGAGATGTTTCACCGCGTGCCGGCTCTTGCGGGAGAGCGAACGGTCCTCATCTGTCCGCCCGCGCCGGTTACGCTCCGGGGCAGCGGATACGCGGGGATCCTTAAGGCCGCCGGCGAGCTTCCGGAGCTCCTTATCACGGCAGCGGAGGAGGCCGGCGCGCGGTTTCTTGACGCCGGAGAGTGGGGGATCCCGCAGTATGCGGACGATGTTCATTTTACGGAGGAAGGGCACCGGATCTTCGCCATGAAGCTCGCGGAGGCGCTTCATCTCGGCTCTCTTTCGTGAAAAGAGCCGCTAATGATTGAAAATGCGGAGCGGCTATTGTATAATAATGACAGAGCTTTTTATTTTCTAACTTAAAAGGAGTGATGCCGGTATGAAATGGGAAAATTTTTCGAAACTGGATGCATTTAAGAAACTCGGAGCGCTGGCCCCGGTCGACGTCAAGGCCGTGATGAGCGGCGAGAGCGGCGCGGAGCGCGTTAAGAATTACAAGGTCCCGATGGGTGCGGGGATGGTCTACAGCTTCGCGGCCAAGGCGGTCGACGATGAGACCCTGAAAGCGCTGCAGGCGCTCGCGGACGAGGCGGAACTGACAGAGAAGTACGCAGCCCTCTACGGCGGCGAGCGCATCAACACCGGCGAGAACCGCTGCGTCCTGCATCAGCTCTGCCGCGGCCAGCTCGGCGATGACGTGGTCGTCGACGGCGTGAACAAGCGCGAGTTCTATGTCGCGCAGCAGGAGCGTGCGGCGGAATTCGCGAAGAAGGTGCATGCCGGCGAGATCGTCAATGAGGCAGGCGAGAAGTTCACGACCGTCGTCCAGATCGGTATCGGCGGCAGCGACCTCGGCCCGCGTGCCCTCTATCTCGCGCTCGAGAGCTGGGCAAAGGCCAACAAGACCCTGCTCATGGATGCGAAGTTCATCAGCAACGTCGACCCGGACGACGCCTCGGCGGTCCTTGCGCAGATCGACGTCGCGCATTCGCTCTTCGTCCTGGTCTCCAAGTCCGGCACGACGCTCGAGACCCTGACCAACGAGTCCTTCGTCAAAAATGCCATCCGTGAAGCCGGCCTCGACCCGTCCAGGCACATGATCGCGGTCACCTCGGACGCTTCCCCGCTCGCCAACAACCCGGATTACCTCGATTCCTTCTACATGGACGACTACATCGGCGGCCGTTACTCCGCGACGTCCATGGTCGGCGGCGCGATCCTGTCGCTGGCGTTCGGACCGGACGTCTTCGCCCGCATCCTTGCCGGAGCGGCGGAAGAGGACGCTCTCGCGAAGAACCCGGATATCAGGGAAAATGCAGCCCTCCTCGACGCCCTGATCGGCGTCTATGAGCGCAACTTCCTCGGCTACGGCATGACGGCGGTGCTTCCGTACTCGCAGGCGCTGTCCCGCTTCCCGGCTCATCTGCAGCAGCTCGACATGGAGTCGAACGGCAAGTCTGTGAACCGTTTCGGCGAGCCGATCGATTACGTGACCGGTCCGGTCATCTTCGGCGAGCCCGGCACGAACGGCCAGCATTCCTTCTATCAGCTGCTCCACCAGGGCACCAATATCATCCCGCTGCAGTTCATCGGCTTCAGACAGAACCAGATGGACAACGACGTGGTGATCCAGGGCACGACCAGCCAGCAGAAGCTGTCCGCGAACGTCGCGGCGCAGATCGTCGCGTTCGCCTGCGGCAAGGACGACGTGAACAGGAACAAGTTCTTCGCGGGCGGCCGTCCGTCGTCGATCATTGTGGCGGACAAGCTGACGCCGGAAGTGCTCGGCGCGCTGCTCGCTCATTTCGAGAACAAGGTCATGTTCC
>DFFD01000153.1:0-7813 GCA_002369495.1 Lachnospiraceae bacterium UBA3785 | reverse complement strand
AACAGCTTCGACCAGGAGGGCGTCCAGCTCGGCAAGATCCTCGCGAAGGCGGTCCTGGCGCAGAACACCGAGGGCGCTCTCACGGAGTACAGCAAGCTTCTCGGGATCTTCTGACATATGCTTTACCAGACACGGAGATGACGCGCGCGTCATCTCCCTTTTTTTGTTTGGGGACGGCACTTTCATTTCCCCGGCATTTATGCTACAATATCAGGTTAGATAGATTTTTAACCTAAGGAGGGCAGCAATATGCGTGAAAGCGGAATACTGTGCCCGGTCTCGTCACTTCCCTCGAAGTACGGGATCGGCTGTTTCTCGAAGGAGGCTTATGAGTTCGTGGATTTCCTGTCGGAAGCCGGCCAGTCCTACTGGCAGGTTCTCCCGTTCGGCCCGACCGGCTACGGAGACTCCCCCTACCAGAGCTTCTCGACTTTCGCGGGCAATCCGTATTTTATCGATCCCGAAACCCTCATCAAAGACGGACTTCTATATGAACACGAGGTGCGCGACTTCTTCTTCGGCTCCGACCCCGAGCGGGTCGACTACGGCGCACTTTACAACAACCGCTTCGTCCTTCTGGAGCTCGCGTTCCAGCGCTTTCTCGCGAATCCAGACAAGGAATATGAGGCGTTCAAGTCAAAACACGCCTTCTGGCTGGAGGACTACGGCCTTTATATGGCCTTAAAGGCAAAGAACGGCGGCAAAGCCTGGACCGACTGGGACGACGATGTGAAGAAACGCGATCCGGAAGCCCTCGCAGCGGCCAGACTTGAGTTCTCGGAAACCATCGAATTCTATTGCTTCCAGCAGTACGAATTTTTCAAACAGTGGGCAAAACTCAAAGAATATGCCAACGACAAAGGCGTAAAGATCATCGGCGATATTCCGTTCTACACCTCCGCGGACAGCGCGGACACCTGGGCGAACCCGGAGATCTTCCTCATGGACGAGGACTGCCTGCCGAAGAAGGTGGCGGGGTGCCCGCCGGATGCATTTTCCGCCGACGGCCAGCTCTGGGGCAACCCGATCTACGACTGGAAATACTTAAAGAAGACAAAATACGAGTGGTGGATCCGACGCATCGCGAGCACGTTCGAGCTTGTGGACGTCCTGCGCGTCGACCATTTCCGCGCATTTGACGAATTCTACGAGATCCCGTACGGGGAGAAGACTGCGAAAAACGGCGAGTGGGTCAAGGGTCCGGGCCTCGGCCTCTTCAGGGAAATGAAAAAACAGCTCGGCGAGCTCCACATCATCGCCGAGGATCTCGGCTACATCACCCCGAGCGTCCGGAAGCTGCTCAAAGATTCCGGCTTCCCGGGCATGAAGGTGCTGCAGTTCGCGTTCGACTCCCGCGAGGAATCCGACTACCTGCCGCACAATTACGAGCACAACTGCGTCGTCTACACCGGCACACACGACAATGAGACGACCCGCGGCTGGATCGAGTCCATCTGCAACGAGGACCGCGATTTCGCCCGCCGTTATATCGGGTCCGTATTCACGGATTACGGCCAGTTCACCTGGGATTTCATCCGCACGGCCCAGGCCAGCGTCGCGGATCTCTGCATCGTTCCGATCCAGGACTACCTGGTCAAGGACAACCGCGCGAGGATCAATCATCCCTCGACGACCGGGACCAACTGGCAGTGGCGCATGCGTCCGCGCGAGCTCTCCGGTGAGCTTGCGAAGAGCATTTACGAGATGACGAAGCTCTATTACCGCCTGCCGAAGAAGGCGGAGCCGGAAGAGGCGGAGGAAGCGTAAGAAAAATGAAAACAGTCAGGCATCCGCCCCGCGGATGTCTGGCTTCTTTGCACAAGGCTTGGAAAGGAAGGATTATGAGCAGAGCGGATGAGATTTTTATCGACATGTGCCGGGATATCCTTGAAAACGGCACGGACACGCGCGGCGAAAAGGTCCGTCCCCACTGGGAGGACGGCGCGCCGGCCTACACGATCAAGCGCTTCGGCGTCGTGAACCGCTACGATCTCAGGGAGGAGTTTCCGGCGATCACGCTGCGCCGCACGGCCTTAAAGAGCGCGATGGACGAGATCCTCTGGATCTGGCAGAGAAAATCCAACAATATCCATGACTTAAAGCCCCATGTCTGGGACGAGTGGGCGGATCCGGACGGCTCGATCGGCAAGGCCTACGGCTACCAGATCGGCACGAAGTCGAAGTATAAGGAGGGCATGTTCGACCAGACGGACCGGGTTCTTTATGACCTCAGAAACAACCCTTTCAGCCGCCGCATCCTGACCTCGCTCTACAACCATCACGACCTTTCCGAGATGAACCTCTACCCGTGCGCATGGTCCGTGACCTTCAACGTCACCCAGCATCCGGGCGATGAGAAGCTCACGCTCAACGCGGTGCTGAACCAGCGCTCCCAGGACGTGCTCGCCGCCAACAACTGGAACGTGTGCCAGTATGCGATCCTGCTCATGATGTTCGCCCAGGCTTCCGACATGATCCCGGGCGAGCTGGTCCACGTGATCGCGGACGCGCATATCTACGACAGGCATGTGGAGATCATTAAAGAACTGATCTCCCGGCCGACCTATCCGGCCCCGAAGGTGCACCTGAACCCGGAAGTGAAGGATTTTTACGCCTTCACGACGGACGACCTCATTGTGGAGGATTATCAGCACGGGCCGCAGGTGAAGAACATACCGATTGCCATCTGACGGAGGAAAAACATGAACTGTATCGCAGCCGTTGACAGCCGGTTCGGCATCGGCCGGGACAACAAGCTCCTGGTCTCGATCCCGGAGGACATGAAATATTTTCGCAGCAAGACCCTGGACAAGACCGTGATCCTCGGCCGTAAGACCCTGGAATCCTTCCCGAACGGGGCTCCCTTAAAGCGCCGCCGCAGCATCGTGCTGACGCGCAGGAGTGATGCAATCCCCGGTGCGGAGATCGCCCGCTCGGTGGAGGAGGCTCTGGAGCTCGTGAAAAATGAAGACCCCGACAACGTCTTTGTGATCGGCGGAGAGTCGATTTACCGGGCATTTCTGCCCTACTGCAGCCGGGCTTACCTCACGAAGATCGATTACGCTTACGAGGCGGACGCTTTTTTCCCGGATCTCGACGCGGATCCCGAATGGGAGGTCGAGGAGGAGAGCGAGGAGAAGACCTGTTTTGACCTCTGCTATTCATTTGTGACTTATAAGAGAAAAGAGGAGATGAAATGACCTACCGTGAGCATACCCGGGCGATCCGGATCGGCGACACTTATATCGGAGGCGGACATCCGGTTTCGGTCCAGTCCATGACCAACACGAAGACGGAGAACGCGGAGGCGACGATCGAGCAGATCAAGAGGCTCACCATCGCCGGCTGCGACATCATCCGCTCCACCTGCCCGACCATGGAGGCGGCAGCCGCGATCCGGACCATCAAGGACGCGATCAGCATACCGATCGTGGCGGATATTCATTTTGATTACCGGCTGGCGATCGCGGCCATCGAGAACGGGGCGGACGCGATCCGCATCAACCCCGGCAATATCGGGAGCATCGACCGCATACGCGCGGTCGTCGAGTGCGCGAAGGCCCACCACGTGCCGATGCGCGTCGGCGTGAACTCGGGCTCGCTCGAGAAGGAGATCGTCGCGAAATACGGCGGCGTGACCGCCGAAGGCCTGGTCGAGAGTGCGCTCGACAAGGTGAAAATCATCGAGGACCTGGGCTATGACCAGATGGTCATCTCGATCAAGTCCTCGGACGTTATGATGTGCGTCCGGGCCCACGAGATCATCGCGGAGAAGACGGATTATCCGCTGCACGTCGGGATCACGGAGGCCGGGACGGTCTATTCCGGCAACATCAAGTCCTCGGTCGGCCTCGGAATCATTCTCCACGAGGGCATCGGCGACACGATCCGCGTCTCCCTGACCGGCGATCCGGCGGAGGAGGTAAAGACCGGAAGACTCATCTTAAAGACGCTGGGCCTTCGCAAGGGCCAGATCGAGGTGGTATCCTGTCCGACCTGCGGGCGGACGAACATCGACCTCATCCCGCTCGCGAACGCGGTGGAGAAGATGGTCGCGGACATCCCGCTCGACATCAAGGTCGCGGTCATGGGCTGCGTCGTGAACGGTCCCGGCGAGGCCGCGGAGGCGGATCTCGGGATCTGCGGCGGGCTGCACGAGGGCCTCATCATCAGGAAGGGCGAGGTCATCCGGAAGGTGCCGGAGGGGCAGCTGCTGGAGGCCCTGAAAGAAGAGATCCTTAAGTACTGATACAGGGACGGTTCCCAGGGACGGTTCTCTGAAAACAGGTTCTCTGAAGAGAACCTGTTTCCTAAGAACCGTCCCCCAGGAACCGTCCCCCAGGAACCGTCCCCAAAAAGGAGAGAAGATTGAACAGCAGCGAAATGGCGTTCCCGAAAGCATTCCCGAACCTGGCACTGAGCGAGGAAGCCCGCGAGTTCATGGATGGCGCACGCGTCAGCCGGATCGCGGTCAACCAGGCGAAGAACAGACTCAGAGTTTACATAACTTCGGAGAACTGGATCAAAAAACAGTATATTTATGAGGTTGAGGACGCCATCGCATCGCAGATCTTTGACAATGCGCTGATGGAGGTGAAGGTCATCGAGCGTTTCCGCCTGTCCGGGCAGTACACGCCGAAGAACTTCTACCGGGTCTACCGCACTTCCATGCTGCTGGAGCTGAAGGAAGTCAGCCCGCTGCTGCACCAGACATTCCTGCATGTGAACCTCGATTTCGGCAGGGACGGGACGGTCAGCGCGGAGCTGCCGGACACCATGATCGCCCGGGACCGCGAGGAGGAGATCATTTCCTACCTTGAGAAGGTCTTCGTGGAGCGAGCCGGGTTTCAGGGGGTTCATTTTGAGGTGTCCTACGCGGGCAAGGAGGAAGGCAGGGCCTTCGCCGACGAGGACGAGAAGATCGCAAACAAAGTCCGCGAAGTCGTGAAGAAGAGCGAGCGGCGCAAACAGATGGCCGCCGAGGAAAATGAAAAGCCCCAGAAACTCTCGAACGCAGCCGAGAAGACCTACCGGCAGCAGAAGAGTTTTATTTCCAATGACAAAAATGTCATCCTGGGCAAAAGCTTCGAGGGCGAGCCGGTCCCGATTGAGACGCTCGGGGAGGATCCGCACGAGGTGGTCGTGAGGGGCGAGGTCTTTGCCATCGAGACGCGCGAGGTCCGAAGCGGCAAGATCATCATGAACATCTCGATGACCGATTACACCGACAGTATCCGGATGAAGCTCTGGGTACTCCCGGAGGAGCTGGACCAGTACACGGACACCTTTAAGATCGGCGCGTGCTTCCTCGTGCGCGGCATGATGGCGTTCGACACCTTCGAGAAGGAGACCATGATCAAGACTGTCTACGCGGTCAAAAAGATCGGGAGCTTCAAGGAGAACCGGATGGACAACGCGGCGGTGAAGCGTGTGGAGCTCCACTGCCACACCAAGATGTCCGACATGGACGCGGTCTCCGCGGCGAAGGACATCATCAAACAGGCGAAGCGCTGGGGCATGAAGGCGCTGGCGATCACCGACCACGGGGTCGTGCAGGCATTTCCGGAGGCCCACCACGCTTCCGACGAGAAGGATCCGGATTTCAAGGTGATCTACGGCTGCGAGGGCTACCTGGTCGACGATATGGAGAGCATGATCGAAGGCCCGGATGACCGCAGCGTCTATGACGATACGGTTATCGTGCAGACGGTCACGACCGGCACATCCGCGCTCAGGCACGACCTCATCGAGATCGCGGCCGTGCGCGTCAAAAAAGGGCTGCCGGCGGAGACGTTCACGGCGATGATCAACCCGGAGAAGCCCCTGCCGTTCTCCTTCACGAAGGAGACGGGCATCCGCGACGAGATGACGGCCCGGGGCGAGAAGCTGGGGACCGTCCTTGAGAAGTTTCTCGCATTTATCGGGGACATGCCGGTCGCCGCGTTTGACGCGCCGCTGGTTGCGGGTTTCATTTCCGAAAATGCGGCCAAAGCCGGACTTGCCTTCAACATGGCGGAGCACACCTTCGTCGATATCCCGGGCTGCATCCGGTATCTTACCCCGGAGGTGAGCCGGAGCTCGTTCGAGAAGCTCACGAAAGCCATGAAGATCCCCTGCGCGGACCCGCACAGGGCGGAGCCGCGCGCCCAGGCGATGGCGAAGGTCTGGATCCAGCTGCTTGACGTGATGAAAAAGCAGGAAGTCGTGACTTACCACGACTTAAGCGAGCGCGGCCTCGTGTCGGAGGAGCGCATCCGGAACCTGCCTTACTACCATATTATCATACTGGCCAAAAATGAAGCCGGCCGCCGCAACCTCTACACCCTGGTCTCGGAGTCACACCTCAAATACTTCAAGAAACGGCCGCGCATCCCGCGCTCGCTGCTCATGCAGCACCGCGAGGGCCTGATCCTGGGGTCCGCCTGCTCGGCGGGCGAACTCTACCAGGCGATCCTGAAGGAGAAGCCTGCCGCAAAGATCGCGCAGATTGTGAATTTCTACGACTATCTCGAGATCCAGCCGGTCGGCAACAACGAATACATGGTGCGGGAGCGCGTCGCAGGCATCGAGAGTGACGACGATCTCCGCGAGATCAACAAAAAGATCGTGAAGCTGGCGGACGATTTCGGGAAGATGTGCGTGGCAACGTGCGACGTTCATTTCCTGAATCCCGAGGACGCGATCTACCGGACGATCATCCAGTCCGGGCACGGCTACAAGGACGAGGGCCAGCCGCCGCTCTACCTCCACACGACGGAGGAGATGCTCGCGGAATTCGCCTATCTCGGCGAGAAGAAGGCTTACGAGGTCGTTGTGGAAAATACAAACCGCGTCGCGGACCTCATCGAGCAGATCTCGCCGATCCATCCGGACAAATGCCCGCCGGTCATCGAAAACTCGGCGGAGGACCTCGAGCGCATGTGCTACGAGACCGCCCGGAAGATCTACGGCGAGAATATCCCCGAACAGGTGAAATCGCGCCTCGACAAGGAGCTGCACTCGATCATCGGCAACGGCTACGCGGTCATGTATATCATCGCGCAGAGGCTCGTGCAGAAGTCCCGCGAGGACGGCTACCTCGTCGGGTCCCGAGGCTCGGTCGGCTCCTCGCTGGTCGCGACCATGTCCAACATCACGGAGGTCAACCCGCTGCCGCCGCACTATCTCTGCCCGGAGTGCCACTATGTGGACTTCGATTCCGAGGAGGTAAAAGCCTACGGCGGCCGCTGCGGCGCGGACATGCCGGACAAAAAATGCCCCAACTGCGGAGCCCCGCTCAAGAAGATGGGCTTCGATATCCCGTTTGAGACGTTCCTGGGCTTCAAGGGCGACAAGGAGCCCGACATCGACCTGAATTTCTCGGGCGACGAGCAGGGCGTGGCGCAGGCGTATACGGAGGTTATTTTCGGCAAAGGCCAGACCTTCAAGGCCGGCACGATCGGTACGGTCGCCGACAAGACCGCCTACGGTCTCGCGATGCACTATTTTGAGGAGAAGGGGATCACAAAGCGCCCCTGCGAGCTCGAGCGTCTCGGCGCGGGCTGCGTCGGCGTCCGCAGAACGACCGGGCAGCACCCGGGCGGCGTCATCGTCCTGCCCAAGGGGATGGACATCAACTGGTTCACGCCGGTCCAGCACCCGGCCAACGACATGACGTCGGACATCATCACGACGCATTTCGACTATCACTCAATCGACCGGAACCTCCTGAAGCTCGATATCCTCGGACACGATGATCCGACGATCATCCGCATGCTGGAGGACCTCACCGGGACCAATCCGCTGGAAGTCCCGCTGGACGATCCGGGCGTGC
>DFFD01000082.1:11529-12019 GCA_002369495.1 Lachnospiraceae bacterium UBA3785 | reverse complement strand
TCCGCAACCGCATGTTCTCCGCCCCGATGGGCGGCACCGACATCGCCAACGACGGCTGCATCGGACCGAAATCGACCGCCTTCTATGAGCTGAGAGGCAAGGGCGGCGCCGGCGCGGTCACCGTCTCGGAGTGCATGGTGCACCCGGCCACGGACGGCTCCCACGCCTACCATCTCGACGAGAGCATCCTGAACTCGCTGGCCTGCGCGACCTACACGGCCGACGCGATCCGGCGCCACGGGGCCATTCCGTCCCTCGAGCTCTCGCACTCCGGCATGTTCGCCGGCACCTACATGACCGACAAATCCAGACAGAAATCCCTGCACCAGTGGGGCCCCTCGGACACGGTCCGCTACGACGGCGTCGAGGTGAAGGCACTCACCAAAGAGATGATCGACGAGATCGTCGCCGCCTACGCCCACGTCGCGGGGCTGGCGAAGCGCGCAGGATTTGAGATGCTGATGATCCACGGCGGCCACGGCTGGCTCAT
>DFFD01000082.1:0-11471 GCA_002369495.1 Lachnospiraceae bacterium UBA3785 | reverse complement strand
GCTCATCAACCAGTTCCTCTCCCCGCTCTTCAACCACCGCACCGACGAGTACGGCGGCTCCCTCGAGAACCGCTGCCGCCTGGCTGTCGAGGTCCTGAGGGCGGTCCGTGAGGCGGTCGGCCCGTTCTTCCCGCTCGAGTTCCGCATGAGCGCCGCCGAGTTTGTCGAGGGCGGCTACGATATCGACGAGGGCATCCGCATCGCGCAGATGGTCGAGCCCTACGTTGACCTGATTCACGCCTCCGCGGGCACCTACCAGAAGACATTCGGCATCACGCACCCGTCGATGTTCACGGAGCACGGGCGCAATGTATTTCTCGCGGCGGAGATCAAAAAGCACGTGAAGAAGCCGGTCGCGACGATCGGCGGCCTCAACGATCCGGCCCAGATGGAGGAGATCATCGCCTCCGGCAAGGCGGACGTCGTCTACATGGCCCGCGCGCTGCTGGCAGATCCGTTCCTGCCGAACAAGATCATGGCCAATAAGGACGAGGACATCGTCCGCTGCCTCCGCTGCTTCACCTGCATGGCGGAGCGCGCCGCCACCTCCACGCGCCGCTGCACGGTCAACCCGCTGATCGGCCGCGAGTGCGAGGGCGACGTGATCTATCCGGCACCGGTCAAAAAGAAGGTGCTGGTCGCCGGCGGCGGCCCGGGCGGCCTCTATGCGGCCTATACGGCAGCCCGCCGCGGACACGAGGTCATTCTCTGCGAGAAAGAAAATGCGCTCGGCGGCATCCTGAAATCGGAGCAGGCCCTGCCGTTCAAGTATGAGATGTACCAGCTGGCGGGGACTTACGCGCATTTTGCGAAGGAAGCCGGCGTCGACATCCGCCTCTCCACCGAGGTCACGGCGGAGTACGTTGAGAAGGAAGCCCCGGACGCGCTGATCATCGCGGTCGGCTCCGCGCCGCTCGTACCGCCGATCCCGGGTCTTGACGGGGACAACGTCGTCATCGTCAACAACTATTACCTCGAGAAGGAGAAGGTGGGCAATGACGTCGTCGTCATGGGCGGCGGCCTCGCGGGCTGCGAGTGCGCGATCCACCTGGGCCAGGAGGGCAGAAATGTGCACCTCGTCGAGATGCGCGACATGCTCGCCCCGGACGCGAACGTCCGCCATCGCCCGCTGCTTCTTGCGGAGATTGAAAAATACGTGCATGTCCACACCGGCTGCCGCGCGCTGCGCGTGACCGCGGAAGGCGTCATCTGCGCCGACAAGGAAGGAAATGAAGTGCTCATCCCGGGCGCGAGCGTCATCTGCGCGCTGGGCCAGCGCTCCCGCACCGACGTCGTGAACGCACTTCAGGGGACCGCCCCGTTTGTGAGGGTGATCGGAGACGCGTCCAGGGTCTCCACGATCACGAATGCGGTCTACTGGGGGTATCACGCGGCGCTGGATATCTGACGAAAACAAAAAACACAGGACACAGGGACGGTTCCTGTACCCAAAAAGGTTCTCGCGAGAGAACCTTTTTTGGTGCCTGGAACCGTCCCCGCAAAAAGAGAACCGTCCCCAAAAAAACGAATTCTGACAAAAAATAACGAAGGAGTGTGTTTACAGGAAAAGCGATTTTTTTTATCATAAGGGTGAGGTGATGAATATGTGGAAAAATGCGAAATGGCTGGGGATCCCCCGGGCTGAACTGGAAGAAAAAAGGATATTTCACGGAGACCTGACCGGGAGATTTGCGTATTACCGCTGCGAGGCGGACCTTCCGACGGACGCCTCCCTTGTGATCGATATCTCGGCGAACTCCCGCTACCGCCTTTATATCAACGGCGAACCGGTGCTCTCGGGCCCATGCAAGGGAGACCGGAACCGGCAGTACTTTGAGACCGTCTCCGTGACGGACCGTCTCCGCGAGGGCAGAAATGTCTTCTGCGCCCAGGTCCTCTACTGCGACCCGGACGCTGTGGAGATCGAGACCGCCGAGCGCGCCGCCATCTACGGCGTCGTCGGCCGGCAGTGCGGCCACCGTCTCGCCGTCGAGGGGGATGTGAAAAATGCCGCCGGGGAGACCGTCGGCACGATCACCACGGGGACAGCCGACTGGCGGGTCTTCCTCGACGGCAGCTATTACCTCACATCGGACGAAAATACACAGTTCCTCGGCGCGATCATCGAGCATGTCGACGCGGAGCGCTCGCCGCTTCGCTGGAAAGAGGCGGATTTTGACTTCGGCGCCTGGCGGCCCGCGGAGGCGCTCCTGCCCTCCGTGGCGGACGATCCCTTCCGCGCGGTCGGCGTTGTGCCGCTCTTCCGCATGCGGGAGCGCGAGATCCCGCTTCTTTATGAGCGGAAGGCGCATTTTGCGCGCTGCTTCGACCGGGAAGGCCGGGAGCTGCCGCTTCTTCGCGAGGGCTTCATTTCCGTTCCTGCCGGAGCGCGTGCCGAGATCCTGCTCGATGCCGGCGGGATCCTGAACGCCTACCCGCGATTTTCCTTTGAGGGCGGCCGCGGCGCGAAGGTGAGCATCACTTATTTTGAAAAATTCGGCGGGCCCGGCTCAGACCTTGTCCGCTCCGATATCCGCGGAGAGATCACCGGCATCACGGACAGCGTCACGCTTGACGGAAAGCCTCTCTCCTTTGAGCCCTTCTGGGTGCGCACGTTCCGGTTCATCCGCATTCTGGTAGAAGGCGCGGAAAATGAAACCACCGTACTCGTCCCGGCATTCAGGAAGACCGGATATCCGCTGCCGGTGGAGTCATCCGTCTCCTCCTCGGCGCCGTGGGTCGAAAAGCTCTGGGAGATCTGCGTGCGCACGCTCAAGAACTGCATGCTGGAGACCTACATGGACTGCCCTTACTATGAGCAGCTCCAGTACGGCATGGACACGAGACTCGAGGCCCAGTACACCTACGCCGTGAGCCGCGATAAGGCCCTGGTGAGAAAGGCGTTGGTCGATTTTCACTACGGCATGCAGCCGGAAGGCCTGAACGCCGGCAAGGCACCGTCGGCCTATCTGCAGATTCTTTCGACATTTTCGCTGCATTACATATTCCTGCTGTGCGAGTACGCCCGGGAGGAGGGCGATCCCGGGGTGCTGCACCTGTGCCGGGGCGATATCGACCGGATCCTGGACGCCTTCGACGCCCGGATCGGGCAGGACGGCCTGGTCGGGAAGCTGGATTTCTGGAATTTTGCGGACTGGAACGACGCCTGGAACGAGACCGCCGGCGCGCCGGGGGCCATCAAGGCCGGTCCTTCCGCGATCATCAACCTGATGTACGCTTACGCGCTGGGCGAGGCCGCCTCGTTCATGGAGGCGCAGGGACGCCCGGGACTTGCCGAAGAGTACCGCGCGAGGCGGAAAGCGATCCTCGATGCGGTGGAGACCCTCTGCTGGGATGCGGAGGCGGGGCTCTATCGGGAGGGTCCTCATTTTCAGCAGTTCAGCCGCCACGCGCAGGCCTGGGCGGTGCTGAACGGCATGAAGGAAGGCAAGGCGGCCGCAGGGCTTCTCTTAAGGGCCCGGGAGCGCGGCGACGTTCTCACCTGCAGCTTCTCAGCCTCCTACGAGTGGTTCCGGGCCCTTGAGAAAGCCGGTCTCTACGACGAGATGCGGCAGGAGCTCAACCCCTGGATCGGCCTCATCGACCTCGACTGCACGTGCTGCCCGGAGACCCCGAAGGGGGCGCGCAGCGAGTGCCACGCCTGGAGCGCGCTGCCGCTCTACGAGCTGATCCGCACGATCGCCGGCGTGCATGCCGGAAAGGACGGCTCGGTGCTCATCGCGCCGCACATGACGGATCTGCCCGACCTTAAAGGTCAGGCGGCGACGGCTTTCGGCCCGGTCTCCTTCGACTACGGCCGGGATGCGGACGGAAAACGGCGCTATGAAGTCACGCTTCCGGAAGGGATGAGCGGGGTCTTCCGCTTCCCGGACGGAAGGGAGAAAGAGATCTCTGCCGGCACGAACCTGCTGGCTGAATAAGGAGCAGGGGCTTGACGATATGGTCGTCTCGCCGGAGCAGAGCCGGAACTACTACGAAAAGCTCACGGAAAACGGCGTGGACGCGACGCTCCTCGAGATCAGCGGAGCGCAGCACGGCGACGACCTGTTCTTCCAGGATACGGTCAAGGACCGCGTCATTTCATTTCTGAACAAGTATATGTTTTAAAATATAAAGGAGGCTGAAAAATGAGCAAGGAAATCTATCACGCGCTGCTGGACCCGGATTATCAGGACGTCTATGTGGATGTGGACGAGACCCGCATCCGGAAAGCGCCTGCCGGACAGGAAATCGAGTACCGTTACGTTCACGGAGGCTTTCGCGCGAAAGCGGTGAAGTTCTGCTTCCATTTCCCGAAGAAGGAGGACTTTAAGGGCCGCTTCTTCCACTATCTCTCCCCGTTCCCGGGCCCGGATGAAGAACTTGCCAGCCAGGACAAGACCGGCGGCGACGACGTGATCAGCTTCTCGATCTTAAACGGCGCCTATTTCGTCGAGAGCAACATGGGCTCCAAGACCATGTTCGGCCCGAACGGCGACCCGCAGGACCGCTGGAAATCCAGCGCGGCTGTCGCGGAGTACGGCCGGAAGATGGCGATGGAAATGTACGGCTGCGCCCGCCCCGTCGGCATCGTGTACGGCGGCAGCGGCGGCGGCTACAAGACCATGGCCTGCATTGAAAATACGGACGCCTGGGACGGCGCCGTCCCCTATGTCATCGGCTCCCCGGTCAGCCTGCCGAACACCATCACGATGCACGTGCAGGGCGAGAGAGTCATGCGTCATGCATTTCCGAAGATCCTCGACGCGCTGGATGCCGGCGGCAGCGGCGATATGTACGCAGGGCTCACGAAGGACGAGGCCGCTATGCTGCGCGAGCTGACCAACATGGGCTTCCCGCCCATGGCCTGGTATCCGGAGGCGAAGGGACAGTTTGACGAGGGTTCTCTCCCGGTCCTCGCACCGGGCGTCAAGATGGCGGATCCGGGCTATTTCAAGGATTTCTGGACGGTGCCCGGCTATCTCGGCGCCGACCCCGAGAGCCACGCCTCCAAAGACCGCCTGCAGTTTAAGGCAGTCGTGCGCCGCGTGCACCTGCCCGGCGCGGAGGAAGGCGCTGACGCAGCGGAGATCGAAGGCCGCAACGGCGTCGACGACGCCTGGAAGAAGATGCTCACCGGCGGCAAGGACGCCTGGATCGAGGTGGACCGGCTTCCGGAGGGCGAGGATCTGTACCTGAAGGGCGTGAATATTATTTTCCGGACCGGCGAGGCGGCCGGCAGACAGCTTGTATTCGGCGGCATGGAGCGCGACAGAGAGCTCGGCGGCGGCTTCATTACCCTCGGCATGAGCTTCGGGGCTGACAATCCGGCCGACATCCTGGCGAAAGTGAAGCCAGGCGATGAGCTGGTGCTCGACAATTCGGACTATATCGCGATCCAGTCCTATTATCGCCACCAGGTGCCGGACGATCTTGATTTCCATGCATGGGACCAGTTCCGCAATCCGGACGGCACGCCGGCTCTTCCGCAGCGGGCCAGCGTCATGGGCTACACATTTACCGGCACCGGCACGGTGCAGGACGGCGAGATCCAGGGCAAGGTCATCGTGGTGCAGGCCCTGATGGACGAGAGCACCTGCCCGTGGTGCGGCGACTGGTACCGCAGCAAGGTGCGTGAGGCAAAGGGAAATGAAGACAATTTCCGCCTCTACTACATGCAGCGCTGCATGCACGGGGATCTGGAATTCCTCGGCAACAACATGGTCGTCAACTACAAGGCCGCGCTGCTGCAGGCCGTGCTCGACATGGCCGCCTGGCTGCAGGAAGGCAAAAAGCCTCTCGACACGACGGTCTATTCGCGCTCGGGCGGCCAGATCATCGAGGAGCCCGATCCCGCGAAGCGCTTCGGCATGCAGGCGGGCGTCCGCCTCACGGCAAACGGGGAGAAATGCGCTCATGTGAAAGCCGGCGAAGAGTTCGTGCTCCGCGCGGAAATGACCGTGCCGCAGGGCGCGGGCGAGATCACATCCGTGCGCTACGACTTTAACGACAGCTGGAGCTATCCGACACCCGCCGAGAACCTGTTCCCGGTCGAAGGCAGCTTCACGCGGACGAAGGAAGGCGGCATCAGCGGCGCGGTCTCCGAGATGAAGCACAGCTTCGAGGCTCCGGGCACCTATTTCGTCTCTGTCCGCATCACCAGCCAGAGGCAGGGCGACGCCGCGGATCCGTTTACGCAGGTCAGGAACTTGGACCGCGTCCGCGTGATCGTCGAATAATCGGCAAATCCGCGCAAAAAGAAGCAAATCCAGATGTACCGGCAAAGGGGCGGATGGGATAAGATGTATACATGAACTGACAGACTTTCAAGAGAGGAGTTAATCATGAACGAAGAAATCAAATCCGCCGCCCCCGTTAAAGAAAAAGGTGTCCCCTTCTTCAAGCTGATGGCCTGGTCCCTGCGTCCCGGCTCGACCGGCGTCGCCATGATGATCCTGGGCTACCTGACCGTTTTCGCCGTCAACACGATGAAAATGCCCGCCGCTCTGGTCGGCGGCCTGCTGCTCGCCAGCAAATTCGTCGACGGCGTCACCGATCTTGTTGCCGGCTACATCGTCGACCGCACCAACACGAAGATCGGCCGCGGCCGTCCGTATGAGCTGTGCGTGATCGGTCTGTGGGCTGCCACCGTCGGCCTGTTCCTGTGCCCGGCGTCCTGGAACTTGACGATGAAGTGTATCTGGATCTTTATCATGTATGCACTGGCGAACTCAATCTTCATGACCTTCCTGAACGCCAACGGAACCGTCTACATGATCCGTGCCTTCAACAATCCGAAGCACTACATCTCCCTGTCGACATACGGCGGACTGGTTCCGATGGTGGTCGTGGTTATCTTCAACATCGTGTTCCCGATCCTGATGGGAAGCATGGCGACCTCCCAGGGCGGCTGGGTGACCCTGGTCATGATCTTTGCCGTACCGATGACCCTGCTCGGACTGCTGCGCTTCTTCGTTGTCAAGGAGAAGTATGACACGGATGCAAAAGCCGGCGAGAAGCTCGAGATCAAGGATGTGATCACGGTTCTGAAGAACAACAAGTATATCTACATGATTGCTCTGGCAACCCTGGTTATGAACTTTGTCACCAACATGGGTGTGGGCGTCTACTACTTCACGGAAATCGTCGGAAACGTCGGCCTGATGGGCGCACTTGCAGCAGTACAGATGATCGCGATCCCGATGATGTTTGTCCTGCCCCAGATCCTGAAAAAGACTACCGTCATCAAGGTTATCCGTGTCGGTATCCTGGTGGTCATCGCCGGCAATATCATTAACTTCTTCGCCGGTTCCAATTTCCCGATGCTTGCTGTCGGAGCGGTTCTGGGCGGCGGCGGTGCAGTCCCGATCTCCATGCTGTCCGGCCTGCTGATCATCGACTGTGCCGAATACAATGAATACAAAGGCCTCTTCCGTCTGGAGGGCTCCCTCTCCGCAGTCAACGGTTTTGCAAACAAGATCGGCGCGGGCCTCGGCGCAGGCATGCTCGGTATCCTTCTCGGCATGGCCGGCTATGACGAGACGCTGGCAGTACAGGGACTTGCACAGGGGCCGGGAGCTGTCATGATGATCCGTATGCTCTATTCCCTTATTCCGGCGGCACTGTACTTTGTTGTCTATCTGGTCCTTCATCTTTACAAACTGGACAAAATTATGCCCGAGGTTCGCAGGACCAACGAAGAAAACCGCGCAAAGGCAGCTGCGGAGAAGGCGGAAGCATAACAGCTCACAATTGAACAGACACGGCGGGACAGGGAACATTCCCTGTCCCTTTTTTTGGTGCTAAAATATTGCTGCCGGGTGTATTAAAGGGGGGGGGACAGCATGAGGACAGCGCATGAACAGTATGCACACAGACTGAATGTATTGAGAGGCCAGTTATATGCCTCGGACAGGCTGGGCGTGTGGTGCTTCGGCACCGGGCGAGAGCTTTTCATTGCGACTGTGCCGCGGCAGCGGGAGATGGAAAAACTGCTGGAGATCGGCGGTGTGCTGGACTACGCTTTTGCCCGCCGTGAGGAAGGACCTGTCCCGTCCATCTATTCCGATCCGTCCGGTCTGATCTGGATCCCGGAATGGGCATATCTGCCGGCCGGCGGGGCACTCCTGATTCTGCTCGGTCCGATGGTGATGAAGCACACGGGGGACGACCTGATCCTGCACAGGCTGAACCAGATGGAACTCTCCGTAGAAGATAAGCGCACATGCCTTTCTGTCGTGGACGAGATTCCGGTGGTCGGGTTCAGCACTGCGGTGCGTTTTATGCAGATGCTGCATTATACGATCTATGATGAGGGTCTGCAGGACGAGACATACCGCTTTGAGGGATCGTCACAGGGACAGCCGCAGGGAACAGGGCAGACAGGGCAGGAAACGGAACAGAAGACGCGGCAGATCCCACAGTCCGCCCTGAGCGGCGCAAAGACCGATTACAAACGAATGCTCAGTGTGGAAGACGTCCTGCTGCACAGCCTCGCGGAGGGCGTGAACGCATTTACGGACACAGAAAACGCTCAAGGCGGTTCAAGCCAGGGCGAGCTGCTGGATTTTGACCTGAAGGATCCGCTGCGGACGGTGCTGGATAACATGATCATCTTCACGGGACTCTGCAGCCGGTCCGCGATCCACGCCGGGGTTCCGGCCGCCGCCGCCAAGGAGACGGAGCGGAGCTATGTGCACCGGATGGAAATGTGCGGCGATGCGGCGGAGCTCGCAAATCTCAATATGGAAATGTACGGTGCGTTTGTGAAGCTCGTACAGGATCTGAAGACAGAGGATGGCTTTTCCAGAGCCATCCGGGAATGCCGGGACTACATAAGACGCAACTGCACAAGGCCCCTGAAGCTCGACGAGATCGCGCGGCATGTGGGCTACAGCGAATATTATCTCACCAGGAAATTTACCAGAGAAACCGGACAGAAGCTCAGTGACTACATCCGGGACGTGCGGATCGATCTGGCCAAAGGACTGCTGCTGACGACCTCGAAGGACATCCAGACCATCAGCGAAGAACTGCAGTTCGGCAGCAGGGGATATTTTGACAGGTGCTTTACGAAAGCGACCGGCATGTCGCCCGCCCGTTTCCGGGAGAGCGGCAGCCGGCAGAATCAGTGATCAGGCGAGCTCAGCGCGGATCTGATCGATGAGCTTCTGATACTCTTCGTCCGTCAGGAACTTCCGCTGCGGGTTCATGGCAAAGACGCCGCCCCACTCAAACTCATCATCCTTATATTTAGGCACCAGATGGAAGTGCAGATGATGCATGGTGTCGCCGTATGCGCCGAAATTGATTTTGTCCGGATGGAACAGCTTGTGGATGCAGGACGCGGTGCGGCTGACATCTTCCATATACTGGCAGCGCTCTTCGGGCGTCAGATCCGTGATATCGTCGACGTGGCGTTTGCAGGCAACAATGACGCGGCCCGGGTGGCTCTGCTCTTTAAACAGGATGACCTTGGACATCGGAAGCTCGCAGATCTTGATGCCGAATGCCGCGAGGAGTTCTCCCTCTGCACAATAAGAACAATCTTCGTGAATCATAAAACACCTCCTGAATGTCTGCTGAAAATTAGGACATATCTATCATACCACTTCGGTAGATGAAAGCATATTCTTTGGGGGACATGCCGTATTCCTTGCGGAAGGCGCGGTAAAAACTTGAGTATTCCCGGAATCCGTAATCAAAACAGACGCGGCTGACCGGCGCGCCGGAGAGGATCGCGTCCCGGCAGGCGGAGAGGCGCTTCTTGGTGATGAACTGATGGGCGGAGATGCCCAGGTTCTCCCGGAAGAGATGGGCGAGGTAATACTTGCTGATATAGAACTGGGAGGCGAGTTCCTCCAGTGTCAGGTCGCCCTCAATGTGCGACTCGATATACGCGAGCAGGTTCTGAAACAGCTCGTGCGTCTCGGCGGAGCGGTTTTCGTGCTCATCCTCGTACACCAGGCGGTTCATCTGCAGAATCAGATCGTTCACCGCGAGGGTGATCGCGGCGGTTTTGCCGTAGCGGTCGGAGCGGATCTCCTCGATCAGACGCAGAATCCGGGACTGGACGGAGTAGAAGCCGTCCCCGGAAAAATGGAAGACATACTGCCCCGCGGTGGCGGCCAGCTGCATCAGGTAGACGTAGTCCGGCGACTGTTCGAGCAGCTCCTGCACATACTGCTGGCTGATCCAGAAAACAAAGCGGCGGTAGGGTTTTTCCGGGGAGAAGAGGATCGCGTGATGCTTCATGCCCGGCGGAATCAGGATCAGATCGCCGACCTGCACCGGATAGGTGCGGGCGCCGATCTCCATCGCGATGTCTCCCTCTACAATCAGATAAAATTCATAGTAATTGTGCGCGTGCGCCGGCACCGGCGTGAAGTTCACATCACTGTAATAGAAGATCTCAAAATCCTTCGAGACCATGTGCTGTCTCGTGTTGAAGGCGGAACGAAGGCGGTTCTGCATATTTATGCCCGGTCCTTTCTGTGTGCTGCAGACAGTCTGTCAGACTCTGATCAGACGCTCCTGCAATAATCATAGCAGAAAAAAATCCGGCTGACAGCAACTTTTGCAATATATGCAATATTATATGCAATCGGCTTTCAGGCGGGCTTCCTGTAAGATAGTGCATGTAAGGAAAAAACGCACAACAGAAAACGAAACAGCAAAGAAACAGCAACGGATATACACAATGCTTACCTGAAGGAGGGGTTACAAAATGAAATTAACAAGAGAAGGCATCGCGGCAAGAGCTGAGTGGGAGAGCAAGGGATATAAGCTGCCGGCTTTTGACGTGGCGGCTCTGTCGGCTGAGACCGCAGCGCATCCGGTCTGGGTGCATTTCGGCGCCGGCAATATTTTCCGCGCGTTCCAGGCAAACCTGGCTCAGAAGCTGATTGAGTCCGGAGATATGACATCCGGCATCACGGTCGTCGAAGGCTTCGATTATGAGATCGTTGAAAAGCAGTATCGTCCTCATGACAATCTATCCGTTCTTGTCACCCTGAAGGCGGACGGCAGCATCGAGAAGACCGTGATCGGTTCCATCGGCGAGTCCTGCATACTGGATTCCGAGAACGACGCCGAGTTCTCGCGCCTGAAGGAGATCTTCTCGCAGGACAGCCTGCAGATCGTGACCTTCACCATCACCGAGAAGGGCTACAGCCTGGTAAACGGCAAGGGCGAGGAGCTTCCGGCGGTCACGGCTGATTTTGCAGCAGGACCCGCAAAGCCGGCCAGCTATATCGGCAAGGTCGTGTCCCTGCTTTACGCGAGATACCAGGCAGGAGAAAAGCCGATCGCGATGGTCAGCACGGACAACTGCTCACACAACGGCGAGAAGCTTTACGCAGCCGTCAGCGCATTCGCGAAGAAGTGGGTAGAGAACGGCCTGGCAGACGCAGGCTTTGCGGCATATATCGACGATCCGGCCAAGGTCAGCTTCCCCTGGTCCATGATTGACA
>DFFD01000251.1 GCA_002369495.1 Lachnospiraceae bacterium UBA3785 | reverse complement strand
TTACGCTCTTTCATACGCGGATCACGTGTGAGATAACCAGCCTTCTTGATGGCCGGACGAAGTTCCGGATCCATCTTGACGAGGGCGCGGGCGAGGCCGTGGCGGATAGCGCCTGCCTGGCCTGTGTAGCCGCCGCCGCGGACTGTCACATAGAGGTCGTATTTGCCGAGGGCGTCAACAGTCGCCAGCGGCTGACGGACGATAACCTTGAGGGTCTCCGGTCCGAAATAATCGTCGATATCGCGCTTGTTGATCACGATCTTGCCAGTTCCCTGAGAAAGAAATACCCTCGCGACAGAGCTCTTTCTTCTTCCTGTGCCGTAAAATCTTTCGCTTGCCAACTTCGTATCCTCCTCAATCAATATTTAAGAGTGAGCGTTTCCGGCTTCTGGGCAGCATGGTCATGCTCCGGACCCGCATAGACGTGAAGTTTCTTGTAAACCTTGTCGCCGAGGGCGCCGTGCGGGATCATGCCGCGGACAGCGTGCTCAATAACGCGCTCCGGCTTCGTGGCAAGCATATGACGAAGGGTCGTATACTTTGCGCCGCCGACATACTCGGAATGACGGAAGTAGATCTTCTGGTCAAGCTTCTTGCCGGTGACCTGGATCTTCGCCGCGTTGATAACGATAACATAATCGCCTGCATCGACGAACGGTGTGTATTCGGCTTTGTCCTTGCCTCTTAAAATATTCGCAACCTGTGCCGCAAGACGTCCGAGGGTCTGGCCTTCAGCGTCCACGACATACCACTTGCGCTCGATGCTATCCGGCTTTAACATAAATGTGTCGCTCATGGATATCCTCCTGAAAAATATGAAATTGATATAAACAAACGACAGCCTGTCATTCCGGGGCTATGGTATGAACTCTGTCACATGGATCCGCCACCGCTGGTTTCACCATGGTTCGAGGCGCTCCCGCCCGGATTACCTTCTCCGGAACGGTCACAGTCCTCATCTGCCGCCTTGCGGGCAGGCAAATATAATGCGGTTGGGAAGCCGCGTAAAATATTATATAGATATTAAGTCCGCGTGTCAAGAAAAAAGTTCCGGGAATTTCTCCGCGAGGAACTTTTTCTCCTTCGGACTGATGTGGGCTTTCGGAATTAGATCCGGCCGGCGCTCGGCTGTCCGGATCAGGGACTGCTCGCGCCTCCAGGCGTCCACTTTGGCGTGATCGCCCGAGAGCAGGATCGGCGGGACCCGTTTCTCATTCCAGACCTCCGGCCGGGAATACTGCGGATACTCCAGCAGCCCGTCTCCGAAAGAATCGCCCTCCGCCGAGTCGAGATTGTGCAGCACGCCCGGGATCATCCGCGAGATCGCGTCGATCATCAGCATCGCCGGCATCTCGCCGCCGGTCACGACGAAATCGCCGATGGAAAACTCATCCGTCACGATTTCCTCGATCACGCGCTCGTCAATGCCCTCATAGTGCCCGCAGAGGAAAATAAGACCCTTCTCGACCGCCAGCTCCCTCGCCGCCTGCTGGTTGAACACGCGGCCCTGCGGGGTGAGATAGATGACTCTCGGCGTGTAAGGCAGGTCCTTCACAACCGCCCGGTAGGCGTCATAGACCGGCTGCGCCTGCATTACCATGCCCGCGCCGCCCCCGTAGGGGTAATCGTCGGTCTTGCCGTGCTTTTCATTGGTGTAATCGCGGATGTTGGTGGCTTTCAGGTTGATGATGCCCTCCTCGATCGCGCGCCCGATGATGCTGGTGTTAAGCCCCTGCATCACCATGTCGGGAAAGAGGGTCAGAACATGAAAATCCATATCGGTCCTCCCTCAGATCTCAGGCAGGAGATGCACGACGATGCGGCCCTCCTCCGGGGTCAGTTCCTTCACGCAGTCCGGGATCTTCGGCACGAGGATCTCCCCTCCGTCCGTCTTTTTGATCACATAGACGTCGTTCGCGCCGGTCTCGAGCACATCGTCCAGGACACCGAGCACGGAACCGTCCTCAAGACAGACCGTGCAGCCCACAAGATCGCCGATGAAATACTCACCGGGTGCGAGCGGTACCGCATCCTTGCGGTCGATGAGGAGGGGGGCGCCTTTCATTTTCTGGACATCCTCGATCCTGTCGAGGCCCTTGAACTTGATGATCGGGCGGCCCTTGAAGAAGCGGACCTGCTCGATCTCAAGATCACGGCGCACGCCCTTCTCCTCGATAAACACACTTTTCAGTTCACGAAAACGATTGGCGTCATCCGTCGTCGGGAAGACGTTTACTTCGCCTTTCAGCCCGTGCGTCGACGAGATAACGCCAACCTGAAGTTTCTCCAGCATATTCTCTCAGTCCTGAACGATATCGACAGATACCTTCTGATCTGTCCTGGTTGATGCCGCCTTTACAACAGAACGGATCGCCTTGGCGATGCGTCCCTGTCTTCCGATGACCTTCCCCATGTCAGAGGCCGCGACGCGCAGCTCAACAACGAGAGTGTCTTCTACCGTCTTCTCCGTAACGACGACTTCTTCCGGATGTTCGACCAGAGCTTTCGCTATGACTTCAACTAATTCTCTCATAGATTACCTCCGAGTCCTCCGAAAGGACGGCTTCATTCTGTGATACCGGCAATCTTGAGAAGCTTTGCGACCTCATCGGTCGGCTGAGCGCCGTTGGCGAGCCACTTCTTAGCAGCTTCCTCATTGATCTTGTAGACAGACGGATCCTTGGTCGGATCATAGTAGCCGAGCTCCTCGATGAAGCGGCCGTCACGCGGGCTGCGGGAATCCGCAACAACGATCCTGTAGAAAGGAGCCTTCTTCTGTCCCATTCTCTTTAAACGAATCTTAACCATTTTCTTTTCCTCCACATATTTAATGTGCCGCGTACGGCTCTTTGCCCGGCCGTATGGCGGCAGGCATATATCTAAAGGCTGAAATTTGCCTTTATCACATAATGGGAAGATCGCAAAGCGATCTTTCCAGTCCGGTTCCGGATATGTCAACGAGGCAAAGCCTCGTTGGCCGGTAACGCCTG
>DFFD01000056.1:9892-10069 GCA_002369495.1 Lachnospiraceae bacterium UBA3785 | reverse complement strand
GCCTTATATATCAAATCCGAAACTCGTCCAGCAGCCCCATCTCCCTGGCGACCTCCCACATCTCCTTCGAGAGGATGGTCTTCGTCGGATCCCACTCCTCGTCGTCGGATGCTGCCGCCTTCTCAGGGGTATTCTCTGCCGGCCTTGCCGCCGCAGGTTCCGCAGACGGTTCAGGCT
>DFFD01000056.1:0-9727 GCA_002369495.1 Lachnospiraceae bacterium UBA3785 | reverse complement strand
CGGCAGCCGCCGGCGCAGACTCCTCAAGCGGGTTCCCCCAGATATCCTTCGAAGGATCCCGGACAGCCGGCTCGAGAGATCTTGCCGCCTCGCCGGCAAGCTCGGCATACTCCGACTTCTCCAGAGGTTCCGGGACGTCCGGCCTTGCTGCCCTCACAAAGGCTGCCGGCTTCACAGGTTCCGCCTTCCGCGGCTCTTCCTCTCTCACCGGCTCCGCCGCCTTCTGAGGCTCTTCTTCCGGCGCTTTCTTTCCGCTCCTCAGGGCCGCTGCAAACAGGAAAATGAGCGCCAGCCCCGCTCCCGCAAGAAGACCGCGGTGGGCTGCTTCCTCGACGTCCAGCGGGTTTGTGACCGTGTAGGGCATGCCGCTCTCCGAGACCAGGACCAGCTCATAATCCCGGGCATCTGCAAGGAGCTGTACGCCACGCGTCACAAAAGCCCGAAGCGTCTCATAGGAGAGGCTTGCGGACGGCGCGCGGACGCTCACGGCAAGATTGATTCCGTCGGCGACGAAGCGGATGTCTGCATTTTTCACATCCTCCCCGGCGTTTTCCGCAAGGGCTGCCATGAGCGAGCCGTCCTCAGCTCCGGCCGTGAACTCCTTCGCAATCGCGGCGACCTCGTCCGCCGTTGCGTCATCTCGCATCGAAGGGGTCACGGAGGCGTACGACTGGTAGGCCGGCGTGTAGGTCATCTTCGCTGCCGCGTAAAAGATCGTCGCCGTGACACTGATAATAAGAAGAAGCATCCAGTACCAGTTCTTCACCGCATCCGTAAGTTTTTCCGTCAGGACATAGCTTTCTTCGTCTGACTTCTTTTTATTTTCCGCCATAGTAAGTCTTCTCTCATTTCCAGGCGCCAGAATAAACCGCTGAGCGTCTTTGTTTTCTTGTTATCTCTTTTCCGTCCGCGACAGCCTGCGGGTTGACGACAAGTAGTCGTTCCGCGCGCTCTTCCCCAAAATGAAGTGCGATCTCCTCGTACGCGTCGCGAAGCCAGGGCGTCCGCCAGTCAGCTCCGTGGGCGTCGGAGGCGATCAGATCCGCCAGATCGTTTCGCAGCAGATAATCCGCCGCCAGAAATGCGCCGCGCCCGAACCGCCCGAACAGGCTCCCCCGGTTCAGCTGGATGACGGCACCCATCTCGGTCCAGTCATTTACGATATCCGGATCCGTCTTGACGCACTCGTACCGCTCCGCGTGCGCGATCACCGGCGTCTTTTTAAGCCGCAGGACGTCGCCGATCCGCTCGTTGATCCACCGAAGATCCGCGTGAAACGGGAATTCTATGAGAAAACGGTCCGTACCGTTCAGTCCCGTGAGCTGTCCGTCCAGGATCTTTTCGGCCATATCGTTCGAGGCCATGATCTCCATCCCGTCAAGAACGCGCAGCGGCAGATGATGATCCGCCAGGAGCACTCTGAGCCGGTCAAACCTTGCGGCGAATGCCGGCGTAAAAAAATTCTCAAACCGCCCCATCTGGTTCGCGTGCGGGGTGGCGATGATACAGTCGATCCCCGACGCGAGCGCGATCTCCGCCATCTCAAGGGAAGTCTCCTCGTCCGGAGAGCCGTCGTCCACGCCCGGAAGGATGTGCAGGTGCATATCGAGCATGGCTCATAACCTCCGTGAGTTGATTACCCTTACGATAATACCACAGAATCGCAAAATGGGAAAGTTCATTATATATATTCTTTCCTAAAAACAGCCGTTGTGCTATAATAGGCAAAAATCGACATACAAGAGGTATCTGCTTTGAAAAATAAAACCCTGAGCCCTGTAAAGCTCATCATCTCCGCCCTCGCTGTCATCAATCTGGCCGTGCTTCTCCTTTTCCACTACGGGATTCCCGAAAATGAAACCCTCCCAAACACCGCCGGACTCCCCGGACTCGGGACAACGCTCCAGCTGCCCTCGCGTTTTCCGGCTGTGACCGACCTCGATCTGCCCAATCTCGGCCGAAAGCTCGTCTCCGCCGGCGACATCAGCGCAGCCGATGCGAACGGCACGGACATCACAGACAGGATACAGTTCGAGGCTGACCTCGACAGCCGCGACGAGCGCATCGCCCACGCGACTTTCAGCGTTCAGAGCGACAGCGACGAAAAACCGGTCTCGATCACCGTGAGCCTTCCGGTCACGCTGAACCGGCCGGTCCTGATCCTCACCACCGACACCGTGAGCCTCGCCAGAAATGAAGCCTTCTCCCCGCTCTCCTACGTCGAAGAGGCGGTCGACGCTTCGGGCGCTGCCGTTTCCGACATTTCCGTCATCGGGACGGTTGACACCAGCGTCGCCGGGACCAGCCATGTCACGCTCCAGGCGAAGGACGTAAGCGGCTATGTCTCCGATCCCAAAACCCTGACCGTTATCGTTGACTGACGGCAGACATCATTCACATAAAAAAACGGAACCGATCTCCCGGTTCCGTTTCTTTATGCACGCTTAGATTATTTAAGGGTAACCTTAGCGCCGGCTTCCTCAAGTTTCTTCTTGAGATCCTCAGCCTCTTCCTTCATCATAGCTTCCTTGATGACCTTCGGAGCTGCATCAACGAGGTCCTTAGCTTCCTTCAGGCCGAGGCCGGTAGCTTCACGGACAACCTTGATGACCTTAACCTTGGACGCGCCGATCTCGGTAAGCTCGACGTCGAACTCGGTCTTCTCTTCCTCAGCCGGAGCTGCCTCGGCAGCCGGGCCGGCAACGACAACACCTGCAGCTGCGGAAACACCAAACTCCGCCTCGCAAGCCTTGACCAGGTCATTGAGTTCCATAACGGTGAGCTCTTTTAAAGCTTCGATAAATTCAGCAGTGCTTAATTTAGCCATTGTAATATCCTCCATTCAATATTTGTGAAATCATGCTGCCGCACACGCGGCAATAAAACGGGTTTTGAAAAATGAAAACCTTACGCCTCCGCCGGGGCCTCGGCTGCCGGCTCGCTGTCCTTCTCGGCGATCTGCTTGATGACGCGCGCGAAGTTGGCGATCGGAGACTGCATGCTGCCAAAGAGTCTTCCGAGAAGAACTTCCCTGGTCGGAACCTTTGCGAGTTCCACGCACTCCTCTGCGGTGTAGTACTTGCCTTCAGCGACAGCGCCGACAAATTCCATCGGCTTGATGTCCTTGACATACTTAGCAAGAAGTCTTGCCGGAGCGACAGCGTCATTCTTGGAGATGGCGATCGCGTTCGGGCCTTCCAGATGCTGGTCAAGCTGAGCGAAATCGGTGCCTTCAAACGCGCGCTTCATAAGGGTGTTCTTGTAAACCTTATAGACAACGCCGTTCTCACGCAGCTCTTTTCTCATTGCAGTGTCCTGCTCGACCGTGATGCCGTGATACTTGACGATCACTGCAGCCTGGGCGCCGTTTAAGTGCTCGGCGATCTCATCGACGATCGGCTGTTTCAGTTCTACTTTTGCCATGTGCTTCTTATCCTCCTTCTTAGAATATTTGCGCATCTAACCGGAATAAAGAAATATCCCTGCATCGAAGATACAGGGATATACGATCTCTCACATGAAAAATCATTCCCTCGGCTGGCGCTTCGCTTACGTCCTGTGGGACACCAGCTGTCTTCGGTATGATGCCTGGTTATATTAGCACGGTCTTAACCCGTTTGTCAATAGTTCTTTATCAGAACTTGACCGGATTGACCTTAACGCCCGGGCCCATGGTGGCCGCAAGCGTGATGCTGCGGAGGTACTGACCCTTGACAGCCGCCGGACGAACCTTGATAAGCTGATCGATCAGAGTCTTGGTGTTCTCGAAAAGCTGAGCCTCGGTGAAGGAAGCCTTGCCTACCGGAACATGGATGATGTTGCTCTTGTCGAGACGGTACTCGATCTTACCTGCTTTGATCTCCTTGACAGCCTTGGCGACGTCCATGGTGACCGTACCGGCCTTCGGGTTCGGCATGAGGCCTTTCGGGCCGAGGACACGGCCGAGACGGCCGACAACGCCCATCATGTCCGGGGTAGCGACGACGACGTCGAAATCAAACCAGTTTTCCTTCTGGATCTTCTCAACAAGATCCATCTCGCCGACGTAATCTGCGCCGGCCTCGCGGGCCTCGTCAGCCTTCGCGCTCTTGGCAAATACAAGGACGCGGACGCTCTTGCCGGTGCCGTGCGGAAGAACAACGGCGCCGCGGATCTGCTGATCGGCATGACGGCCGTCGCAGCCCGTGCGGATGTGAGCCTCGATGGTCTCATCAAATTTCGCGACAGCGGTCTTCTTGACAACTGCGCAGGCTTCCTCAAGATCGTACAGGTTCTGACGATCGTAATTATTCACAGCTTCGGTATATTTCTTGCCGTGTTTCATATTCTAATCCTCCTTGTGGTCCTATCGGACTTTTCGTCCTTCCACTGTTCAGTCTTCAGCTACAACAACACCCATGCTGCGGCAGGTGCCGGCGATAATGCTCATCGCGGCTTCGATATCGGCAGCATTGAGGTCCGGCATCTTGCGCTCGGCGATCTCGCGGAGCTGCGCCTTGGTGATCGTACCGACCTTCTTCTTGTTCGGCTCACCGGAACCCGAAGACAGGTTCAGGGCTTTCTTGATGAGGACCGGTGCCGGCGGGGTCTTCGTGATGAAGGTGAAGCTTCTGTCCGCATAGACCGTGATGACGACCGGGATGACGTAGTCGCCCATCTGCGCGGTGCGGGCATTGAACTGCTTTGTGAATTCCATGATGTTGACGCCGTGCTGTCCGAGAGCCGGACCTACAGGCGGAGCCGGCGTAGCCTTGCCGGCCTGGATCTGAAGCTTGATATAGCCTGTTACTTTCTTTGCCATCTTAGTTTCCTCCTTATGTGGTTAATAGCGGGGGTCTCCCCCTTCCACTCCTCAGCGTTTCTTTACCTCGGAATAACTGATCTCGACCGGAGTATCGCGTCCGAAAAGCTCGACATTGATCGTGACGGTCTGCTTCTGCGGGTTGACCGCAGTGACCAGACCGGTCGTGCCTTCCCATGCGCCGGCCGTGACAACGACCGTATCGCCTTTCTCGCAGTCAAAGATAACTTTTGTCTTTGCTTCCGCTGCCGGCTCGCTTCCGCCGCCCATGCCGAGCGCCCGGATCTCACTCTCCGTAAGCGGAACCGGTTTGCTTCCCGGTCCTACGAAGCCCGTCACGCCGCGCGTGTTGCGCACGACATACCAGGTGTCGTCGTTCATTTCCATGTTGACCAGAACGTATCCGGGGAAGAGCTTTTTCTGCGTCTCGCGCGTCACACCGTTTCTGGTCTCCTTGACATTTTCCATGGGGACTCTGACTTCGAGAATTTCATTTTCCAGATGACGGTTCTCGATCGTCTTTTCGATGTTCGCCTTGACCTTATTCTCATATCCCGAATAAGTATGTACGACATACCAGTTTACTTCTGCCATCGTTCACCTCTTAAGCATAATGGGCTGCCCGTCAGATCGACATGAGCCAGTTCACAATCTGCAGAGCTGCGCTGTCAATCACCGTGATGATCACGCCCATCAGGATGGAAATGATAACCACGAGGGAAGTCTGCTTCACAAGATCATCTCTGGTCGGCCAGATGATCCTGTTCCATTCTTTCTTGACGCCCGAGAAAAAGCTGTTTTTCTTTTCGGGAGCCTTCTTTTCATTATTGTCAGCCATATTGCTCTTCCAACCCCTTACTTCGTCTCTTTGTGCAGGGTGTGCTTGCGGCAGAATTTGCAGTATTTCTTCGTCTCCAATCTTTCCGGATGCTCTTTCTTATCCTTCTTGGTATTGTAGTTACGCTGCTTGCATTCTGTGCAGGCCAAAGTTATCCTTGTACGCACGGTTTTCACCTCCAATGATAATTTTGTGTCCCTGTTCGCATGCCGGGGGGAATCGCGATTTATTCCGATGCGGGTGCCGAACAGTTCCAATGAATGGTTCCGGGTCTTTATCTGTATTTTTACACACAAAAAAAAAGACCTGCTGCTTATCGCCCTACGATAGTAACACAGTCTTTTTTCAGAGTCAAGTATTATCTTCAATATCGCACCTTAAATTCGTATTCGTGCGGCTCCGTCGGGATGTTTTCGATCTCGCGGTCTGTGATCTCGACAAACCTCTGCGCCTCGACCGAACGGAACATGAGCCCGATCTGCTCCTCCGTCCCCTGGACCTCCAGCTCGACGCGGCCGTCATAGAGATTTCTGACCCAGCCGGTGACGCCGCAGCGCTGCGCAGCGTAGGAAGCATGGTAGCGAAAGCCGACGCCCTGGACATCCCCGCTTACGATAATATGTTTTCTCACGTATTTATCCATATTTCTTACCTTTCCGGACGCTGCCTCATTATGTTTCTCCGGCAGGAAACCTTCAAATATATAGAAGTCAAAATTTCCCTTCTGTTCCTCCTCCGTCGCGGGACTCTTCAGCGTCCATCCGGCCGCAAACGCCTTAAAGACCCAGCGCTGCAGGACGAAGCCGGGGAAGCCGGAATCTTCGATCCTGTAGGAAATAAAATCCGGCTTCGCAAGAAAATTAAACAGGAACGACGAAAATACCTTCATCCAAACCGGCATCCCGGAAAACCGCTCCGAGAGCTGGCCCCTCAGGTACTGCGGCCTCTCCTTCGCCAGCATCATGAGAATGCCCGGGTGGAAGGACTGGACGAGGACCTTTCCTTCATAGGTGTCGAGGTAGAACGCAAGCTCCTTCACGATCTCCCGGAAGTCCATCCCGTGCTCGCATTTGACCTCGATGAGGAGCGGCACCCTGCCCGCCACTCTCTTTAAGACGTCGTAGAAGCGCGGCACCGTCTCGCGCGTCCCGAACAGCGTGAGCTTTTTAAGCTCGTTCATGGACAGCTCGTCGACATTTCTGTCGATCCCGCAGGCGCGCATGAGGTTCCGGTCATGCATCACCGCGAACTGGCTGTCGGAGGTCAGCCGGATGTCGAGCTCGATCCCGTAGCCGGCGAGCCGCGCCCGCTCGAAGGCGGTCATGGAGTTTTCCGGAATCCCCTTTTCAAGGTTGTGGAGTCCTCTGTGGGCGAAATAGACCCCCGCGTACTCCGCCATGCGGTCCCTGCGCCGGTTGTAAGGCGCAGCGGCGCACCGGATGAGGAGTGCGATGCTCAGTATGACCGCGGGGACGATGTATTTTTCCACTTGTCAGGACCTCCGAATATAAGCCAGAATGATTTTCGCACATTATAGCACATATTTTTTAAAAAAACACTTGCATTCTTCCGAAAACCCTGATATAATCCTATTCGTTGACGACATGGAAGGTTAGCTCAGCTGGGAGAGCATTCGCTTGACGTGTGAAAGGTCGCAGGTTCGAGCCCTGTACCTTCCAGAGAAAAAGGAGAAGCATAACGCTTCTCCTTTTTTTGTTGCGTTTTACTGCGGGGACGGTTCCCAGAGAAATGCCGGGGACGGTTCCCGGAGACGGTTCTCGAGAAATGATTCTCAAACGAGAATCATTTCTCAAGAATCGTCTCACAGGAACCGTCCCTGTGTTTTTTCCTCTCACCTCTCGATCCCGTCGAAAACCTCCTCCGCCGTCACCCCGTTCACCGACTGGGGCGCAGCCGCGCCGTACCTCACCCGGATGTAGGTCGTGTTTCCGGCGAAAAAGTCGATGTAACCGGTATTGTCGGTCCGGCAGAAGGTCATGTAGGCGTTTGCCGGCACGACGATCTCATTTCCGGTCGGCTCGAGCGTCTTCTGGTCCAGCGCGAGAGCCCGTAAGCTCGTCTTCGCGGTCAGCCAATGCCCCTCCTCGCACAGGTACCAGTCCGTGTTGGCGGAAGGCGCCCCGTTCTTGCCGGCAGTATAACTTCTCGTCCCCGTGTAGGTGCCGAGCGCGCTCATAACGGAGACGAGCGGGATATTCTCCGCATCGCCGGAGACACGATATTTCTCCCGGCCGTCCCCGCCGGCTGTAAAGGGCCTCTGCGAGAGGTCCTCCTGCTCTGAGCGGAAAACAGCTTTGCCGTCCTTAAGCTCGTAGACCAGCAGTTTATTTTCCTCATCGCAGCGGACCGAGACGTAGATGTAAGCTTCGCTCCCGCTCTTCACAAGAGCCGCCTCAAACGTCTCGCACCCGAAGTTCCGGCGGTTTTCGTCACGGTCGAGCGCCACGGAGACACCGGCAAAGGGATAAAGCCCTTCTTCCTCGTCGCCGGCCTCATAGGAGAGCCCTTCGACCGTGATCAGTTCGGGCTCGCCGTCGCTGTCAAGATCTGCGAAATTGAGGTACGGTGCCTGATCGAGCATCATCACATAGTGATCCGACGTTCCGCGGATTCCCTCCTTAAACATCTTCGGGGACTCCGAGAAGAAGACCGTCACCGTGTGGATGCCCTTCTCCTCGGCGGCGGCGACGCCGGCCGGCAGATAGACCGTCACGCCGAGCGGATCCACCGTAAAGAGGTCGTCGGTCTCAGGCAGCAGGATATTCCCGCAGAGGTAATCGGAAAGCTTCCGCGTCGAGTCAAAGTCGAACTCCTCCGCCCCGTAGAACTCGAAGAGTCTCGCGGCCGCCCGGTCGCAGAAATCCTCCCGCTGCGCCGCGACGTCCCCGAACGAAAGCCGCTTTCCCGTCTTTGCGCTGAAGGCAGCCCCCGAGATCCCCTTCCGGGTCCCGATCGCACCGCTCTCGTCATACTGAACGGAAAATGAAAACACACTCTCATCCGCCCTCTTCAGCTTATAGGAGAGGTTCTCCCGGCAGTTCCCGTCACCGGCGAGACTGTAGCGGCAGTTTTCCTCGTGCGCAGCCGCCATGTAGGCGGCATTGTCCGCCGAATAAGCCTTAAGCGCCTCATCAAGCGGCTCATAGGCGGAACGCGAGCCCTCCGTGAGCACGAGAACATCGTAGGAAGCCGCTGCAGCGGGCTCCTGGTCGCCCTTCCGGCGGTACCAGCTGTCGGTAATGCGCGTTATGTCCGCCTCCGGGAGCGTCCGGACGCTGACGGTTTCCGCGGTATTTGCGGCGGCCCCCTCGCCGGCCCGGTTCAGGCGCTCCATGGTTATTTTCAGAAAAATGAACGCCGAGATCACGATCGCCAGCCCGGCGATGATGATCGGGATCGTGAGAAAAGGTATGCCCTCCTCTTCCCGCAGATCTTCGTCTTCAAATCTGTCTCTCATATTGCCTCCGCGCTCATGAGCTCACGGCAAGACCGGTGTAGAGCTGGTAGTATTTGCCGCGGGCGGCGATCAGCTCGTCGTGTGTACCCCTCTCAATGATGCGTCCCTGTTCAAGAACCATGATGCAGTCCGAGTTCCGGACGGTCGAGAGCCTGTGGGCGATGACGAAGGACGTCCTGCCCTTCATCAGCTTGTCCATGCCGTCCTGGACGATCCGCTCGGTACGGGAGTCGATCGAGGACGTCGCCTCGTCCAGGATCAGGACGGGCGGATCTGCGATGGCCGCGCGGGCGATCGCGAGCAGCTGACGCTGGCCCTGGGACAGGTTCGAGCCGTCCCCGTGCAGCATCGTGTTGTAGCCTTCCGGCAGTCTGCGAATGAAGCCGTCGGCGTTGGCGAGCCGCGCTGCCGCGTAGACTTCCTCGTCGGTCGCGTCGAGCTTGCCGTAGCGGATATTTTCCATGACCGTCGCGGTGAACAGGTGGGTGTCCTGCAGAACGATGCCGAGCGAGCGGCGAAGGTCAGGCTTCTTAATTTTATTGATATTGATCGCGTCGTAGCGGATCTTGCCGTCCTGAATGTCGTAGAAGCGGTTGATCAGGTTCGTGAT
>DFFD01000246.1 GCA_002369495.1 Lachnospiraceae bacterium UBA3785 | reverse complement strand
CGCTTGCCGAACACGGCGACGAGCACGATCGTGCTGCCTTTGCGCGCATTCTGGATCGCCTGCTCCATGGTGATGTCGGAGCCGGCGCACTCAAAGATGACGTCCGCCTTGTCGGGACCGTAAGCCTCGAGCATGGCCTCGCCGAAATCCTTGTGGAGCGTGTTGAACGCGTAATCCGCACCGACGCTCTTTGCGAGCTCAAGACGGGTGTCGGAGATATCGGTCACCAGAACCTTGTCCGCGCCGAGAGCCTTCAGGGACTGGGCGAGCAGAATGCCGATCGGGCCGCAGCCTAAGACGACGGTTTTGGCGCCTTTAAGATCCGGAAAGCGCTTCGCTGCATGGACGGTCACCGCAAGCGGCTCCATCATCGCGCCTTCGCTCCAGGTCATTCCATCGGGCAGCGGCGTCACTTTGGAGGCGTCCACCGCGAAATACTCGCTGGCGGTACCGGTGGTCTGGAAGCCCATGACCTTCAGGTGCTCGCAGAGGTTGTATTTTCCGTGAAGGCAGGGATGGCATCTCCCGCAGAACACCTGCGGTTCGATCGTGATCCGCTGGCCGACGGTGAGATCCTTCACGTACTCGCCCAGCCTGACGATCTCGCCGGATACCTCATGTCCCTGAGTTACCGGGTAGGACGTGTAAGGGTGGGTTCCGTGGTAGACGTGGATGTCGCTGCCGCAGATGCCGATTTTCTTGATTTTTACCAGAACCTGGTCGGGACCCGGTTCAGGAACGGCGATCTTCCGGAAAATGATATTTTTCGGCTCCGTCATAACCTGCTGTATCATCATTTCTTTCATTGTGTTACTCCTGTCATTTCTTAAAATTCTTTTCCAATCGCGCGTATATTGTTTCTGGAGGATATTGATGTGAAGGATACGCCGGAGATCAGGATGTGAGGTGAAATTTGAGAGGGGACGGTTCTTCGCGGAGGGGGACGGTTCTGCGCTGCGCAGAACCGTCCCCCTCCGCGAAGAACCGTCCCTGTGCGTTGAAAATTAGAGTGCAGAGAGCCTGTCGTACTTCGCAAAGAACGGGCGGACCCTGTCAAGGATCACGTCGACCCCGCCCTTGGCCTTCGACTCGATGTTGATCGGGATCACCGGATCGTGGAGGGAGAGGCGGACGAGCATCCAGCCCTTGACCTCCTCGTCGTCGAAGGCGATCCGGACGCCCTCGTAGTTCGGCGTCACGATCGTGAAGTCGTCGCGCTCCTTCGCGAAGGCGGTGAAGTCGTCCAGCATTGCCCTGCCGTAGTCGGCGAAATTGTCCCCGGCGATGCTGAGGCGGACCTCACGCTCCTCGGCCGGATAGCCGAGCTTCTCGATGAGCTCCTCGATGCGGCGGCCGTCCTTCTTTAAGCGGGCCATCTCGCAGATGATCTTCACGCAGAGGTAAGCGCCGTCATCGGAAAAGTAGTTCTCCGCGAGAGCCCCGTGGCCGGACGTCTCGATCGCGAGCGGGCAGTCTTCGCCCTCCTTCGTGAGCTCGATGCCCTTGTTGATGACATTTTTGTAGCCGCGCTTGAAGCGTAGGTGGGTCAGGTGCAGTTCATTTTCAATGAAGGCCTGCAGCTCGTCGGAGGTGACGGAGTCCGTCACGATGACCGCGTCCGGATGGGCGGGCTTCAGGATCGCGGACATAAGTGCGATGAGTGCGTTGCGGTTGACCTCGGTCCCGTCCGCAAAGACAGCCGCGCCGCGGTCGCCGTCGCAGTCGAAGATGACGCCGAGATCCGCATGGGAAGTAAGAACGGCTTCGCGGATGGCGGCCATAGCGTCCTTATTTTCGGGATTCGGGACATGGTTCGGGAAATGACCGTCCGGCTCGAGATAGCGGCTGCCCGTGATGTCCGCGCCGAGCGGGACCAGTATGCGGGAGGCGAAGAAGCCGGATGCGCCGTTGCCGGAGTCGACCGCGATGCGGAGGCCGGCGAGCGGCTTCTCGTAGTCGCCGGCGTTTACTTCCTTCTTGATGATGTCCATCATGTGATTTGAGTAGAGGGTTACGAGGTCAAAAGCGGGGAAAGTGATTCCGTCAGCCTTCGGCGTAAGACCCGCATCGTGGATCTCGGCCGCGCCTTTGAGGATCTCCGTGATGTCCGTCTTCTCAAGGCCGCCCTCGCGTGTGAAGAACTTGAGGCCATTGCGGTTGAACGGAAGATGGGAGGCCGTGATCATGACCGCACCGTCGAAATTGCTCTCCGGGAGCACGGTGGAAATGAACATCGCCGGCGTCGTGACAAGCCCGCAGTCAAAGCCCTGCGTGCCGGCAAAACCGGCGAGAACGCCTGCTTTCATGATCTCTGCGGTGAGGCGGCTGTCATGGCCGACGCCGAGGCGGAGATCCTGCCTCTTTTTGCCGGTTCTCTTCTCCATGAAGTCCACGAAGGATGCCGCGATCTCCGAGGCGATCTCCCCGGTCAGGTTCAGCGGCTCGGTCTCGGTCGCGATGGCGCTTCCGCGGACGTCGCTGCCGTTCTGAAGCTTTTTGTAAACGGATTCAAACGAAGTGCTCATGTCGGAATTCCTCCTCTTTTTTAAAATGCTTCCGCCGCTTTCCGCGGCCGGTCCGGGCCTGCTTCGGCAGGCTCTTTTATGTGATCGCAGCCGTTCCGCACCCTCATGGAGGGCGCCCGGAGGCATGCGTGGTATACAGTTACAGAGTACCAGATTTACGCGGAAATAGCAAGCCGGAGGCAGAGGTGAAAAGGTTCGGGATGGTTTCATTTTCCGAAGAGTCTTGACAAATGCGGGGAAGCGGAGTATAGTAAAAAACAAAACAAATGTTCGATTGAGAAGCGGAGGAGATGCGCGATGGCGGCGATTTTAAGGATGCTTGGTTCGCTTCAGCCGGGCCGGAAAAAGACGAAAAAGAGACAGCTTCTGACAGTCTGGGGAGAGGAGGTCAGAAAAGAGGCGAAGGAGGCGGACTATGTGCCGCTGTCCGGATACCCGCGGCCGCAGATGGAGCGCGGCAGCATGCAGATCCTGAACGGGTGGTGGGAGTACGCGTTTGCAAAGCTCCCGGAGGGGGCGGACAGAAAGGGTCACACCCGTTTTCCGAAGGAGGCCGGGCCGTGGACAGCGGACGGGAAGATCCTCGTGCCGTTTTCGCCGGAGACCCTGCTCTCGGGCGTCAGGAGGCAGCTTATGCCGGATGAGCTGCTTTTACTGCGGCGCACATTTTCCGTTCCGGAAGAGGAGGGGAGGACTCTGCTTCATTTCGGGGCGGTCGACCAGGAGTGCTGCGTCTACGTGAACGGGAGAAAGGCCGGTTACCACATGGGCGGCTTCCTGCCGTTTTCGATCGACGTGACCGGATTTGTGAAAGACGGAGAGAATACCCTCGAGGTGAGAGTCCGGGATGTGAGCGATACGTCCTTCCATGCGCGGGGCAAGCAGAAGCTCTCGCCCGGCGGCATGTACTATACCGCCCAGAGCGGGATCTGGCAGACCGTGTGGCTGGAGCATGTCCCGGAAGTTTACATAAGTTTGCTGGAAATCCTGCCGGACATCGACCGGGAGGAGATAAAGGTGGTCCTCAGCGCGGAGGGGATCGCCGGGGAGACTCCCTGCACGGCTTCTCTTGCGGTGCTGACGGAAGGCAGGGAAGTATCCCGGGTAAGCGTGAACGGATCTGTCTCCCCGGAGCGGAGAGAGATATCCCTTGCTGCGCCGGTCCCTGCCTGCCGTCTGTGGAGCCCCGAGGACCCGTTCCTGTACGATCTTGCCATAGAGCTGGCCTGCGGCTCCGCAAAGGACCGCGTCATGAGCTATGCGGGCATGCGGGCTTTCACGGTCGAGGAAGACGGTCACGGGAAGATGAGGTTCTGCCTCAATCACAGACCATATTTCTTAAACGGCGTGCTCGACCAGGGTTACTGGCCGGAGAGCCTGCTCACGCCGCCGGCGGAGGAGGCATTTCTCTTCGATATCAGGGGCATGAAGGAGGCCGGTTTCAACTGTATCCGGAAGCACTGCAAGATCGAGCCGCTCACCTGGTACGCGGAGTGCGACCGTCTGGGCGTGATCGTGATCCAGGACATGGTGAACGGCGGGGAGACTTATTCCACGCCGCGCCTCACCTGGCTTCCGACGGCGCTGACTTCCTTCCAGACAATGAAAGGCTGGTCCGCCTCTGCGTCCGGCCGCCCGGGCAAGGCAGGCCGGCAGGAGTTTGTCCGCGAGGTGAAGGGCACGGTGCAGCTCCTTAAAAATGTCCCTTCCCTGGGAATCTGGACTCTCTTCAACGAGGGCTGGGGGCAGTTCTCCGCCTCCGCGCTGACGGACTATATCCGAAGGTTCGACGCTTCAAGACCGATTGACGCCACGAGCGGCTGGTTCGATTGCGGCGCGGGCGATTTTATCAGCATCCACAACTATTTCAGGGATCTTACTGTCCCGGAGGAGCGCATTAAAAATGCCCGGAAACGCGCCGCCGTCATCTCCGAATACGGAGGAATGACGCTGGGCGTTCCCGGACATATAACGTCGGACAATGTCTACGGTTACAACGCAATCTCTTCTGAGGAAGAGTTTGCCGGAAAGTTCCGCGAGGTTCAGGAGAAGATCGCCTCTCTTGAGAGAGGGGGTCTCTCCGGGGCCGTCTACACGCAGGTCTCGGACATCGAGGAGGAGATCAACGGCCTCTTCACCTGGGACAGGAAGGTCCGCAAGGTCTAAATGCGGTTTTTCCCGGCCGTGAGGACGGTATAGAGGTCATAGAGCGGCGATCCGGTTTTGCCTGTCCGGGGATAGGCGGTCTCGGGGATCTCGAGGATCCGGTGCCCGCAGGCGTTGACGAGGCGGGCTCCCGACGGGTGCTCGCGCTCGGCCACAAAATGCCCGTAAGCCTTGTGCACGTGCCCATGGATCATCATGTAGGGTTTCCACTGCGTGAGAAGGCGGTCGAAGCAGACGTAGCCGACGTGCGGCAGGTCGTTCAGATCTCCGTAGTTGCGCACGGGAGAGTGGGCGAGCAGGATGTCGAAGCCGTTTCTCAGGGCGATGGAGGGCTGCATTTTAAGGACGCGCCGCGCCATCTCAGACTCGTTGTACATGTAAGGACCGGACTTGTAGCGCATCGAACCGCCGAGGCCCAGGATCCTGAGCCCGCGGTAGTTGAACACTTTTTCCTCGATGCAGACACAGCCCTCGGGCGGGTTCATCACGTAGGTCTTGTCGTGGTTCCCGTGGACGTAGAGCAGGGGACAGCTGGTCATGGTGACCAGAAATTCGAGGTAGGACTGCTTGAGATCTCCGGCGGAGAGGATCAGGTCGACGTCTTTTAAGTATTCCCGGTCGAAGAAGTCCCAGAGGAGCTTATCCTCCTCGTCGGCGATGGCGAGAATCTTCATGCTTTATTCGTCCTCCACCGCGCTCGGAACGCCGATCGCCTGCACCGTCTCCTTCGCCTTGTCCGCGATCTCGCTGACCTTGGGGATGGTGCCGATGATATTGTCGTTCAGGTAATCCATAGTGATCACCTCCTTGTAGGAGAGGCGGGCGGAGTCGGCGCTCTTGACGGTCCCGGCCTGGCTGCGGATCTCCCCGTCGAAGGGACTCGTGCGGCCGCTGCGGATCCCCTCGCGGAGCATGCCGGCCATCTTCTTTGTGTAGTAAGGCAGGCCGCGGCCGAGGATGATGTCGATGACGCCGGCGGACATGCCGTACCAGTAGCCGGTCGAGATGTCCTTCTGGGAGAGCTCTCGGTTGTCGTAGCTGCCGTTCAGGATGCTCTCGACGATCAGGGTGTAGTAGCGGCCCCAGTCGAGGATCGGGGCGGCCAGATTGCTGACGGAGCCGTTGTCCTCGATCTTGTAGACGCCGTAGCGCCTGCCGGGGTCCTCCGGGCGGATGAAGTCCGGGCCGGAGATCACGCGGACGCCGGAGGCGAGAAGTTCATTTTCCCAGCCTTCCTCGTCCTTGCCGGACCATACGAGCTTCACCTTGCAGAACGGGTCGACCATGGCGGCCCCGATCGCAAATGCATTGATCCCCGCGATCGTGCCGTAGAGCGGGTAGTCCGCGCGGTAGCCGATCAGGTGATTCTCGGACATGGCGGCGGCGACCGCTCCCATCAGGAACTTCGCCTCGTGCATGCGCGCATAGTAGGAACGGACCGCGTTGACCTGGAGGTTGACGGAGCAGTTCAGGATGCGCACTTCCGGATGATCGAGGGCGGCGGCAAGCGCTTCCTTCATCATGGACGGGGAGGTCGTGAAGATGACCTCGTCCTTATCCTCGATCGCGGCGCCCAGGGCACGCCGGACTTCCTCGTCGGTGTCGCAGTTCTCGAAGAAAATAGTCTCGACGACGCCCTTGAAGGTCGACTCAAGCTGGTTTCTCCCGAGCTCGTGGGAGTAGACCCAGTTGGAATTCTCGCGGGAGCGCTCGTAGATGAACGCGATCCGCATCGGATTGGCCCTCGTGTAGGCGGGAGAGCCCGTGAGAAGTTTGACGAGGGCAGGTGCATTGCTCCCGGCAGCCAGGTCCTCGGCGGATTTGCCACTGACCGGGCTCTCCACGAGGCGGATGGCCTGGGTCGCGTTTGTCCGGAACTCGTTCCAGACGCGGCTCATGCGCTTTTCAAGGACGGAGCGGTCTTCATCTTCAATCTGCTGCATCGGATAGATGCCGATATAAATAAGGAAAGCGTCCTCCGCGCGGAGGTATTCGACGCCTCCCTTGTGCGCATAGACCTCCTGGAAGATGCTGAACGAGTTTTTGATATCCTCGACGAGGGCTTCCGGCCAGGGGGTCTTCATGTTCTGCCCGAAGATCTCCGCGAAGCGCTTGTAGCTTCCCGGTTCGGAAAATAAAAACCCGTTAAGCCCGGTCACCTTGTAGAAATCCATGTATTCGTAGTAGGCAAGGATGTGTTTTTCATCGGTCTTCTTCGGGACGAGGCGGATGACGGAGGCGTGGATCGAGTAGGCGCGCAGATATTTCATGACGGATACGCGCTTGTTGCCCTCCTCGACGTAGTAGCGGCCGAGATATTCGTAGGCCTTGACCGGGTCGCGGAGGCCTTCGCTGATCTGGGCGTCGTAGAGGTGGGCCCATTTGAGGGCAAACTCCGAGTTGTCGCCGAGAAGGGGCATGAAATTGCAGGCGAAGGCGTTCTGGCGCCCGCGCGTGCGCGTTCCGGCGAAGAGGTCGAGCGGGACCTCAAGGATGCCGAGGGGCTCCTCCGATGCGATGTCGGTGGGATTCAGGAAATCATCAAGCGCGGGCAGGTAGGGGCTCTGCCCGGAGAGGGCAGCCCTTCTCTTTGCGTGCTCGCCGAGTTTTTTCGCGTTCTGGTAATCTAAGATCAAAGCAGTGTTCTCCTTTCTTTGCGTCTTCATTATGCCAGAAGGCACCGGAAAATCAATCGTTAAAATGACGAAAATACAGCTGCTTCTTTGTAAAGCGGTTGTTTTTGTTGTACTTGCATTTTCCTTCTGTTGTGCTACAATACAGTTTGCTGGCTTGGCAAGGAGGCAGATATGGCTTTATTATTTTTTATTTTATGGATCATCCTGAACGGGCG
>DFFD01000017.1 GCA_002369495.1 Lachnospiraceae bacterium UBA3785 | reverse complement strand
GTCCCGGATCTCTTCATTTTCAATGGAAATGAACCCCTCGTCCGCGTCGTAGAACCGCATCAGGAGATTGATGATCGTGGTCTTGCCGGCCCCAGTGTGGCCGACGATCGCGACCATTTTTCCGGCCTCCGCCCTGAAGGAGAGGTCACGGATGACCGTCCGGTCCTTCTCGTAGCCGAATTTCACGTGCTCCATGCGGACATTTCCGTCGATGTCCCGAAGCGTCTTCGCGCCGATCTTATCAGGCGTCTCCTCCGCCTCGTCGAGGAGGTTGAAGACGCGCTCCGCGGCCGCAAGTGCCGAGAAGAGCTCGTTGATGATGTTCGCGATCTCATTGATCGGCCCCGAAAATTTCCTCGAGTAGAGCACAAACGACGAGATATCCCCCAGCGTGATCAGCTCGTACATGTAAAGAAGGGAGCCCAGAATCGCGATGATGGAGAGAGAGACGTTGTTGATCGATCCCATCGTCGGGCCGATCGTCACCGCGTGGTACTGGGCGTCGTAGTAGCCGTCGGCGGCATTTTTGTTGATCTCCCGGAACTGCTCCGCGACATTGTCCTCGTAGGCGTAGGCCTGGATCGTCGTCTGCCCCGACATCATCTCCTCGACGAAGCCGTTCATGATCCCGTAGTTCTTCGACCGCTTCACAAACCGCGGCTGCGTGATCTTCCGCATCCGGGTCGTATAGATCACCGCGACCGGGATCGTGAAGAGCACGACCGCCGCGAGCGGCACCGAGATATAGACCATCATGAAAAATGCACCCGCAACCGTCACCGTGCTGGTCAGGATCTGCGTGACGTCGGCCGCCATGCAGGTTCCGATCACGTCGATGTCGTAGGAGACGCGGCTTATGATGTCGCCGGCCTGATTTTTGTCGAAGAAGCTGACGGGCAGGCGGGTGAGCTTATGAAAGACGTCGTTTCTCATTTTCCGCATGAGGTGCCGCGAGACCGCCGTCATGGTCACGCTGATGAGCACCGCCAGGATCGACGAGGCCCCGTAGCAGAGGAGCATCCGGACCGCGTAATATTTTACCGTTTCAAGGTCCACTTTGCCCGGGCCGGCCGCCGCGGCATTGATCGCCCGCCCGGCAAGCGACGGCCCCAGCAGCGAGAGCACGTTCGAGACAATACATAAAATGAAAACCGCCGCCATGATCCCGACAAAACTCTTAAAATAGGCGAGAACCCGCACGAGCGTCCCCCGGGTATCCTTCGGTTTGGTCATAATGGAGTCGCGTCTTGCCATCAGCCCACCTCCCCCATCTGGGACCTTGCGATGTCCCGGTATTCCGGACAGGTGCGAAGGAGCTCCCCGTGGGTGCCCTTCCCGATGATCTTCCCGTCGGCGAGCACAAGGATCTCATCGAGCCCCATGAGGGAGCTCACCCGCTGGGCGATCACGATCTCCGTCGTCCCGGCATACTCCTCCCGCACTGCCTTCCGGACCTCCGCGTCCGTGCGGTAATCGAGGGCACTCGAGGCGTCGTCAAAGATGAGGATCGGCGGCCGCGCGGCCAGCGCGCGGGAAATCAGGATCCGCTGCTTCTGCCCGCCGGAGAAATTCGCCCCGTGGATCTCGCTTTTGTGCTCGAACCCCTTCCTGTAGTTGGCGATGAATTCGGCTGCCTGCGCGCTTTTTGCGGCGGTTTTCATTTCCTCATCGGAGATATCCCGCCCGAGGGCGATGTTCGTCCGGATCGTGTCCGCGAAGATCGCGTCGTTCTGCAGGGTCACCCCGAAAAGCCGGTGCAGCTCGTCCTTCTCATAGGTCCGGACGTCCCGCCCGCCGATGAAGATTCTCCCTTCCGCGGGGTCGTAAAACCGCATGAGGAGCCTCACGATCGTCGACTTGCCGGACCCGGTTGCCCCGATGATACCGAGCGAACCGCCCTTCTTCACGGAAAACGAGATGTCCGAAAGCGCATCCTCCCGCTCCTCGCCGGCAAACTTCTCCCGGCTCTTTATGCTCCCCTCCTCGGGGTCATAGCGGAAGGTCACATGGTCGAAAATGATATATCCGTCCTCACCCGTCCGCGGCGCCTCCGCCTCCGAAAGCACGGCGAGCGTCTCCTCCTCACGCACCACGCCCGCGATGCGGTTCGCGGAGGCGTTGGCCTTGGACATCAGCATGAAGATGCGGTTTAAGCCCATGACGCCCATGAGGATCATGTTGAAATAGGTGAGAAATGCCAGAATAACGCCCGGCTCCGTGACGCCCGCGTTCACCCGCTGCGCGCCGAACCAGACGATCGCCGTGAGGCCGATATTTAAGGAAAATGAAACAAACGGCCCCGGCAGCGACATCGTAATGCCGGCCCGTATATCGCTTCTCACAGCCTCGTCGTTGGCCCGGCCAAACCTCGCCTTCTCGTGCTCCTCCCGGGAGAGGGCTTTTACGACGCGGACGCCGGTGATATTTTCCCGCATGATGCGGACGATCACGTCCATCTTCTTCTGGACCGTGTCGTAGAGCGGGATCCCGTAGCGGGAGACCAGGACGACAAAGGCGATCATAATCGGTGCGGTCACGCAGAGGATCATCGCAAGCCCCCGGTCCATCCGGAGAGTCACGAAAATGCCCCCGACCAGCATGATCGGCGCCCGGATCCCGATGGTCTGGACGGACTGAATGAAGTTCTGGACGTTGTAGGTGTCGGAGGTCATCCGGGAGATGATCGAAGGCAGCGTAAATTTGTCCACCTGGCTGCTCGAGAGGTTGAGGGACCTGTGGAAGAGGTCCCGGCGGATGTCCTCGGCCGCGTCCCGGGCGACCTTCACGGAGAGCCGGTTCGCGCCCACATTGAGAAACCGCACGATGGCCGCGAGCAGGAGCATAATCGCGCCCCAGGCAAGGACGCTTTTAACTTCCCTGGTCGGGACGACGTGGTCGATCATGTGCTCGAGGACATAGGGGATCAGGAGCTCCATGCCGGTCCCGACGAGCTTGACCGCCATCGTACCCGTGATGGCCCTTATGTATTTCTTCAGATACGAGAAAATGAAACCCATTCAAAAACCTTTCTTCTGGAGAATTACCTCATCTCCCAGAACGCCACCGCCGCAGCCGCCGCGACATTGAGCGAGTCCACGCCGCCCCGCATCGGGATCTTCACCGTGTAATCGCACCCCTCGATCGTTACGGCATTAAGCCCGTCTCCCTCCGTTCCAAGAATGAGCGCGAGCTTTTCCTCCTTTTTGAGTGCCGGATCGTCGATCGACACCGAGTCATCCTTTAGCGCAAGCGCCGCCGAGGCAAAGCCCAGCTTTCTAAGCTTCATAAGGGCTTTTTCCGGCCATTCATTTTCCGGGAGATAGGTCCAGGGCACCTGGAAGACCGTCCCCATGGAGACCCGGGCTGCCCGCCGGTAGTAAGGGTCCGCCGAGTCCGTCGTGATGAGCACCGCGTCCACATTAAGAGCTGCCGCCGACCGGAAGATCGCCCCGACATTGGTCGGGTTCACGACGTGCTCGAGGATCGCGATGCGCCGCTTATCCGCCGCGAGCGCCTCCCAGTAGGGCCGTTCGGGCCTTTTCATGGCCGCCAGCATCCCGCGGGTTAAGACAAAGCCGGTCAGCTGCCGGAAGACCTCCTCCGAAGCGGTGTAGACCGGGACGTCCGGGCATTTTGCGAGCACTTCCTCCGCCTCCGCGGTGAGCTGCCGCTCTTCTATCAAAAATGAAACCGCCCCGCACCCGGCCGCAAGCGCCCGCCCGATCACCTTAGGGCTCTCCGCGATGAAGAGGCCCGGTCCGGGCTCATTGATGTGGAAGAGCTGGTTTTCGGAGAGCCGGGCGTAGATGTCGAGCTCCGGACTTGCGATGTCGGTTACGGGGATAAAGTTGTTCATTTTCCTCACCTGCTTTTGAGAAACTATTCCAAGTAAACTATAGCACCCTTTAGTCAGCTTGGACAACAGGATTTGCATTTTCTATTCTTTCAATTCATGTAAATAAGCAAGCCGCCAGGTGGTCATATACCTGGCGGCTCTTTCTTTTACTTATTTGTTAGCTGTTCAGCGTCCCACGAAAACATAGGTTTTGCAAGGCGAAGCGCCTGCGAATGGACTGTCGAATAGTTACTTTTTTAGGCGAATTTGTACATAGCTTAAATCAATCTTCATTTTTGCGAGTCTAACTATAGACTATACTTGCTTTGCAATTCCTAAAAGCAGTCCGCTCTGGGTAGTGCTTACATTTTTTATTACTGCATAGTAATCATACGATGTATCTAGATTTGTAAAAGATACATATGTAGTTGACTCATTTGCAGGATTTGACACGGGAACCGAGATCACACTGACAGCAACACTCTCCCCTGTACTCTTATAAAGTGTCACCTTTATATGCTGTGACGCTCCGGAGAAACTTTCCAACCCAATTTTAATAGTACTTTTTGTAATATTATAGGTGTCTGTCGTATACGTGGCATCCGAATTAAGGGTTCCGATTACAAATGAACTATAACCCTGAGACAGATCAACCAGTCCGCGCTGATGCTGCATCAATGAGCTGGAAAAATCATATTGGGATATCAAAGATTCTTCGGTCGTTTCAACAACCACACCAACCGGAGTCCCATAGTTACATCCCAGCCTTTCATCCCCGGCAAAAACAGAAACCGGAAATATACAAACTACTAAGACAGTTACAATTAAAATCACTAATATTTTTTTTATAGTAATTCCTTTCAGTTATCTAATCTTCAATTCGGTCATTATTTCTTGCATGCTTACTATCTTCATACTTTCCATGCTACATACAACCACCTCCACAAAGCTCTTATGCACAAATTCGAAAGTTGTTCTTACACTCACAGAGAATGTTCATGCACTATTCATATGATGTCCGTCAAGACCATCCAAACCGCCCGCCAGAAGCTGACATCCCCACTTAGCCTCACACTTCCTGATGGAACTCCCTCAAAGCTGATCCCATACCGGCTCTCTGGTATCAAATTCGTAAACACACATGTAGGGTACTTGTTACTGATCTTGCCCAGCATGATTCTTTCATTTTTCTGATTCGTTTTTCTCAGGATAATGCTTCCTGAAAAATCAGTCCCAGCAGTCACGGTCACGACAATCTGTGTCGAGTTCGTAAAAATAGAAAGTTCCTCTGCTTCCTCAACAGTGCACACAAAGTCTGACAAGGTCAGATTGCAAGTGCCCTCCTCAATGTCTGTCACCGGTGTCGTTCGCTGATGCTGCATGATAGAAAAAGCCCTGCCGAGGACAGACATTAAAAAAGCAAGTATAATTATTGTCACCAGGATCAAGACTCTGAGAAATCTCCGATAACACCTCACCTTTCTGGCATAAGACACCATACTTACGGTTCTTGTATCGGATATTGTACTTCTTCCGTTAGATAAATCGTGTACCTTCATGCGTTTATATTTTTCCCGGCACGAAGAACATTCGGCAAGATGGTCTTCCAACGCAATTTTACTGTCCTGTGAGCAGCTCTCATCCACATACAAAGGCAGAAGATCCTCTGCAATTGAACAACTAATCTTCATATTCTTTCTCCATTTTTCTTATTATTTTCTCTTTAGCTCGATAAAATGTGACTTTCGCCCACGATTCTGTTCTGCTGAAAATCCCTGCAATCTCACTGAAACTCAATTCACCAAACAGCCTTAACATGAAAACTTCTTTATATGGTTCACTCAAAATATGCAGGCACTTAAAGATTTTCAGTATCTTCTCCCTATTGCTTAACCGGTCGAAAATATTCCTCTCATCAGCTATCTCCGGAAGAGACTCCAGTTGTACAAATCTATTTCGCTTCTTTTGTTCCTTAAAAAAAGCGTTGCGAGCAATTTTACATAGCCATGTATCTATACTGCACTCACCCCGAAATTGTTCGATGTGCAGGAATGCCTGGTAAAAGGTCTCAGCCGTCAATTCTTCTGCCACCGATTCATCGTGCGAAAGAGATAAAAGATAGCGATATACTTTCGGTTGGCTCTCCAGACAGAGCTTATCAAAATCATCCGTACGTCATCACCTCCTTTAATTATTAGAGCATATAGTCATCAAAAAGATACATGTTCTTGAAAATATTTTCCAGAAGCAAACCGATATTTCCGTTTTTACCCAGCCGCGCTTCGCTTGATATGAGGCCAAAAAGCAGGTATAATGACAACAAGGGAAAATGCCGTCATAATGAAATTCGGTAAGAAAATGTACTCCCATTCCCGGTTCATTCAGACTATCTCGGGTTCGACGACGAACGAAGCGAGGTCTTCATTCCCACCGGAAGATACCGAATAAATTCAAGACTTCACGAAGGGCATGGAGTAAAGATTTAAATAGAGTTCCCGCAGCTGCGGTGTGGCACCCCCTTACTTATACTATTTCTCTCATTTTTATGCAAAAAGGAGGTATCCCATGTCCCCCCTCACCTACCTCATCGTCGGCTCCGGCTGGAGAGCCGAATTCTACGGCCGCATCGCCGCCGCATACCCCGATTTCTTCAGGGCCGTCTACTACTGCCGCTCCGAGGAGAAGGCCGCCCTCATGCGCGCAAAAACCGGCGCCTACGCCTTCACCTCGAAGGAAGCCTGCCTAACCATGAACCCGGACTTCGTCGTGACCGCCGTCGACAAAGCCCACAGCGCGGATGTCGCGATCGAGTGGGCCCGCCGCGGCTTTCCGGTCGCCTGCGAGACACCGGCCGGCGCCTCCATCGAGGACCTGCGCGCGCTGTGGAGGACAGGTTCCTCGAGAGAAGGGGACGGTTCTCAGGAAGCTGCCGCAAGGCAGCCTCAAAGAACCGTCCCTGCACGAATCACCTGCATGGAGCAGTACCACCGCTACC
>DFFD01000010.1:9529-15037 GCA_002369495.1 Lachnospiraceae bacterium UBA3785 | reverse complement strand
TCTCCGCGGAGGAGAACCGTCCCCGAACGCGTTGAATCAGAGGCGGATGTCGGCGATAGAGGAGGCGGCGATCCCGAAATGGCGGTAGATCCCGGCGGTGTCGAGGGACTCGCCGATCACGATCACGATCTCCTGGCCCGCGGGGACGCGTTTCAATGTGATATCACGGCCGGTCGCATTGAGCTCCGCCCATGCGTCACCGTCGCGGACAAACCCCTTAACGCGGAAGACGCGGCCGAGGGTTTCATTTTTCATGAGGGAGGAAACCCGGCTGCGGAGCTCCTCCGGACTCAGATGAACGTTGAAGCAGTAGACCGAACTGAAGCTGCTACTGTCGGAGACCGGGAGCTTCACGTGGGCCTCAGGACGGCAGCCGGCAGCCCCGATGGCGGCGAAATCGTCGTCGGTGAGGTCCTTCCAGTCTTTCGCGAGGATGTCATTTCCGAAGCGGCGGGAGCAGAGAAAGCGCTCCATCGCCCGGTTCAGGTGGGAGACGGTCCGCTCAATCTCCTTAGGGGAGGCCTCCTGGGTGCGGCTCAGGATCACCTGCCCGGCCTCGGCGGTCTGGGAGACGAGCAGGTACTCAGACTCCTCGCTCAGATCCTCCTCAAGGCGGGCGTCCACGATGGCGATGACGCTTCCGATCTCGTACCAGCCGTCAATCGGCTCCTCGCGGAGGATGTCGAAGAACTCATCCACGTCAAAAATGCCGGAAGGCTCCACCAGCACGTGGTCCACCCCCATCATCGCAAAAGAAATGAGCTTTGTTCGGAACCGGCGGACATGGCAGTCGTAGTCGCACCCTCCGGCGATCATCTCAAGATCGCAGTTGTCGCCGAGAAGGTCTTCAAGGAGCATCATGTCGACGTTGACGGCGCCGAAATCATTTTCGAGGATGCCGATCTTAAAGCCCTGCCGGAGCCAGTAAGCGGCGTACTGTTTTAAGAAAGTGGTTTTGCCCGAGCCTAGAAAGCCGGTGATAAGGTCGATTTTGATCATATTGATGTCTCCTTAATGCCGGGACCGTTGCCGGTGCCAGCCATACTTTGCGGAATCTGTTACATTAGTGTACTACAATCTCGCGAAATCTGCTATACTGTTAACAGCAGATTGCAGAAAGTGACGGAGGAAACAGTCATGAAAAAACTCGCCATTAAATTCAGGCTCGCAGCGCTTTTGCTTGCCGTCTTCATGTCGCTCACCGCTGTCGGATGCGCGCGGGGCGGGCAGAAGCCTGAGGAGACAGTATCCCTCGCGGTGATTACCGATACGCCGGCTCCCGAACCGGCTGAGAGTGCGGCGCCGACCGAAACAACGACACCGGAACCGACCGCTGCACCGACCGAAACGCCGACGCCGGAACCGACTGCTGAGCCCGCGCCCAATCCGGAAAATGAAGACCTGCTCGACCCCGACGGCACCTACACATCGAAGGAGGATGTCGCCCTCTATCTTCATCAGTACGGGGAGCTGCCGCAGAATTTCATGACCAAGAAGGATGCTAAGAAGCTCGGCTGGAGCGGAGGCGGGCTCGACGACTACGCCTACGGGTACTGCATCGGCGGCGACCGCTACGGCAACTATGAAGGACTGCTGCCCGACGGAAACTATCACGAGTGCGACATAGACACGCTCCATAAGAAGAAGAGAGGGGCGAAACGCATCGTCTACTCGGACGACGGCCGGATCTACTACACGGATGACCATTATGCGAGCTTCACGCTGCTTTACGGGGAGGAATAAAGGATGACTGAGAAAAAAGTTCAGGAATACACGGTCGATCTTGAAAATCTCATTGACAGGAACGACCTGCACAGACGGCTCCGGATGGAACTGCCGCTCCCGGTGTGGTACGGGAACAACCTCGACGCGCTCTACGATGTTTTGACGGAGCCGATGGAGCCGTGCAGGATATGGTTTCTGCATTTTCGGGATGCGGAGGAAGCGCTCGGGGCCTACGCGAGCGCGTTCCGGCATATGCTGGAGGACGTGATGGAAGAGAATGAGGATGTGGAGTGCCGGTTCTCGTAAGAAACACAATTATTTTGATTTAGCACTTGCACAATTCAGAAAACAGTGTTACTATAATAGGCGTGTGTTTTTGCAAAATCGATACTGAGGAGTGCCTTATGGAAATCTTAAAAATCGTACTTTCGATCATCTATGTGATTGACTGCATCGGCCTTACCGTTGTCGTTCTTATGCAGGAAGGAAAGAGTGCCGGCCTCGGCGCCATCGCCGGCGCGGCTGAGACCTACTGGGGTCAGAACAAGGGCCGCTCCATGGAAGGTGCGCTTGAGAAGGCGACCAGGATCATGGCGGTGCTGTTCTTCGTTCTCTCCGTCGTTCTGGTCATGAATTTCCTGAACTGAATCGGGATGCACAAAGAATTCGGTAAAATAGGCCTCTGCAGCTGCTGCAGGGGCTTTTCGTGTGAAAAGATATGAAAAAGATCTACGAAACGATAACAAAACCGGTCACGGACGTTCTGGAGCTCGCGGAGGAGATGGGCATTCCCTCGGCGTTCCCGAAGAATGTCCTTATGAAAGCCGACAGCATTCCGGAGGAGATTTCCGAGGCGGACCTTATCGGCCGGGAGGATTTTCGGAAGCATCTGACCGTCACGATCGACGGACCCGACGCGAAGGATCTCGACGACGCGGTGAGCCTTGAGCGGCTTTCGGACGGGTATCTTCTGGGAGTCCACATCGCGGACGTATCTCACTATGTCCCGGAGAGCTCGGCGATCGACCGCGAGGCGCTAAAGCGCGGCACCTCGGTTTATCTCGGCAATAAGGTGATTCCGATGCTGCCGAAACGGCTCTCAAACGGGATCTGTTCGCTCGCTGAACAGGAAGACCGGCTAACTCTGTCTGTCCTCATGGAGTTTGACCTTGCCGGCCGCATGCGCTATCACCGGATCGTAAAGAGCGTGATCCGCGTTGACCACCGCATGACCTACCCGGATGTGAAGGCACTTCTTGAAAATGAAGACCCCGACCTCGCCGGCCGATACGCCGACGTTCTTCCGATGCTCACCTCCATGAATGAACTCGCGGAGAAGCTCAGGACGCGGCGGAAGGCGAGAGGGGCGATCGATTTTGATTTTCCGGAACCGCACTTTCTCTTTGATGCGGACGATGAGCCGGTCGATGCGGTGCCCGAACACGCGGACTGCGCGACGAAGCTGATCGAGGATTTCATGCTGGCGGCCAATGAGACCGTGGCGGAGGAGTATTTCAGGAATAACGCCCCGTTCGTCTACCGGATCCACGAGGAACCGGACGAGGAGAAGACGGAAAGCATGATCGCCTTTGTGCGGCGCTGCGGCGGTACGATCGAGAAGAAGGGGCAGAAGCTGACGCCCCGGGATGTCCAGAAGGCGGTCGAATCGCTTTCCGGGCGGCCCGAGGAGGCGATGGCCTCGCAGATGATCCTGCGGTCGATGCAGCAGGCGAGGTATTCGACGAAGTGTGACGGCCATTTCGGGCTGGCGGCGCGGTATTACTGCCATTTTACGTCGCCGATCAGGCGGTATCCGGACCTGCAGATCCACCGGATCATCAGCGATTACCTGGAAGATCCGGAAAATGCAGACAAAAAGATGCGCCACTACCGCGAGATCCTGCCGGGAGTGGCGGAGCAGTCTTCCTTTGCGGAGAGAAGAGGCGTCGAGGCGGAGCGCGAGGCGAACAAGCTGCTGTTCTGCCGGATCCTCAAAAAGAAGGTCGGCGAACGGTTCTTCGGGATCGTGAGCTCGGTCGTCCGTTGGGGCGTCTACGTCGAGCTGCCGAACATGGCGGAGGGCCTGGTGCATGTCTCGAAGCTGAACGAGGACTATTTTCATTATGATGAGGAGCGCGGCGTGATGGTTGGCCGACTGAGCCACAGGGAGATCCGCGTCGGGGATTCGATGGAGGTCGTTGTGGCCGGCGTTGATCTGGAGCGGCGGCTCATCGATTTTACGCCTGCACCGTGAGGAGGAACCATGGGAGATAAGAAGGACAGCGTAAAGCTGATCGCGAATAACAAAAAGGCTTACCATGATTATTTCATTTTAGAAAAATACGAGGCCGGTATCGAACTCTTCGGGACGGAGGTGAAATCCATCCGCATGGGCAAGTGCTCAATCAAGGAAGCCTACGTGGAAATCAGGGACGGGGAGATGCTGATCGTCGGGATGCACGTCGCGCCTTACGAGAAGGGCAACATCTTCAACAAGGACCCGCTGCGCACGAGGAAGCTCCTGCTGCACAAATCCGAGATCCGCAAGCTTGGGCAGAGGATCCGCGAGAAGGGATTCACACTGATGCCGCTGCAGGTCTATTTCAAGGGCAGCCTCGTGAAGGTTGAGGTCGGTCTCGCGAAAGGCAAGAAGCTCTACGACAAGCGCGATGATATCGCGAAAAAGGATGCAAAGCGCGAGGCGGAGAGAGATTTCAAGAACAGCCAGCTCAAATTCTGAGCGAATGGCGGACACAATTTTTTCACTTGACTTTATTTCGGCCGGGTGATTAAATATAGATGACGGCAAAAGCCGCCCATAAACCAGGGCTTGTACTGGTTTCGACGGGGGTTTTGAAGTCAGGGAAGCCATCCGCGGGCCGGACCGCGTTAAAACCGGAACTTAAAATTAAACGCTAACGATAATACATTAGCAGTCGCGGCCTGAGTGCTGTGACCGTCGGCCCGGTTGTACCCGTACTCCCGGTCACCGACGTCAAAATTACGGGAAACGATCAGCGCAAAGCTTTGAGCGCTGAGGCGTAAAATGAAGCTACCGAACATGCGAGGAAGCCTCCTGCCGCACATGTGAGGGAATGCAAAAGGGGAGGCTGTGATGGGAGAAGCTCTGAGGGAGAGGCTTTCGGACGCGGGTTCGATTCCCGCCAGGTCCACGCAAAAGGGGTGCTGCGCAAGCAGCGCCCCTTTTGCGTGGGTGGCGGGAACCGAACCCATTATATTTTTCTTTGAAACAGCCCCTCCCTGTGTTATAATAACGTATTGACACTAAGCAGATACCGGAGGTTTAAACCTGTATGAAGAAATATGATTACCTGGTCGTCGGAAGCGGACTCTACGGAGCGGTCTTCGCGCATGAAGCCAAAAAGCACGGTAAGAGCGTGCTTGTCGTCGACAAGCGGCCCAACATCGCCGGAAACATTTACACCGAGAAGATTGAAAATATCCACGTGCACAAGTACGGGGCGCACATTTTCCACACGAATATGCCCTACGTCTGGGAGTACGTGCAGCAGTTCGCGGTCTTCAACCGCTTTACCAACTCGCCGGTCGCCAACTACAAGGGCGAGCTCTACTCCCTGCCGTTCAACATGTACACGTTTAACAAAATGTGGGGTGTTGTAACGCCGGAGGAGGCCGCTGCGAAGATCGAGGAGCAGCGTAGGGAGATCACCGGCGAGCCGAAGAACCTCGAGGAGCAGGCGATCTCGCTCGTCGGCCGCGACATCTACGAGAAGCTGATCAAAGGCTACACCGAGAAGCAGT
>DFFD01000010.1:3401-9475 GCA_002369495.1 Lachnospiraceae bacterium UBA3785 | reverse complement strand
AAGCAGTGGGGCCGCGACTGCAGGGACCTGCCGGCCTTCATCATCAAGCGCCTGCCGGTGAGGCTTACATTTGACAACAACTATTTCAACGCGCTCTACCAGGGCATCCCGATGGGCGGCTACACCGAGATGGTCGCGAACATGCTCTCCGGGATCGAGGTGAGCCTGGGCGTTGACTACCTGAAGCACAAGCATGAACTTGATGCACTGTCGGACAAGGTCGTCTACACGGGCCCGATCGATGCCTACTTCGGCTACTCGCTCGGGAATCTCGAGTACCGGTCGGTCCGCTTTGAAAATGAAATTCTCGACATCCCGAACTTTCAGGGCAACGCCGCCGTGAACTACACGGACCGGGAGACACCTTTCACCCGCATCATCGAACATAAATGGTTCGAGTTCGGCAAGGATGACGAGGGCAGGGACATCCCGAAGACAGTCATTTCCCGCGAGTACAGCTCCGAGTGGAAGCCCGGTGACGAGCCCTACTACCCGGTCAATGACGAGAAGAACAGTGCCCTCTACAGGGAGTACCGGGCGCTGGCCGACATGGAGGGAAAAATCATCTTCGGCGGCCGCCTCGGGGAGTACAAGTATTACGATATGGATCAGGTCATCGCCGCATCGCTTGAGATGTGCCGGAAGGAGCTTCGTTAATGCACCGCATTTTTTATATCATGGGAAAGAGCGCGACCGGGAAGGACAAGCTTTACCGGAATCTGCTGGCACATTTTTCGGAAAATGAACCCCGCCTAATGCCCCTGGTTCTCCACACAACGAGGCCGATGCGGACCGGCGAGAGAGAAGGAGTCGACTATTATTTTTCGGACAGGGCTTCCTTCCTTAACATGAAGGAAAGCGGAAATGTGATCGAGGAGCGCACCTACGACACCGTGCACGGACCGTGGACCTACTATACCTCCGCGGAGAGCATCGATCTTGCGAAAGGCAGCTACCTGGGGATCGGAACGCTCGAATCCTTCACAAAACTCGCCGAGTATTTCGGGCGGGAGAGGGTCGTGGACATTTACGTCGCGGTCGAGGACGGACTCCGGCTCGAGCGCGCCGTCCGCCGCGAGCGGAAGGAGGCGGAGCCGCGCTACCTGGAGCTCTGCCGGCGCTTTATGTCGGATTCCGAGGACTTTTCGGAGGAAAATCTGAAAAAAGCGGGCGTAAAGCATGTATTTTACAACAACGAAGCCTTTGAGGACTGCCTGTCGGAAATAATATGTTTTATTGAATCTTATAAAGAACAATAATTACTGCATTTCCATCGTGACAAGAAAGAGCTTAAACGCTATAATGATAGCGATTTAACCGGCCCGTCCGGGCCCTTTGAATGGAGGAGATTATTATGATTGATGGAAGAATTTACAACTTTTCGGCAGGCCCGAGCATGCTTCCCGAGGAAGTGCTCCTGAAGGCCCAGAGCGAGCTCTTAAACTGCGGCGGTTCCGGCATGTCCGTGCTTGAAATGAGCCATCGCACAAAGGTGTTCGATGAGATCATCAACGGTGCGGAGGCAAATCTCCGCAAGGTCATGAACATCCCGGACAACTACAAAGTCCTGTTCCTGCAGGGCGGCGCGACGGGCGTTTTTGCCTCCCTTGCAATGAACCTCGGCAACAAAACCGGGGCTGCGGACTATATCGTCAGCGGCAATTTCTCCGGCGGCGCCTACAAGGAAGGCAAAAAATACCTGAAGGACGCGCGCATCGCGGCGACCTCCGAGCCGGACAATTTCACCTACATTCCGTCCCAGGATCAGCTGGTCCTGAATCCGGATGCGGATTACGTCCATGTCTGCTGGAATAACACGATCTTCGGCACTAGGTTCCCGTATATCCCGGAGACCGGCAATGTGCCGCTCGTCGCGGACATGTCCTCCAGCATCCTCTCGGAGCCGGTCGACGTCTCCCGCTTCGGCATGATCTACGCAGGCGTACAGAAGAATCTTGCACCGGCGGGCATGGCGCTCGTCATCGTGCGCGAAGATCTCATCGGAAATGCGATGCCGATCACCCCGAAGATCTGGGACTACAAGGTCATGGCGGACAAGAATTCGATGCTGAACACGCCTCCGTGCTTCGTCATCTATTTTGTGAAGCTTGTCACCGACTACCTTATCGAGCAGGGCGGACTCGAAGTCATGAAAGCCCGCAACGAGGAGAAGGCGAAGATCCTCTACGATTACCTGGATTCGCAGGATTTCTTCAAGGCGGCGGCCATTAAGAGGGACCGCTCGATCATGAACGTCACCTTCCGCACCGGCGACGACGCCCTGGACGCGGAGTTCGTCAAGGGCCAGGCTGCCCACGGGTTCTCGAACCTCAAGGGCCATCGTCTGGTCGGCGGCATGCGCGCGTCCATCTACAACGCGATGCCGAAGGAAGGCGTCGAGGCTCTCGTTTCTTATATGAAGGAGTTTGCGGAAGCGCACAGATAAACAGGAGTTTTAAATGGCGGTATTCAGACCTTTTAAGGCGGTAAGACCGAAAGGGAGCATGGCTGCACGCGTCGCCGCGCTCCCCTATGACGTCATGAGCTCGGCTGAGGCGAGAGAGATGGTGAAAGGGGATCCCTATTCATTTCTCCATGTGGACAGGGCGGAAGTCGATCTTGACCCTTCCGTCAGCATCTACGATCCGGCCGTCTACAAAAAAGCCGGTGAGAACCTTCAGAAGCTTCTCGACGACGGGATCAACGTTCGGGAGGAGAGGCCTGTCTATTTCATCTACCGGCAGGTCATGGGCGAAAGAGCCCAGGCCGGCATCGTCGGCTGCGCCTCGATCGACGATTATGAACAGAACATCATCAAAAAGCACGAGCTGACCCGGCAGGACAAGGAAGAGGATCGCGTGCGGCATGTAGATGCCTGCAACGCGAATACCGGGCCGATCTTCCTGACGTTCAGGGATGACGGGAGCGTGACGGAATTCATCTCTTCCCGTATGGAAGCGCTTGCGCCTCTTGCGGACTTCACCGCGGACGACGGGATCCGACACACGGTCTGGAAGATCGAAGATCCGGGTGATATCGCGTGGATCCGGGAGCATTTTGAGACGGTGCCCGCATTTTACATCGCGGACGGTCATCACCGCTGCGCTTCAGCCTACCGCGTCGGTAAAATGAGACGGGCGGCAAAGCCGGATTACGACGGGACAGAGGAGTTCAATTTCTTTCTCTCGGTCCTCTTTCCGGCAAATGAACTGCGCATCATGGACTACAACCGCGTGGTGAAGGACCTGAACGGCCTTGTGCCGGAGGAATTCCTTGCGAAAGTGTCGGAAAAGTTTACGGTCGAACGTCTCGCTGATGAGGCGGACCGGCATCCGGCCGCCAAGCACACGGTCAGCTGCTTCCTCGCGGGGCAGTGGTACTCGTTTACCGCAAAGGAAGGCTCTTTCGACGCCTCCGATCCGGTCAAACAGCTGGACGTCTCGATCCTGCAGGACAACCTGCTTGCGCCGATCCTCGGCATTGGGGACCCGCGCACTGACGAGCGGATCCGCTTTATCGGCGGGATCCGGGGGATCGAAGAACTTGAGAAGCTGGTGAAGGAAGGTGCGGGGGCTGCATTTGCCATGTACCCGACGACACTCGACGACCTCATGTCCATCGCGGACGCGGGCCTCATCATGCCGCCGAAATCGACCTGGTTTGAACCGAAGCTGCGGAGCGGACTCTTTATTCACGAACTGTCGTAAGATACAGCACAGGGCGGTCTCTACCGCTAAAGAGGATTGAATGGAACTATTTATTGCCGGCGGATGTTCTGAGCACGGACGCAACTGTTTTCTCATAAAGGTGGGCAGGTTTTCATTTCTCGTCGATGCGGGACTTATGAAGGAGACGCCCGAGACCCCTTATCCGAGACTGACAGGCGAACAGATCCGAAGCGCAAAATATCTCTTCATGACCCACTGCCATGCCGATCACACGGGAGCGCTGCCGTTCCTCTTAAAGCACGGCTTTTCGGGCAGGATCATTGCCAGCCGATTTACCTACGAAGTGCTTCATTTCCGCCAGGCGAACGCCGTGACGGTGGAACACCTGGGGGAGAGCGGCCGCATGATCCCGCTGGAGCGCGGGCTGTCGTTCATGTGGGGAAGGACGGGCCACTGCCAGGGCAGTGTCTGGTTCCTGATCCAGTTCCAGGGAAAGCGGCTGCTCTTTACCGGCGATTACACGGAGCACTCGCAGGTATATAAGGTCGACAAAATCAGGGACATGGACGCGGACCTCGCGGTGATCGACTGCGCCTACGGGAGAAATGCCGCCGGAGGCGAGTACAATCTCGAAGCCTTCCGCAATGTGATCACGGAGCTCAAGGCGGAGAAACGCCCCATGCTCTTTCCGGTGCCGGCGCACGGGCGCGGTTTCGATGTGATCAGGGAGCTGATCAACCAGGAGATCCCGGTCTATGCGGACGAGGTCCTGATCAGGGAACTTCTGTTCACGAAAGACCGCGGCAACTGGCTCAAAAAGCGCTTTATCCGGAAGCTGCGCGAGCAGTCGGTCCGAAGGCTGGAGGAATTTCCGGAGCCGCTCTCGTTCGTCCGCTATGAAAAATACGGACCGGACGTCTGCCGGAGCGAACGGCTTCTTCCGGAGGAGCTTATGCCCGGGAAAATGATCGGCGGCGCAGACCCGGATCGAAAACCCGGCAAAGGCGCGGTCGGGATCCTGGTGCGGGATTCACAGCTCTCGAAGCCCTGGAACCGGGCCAGCGCGCTCGAAATCTACGGCGAGGGCGGGATCACGGTGCTGACCGGCAAGCAGCTGCCTTCCAGTTACGCAAAGACGCTGCTGGAATCCGGGATGGCTGTCTTTACGAGGCTTTCCGTCCACCAGAATGCGGACGAGCTCATGATGCTCCGGGAGAAGAACAATTTCAGGATCATCGTACCCTATCACTGCGGGGAGAGTCTTTCATTTGACAAGAAGAACATCGAGGTCATGCACCCCGGTGAGATCCTTCGGTTTTAAGGTGTTCATATGGCAGGCAATACATTCGGAAAATTATTCACGATAACTACTTTCGGTGAGTCCCACGGGCAGGCTCTCGGCGTAATCGTCGACGGCTGTCCGGCGGGACTTTCTCTTTCTGAGGAGGATATACGCCCGTTCATGGAGCGCAGAAGGCCGAACGGCGGCGAATTCTCGACAAAAAGGCAGGAGAAGGACGAGATCCGCATCCTGTCAGGCGTGTTCGAAGGGAAGACGACCGGAACGCCGATCGCGATGATCCTGGAAAATGAAGACCAGCGCTCCCGCGATTACAGCGCCATAAAAGACGTTTACAGGCCCGGCCATGCGGATTACGGGTTTGATGAAAAATACGGTTTCCGCGACTACCGCGGAGGCGGACGATCCTCCGGGCGGGAGACCGCCGTGCGCGTGGCCGGCGGGGCTGTCGCGCAGAAGCTCCTCGGGAGCCTGGGGATTTCCTGCGAGGCGCATGTGAGCCGCGTGGGGCGCATCGACATTTCCGATGAGGAGGCGGTGAGAAAGCTGATCGGGGAGTGCCGTGAGAAGGGCGATTCGGTCGGCAGCACGGTGGAGCTCACCGTAAAGGGCCTGCCGGCAGGTCTCGGAGATCCGGTCTTTGAGAAGCTGGACGCGAATCTCGCGAAGGCGATGTTCTCGATCGGCGCGGTCAAGGGAGTTGATATCGGCGAAGGTGCCGCGGCGGCAGAGATGTTCGGGAGCGAAAATAACGACGCATTTTACATGGACGGGGAGAACGTCCGCAAGAGGACCAATCACGCCGGCGGCATACTCGGCGGGATCAGCGACGGGTCCGATGTGACGATGCGGATCTGTTTTAAGCCGACGCCTTCGATTTCGCTGCCGCAGGAGACCGTGACGCGGGATCATGAGGAGACCTGCATCGCGGTGAAGGGCCGGCACGATCCGGTGATCGGGTTCCGGGCGGCCGTCGTGTGCGAGTGCATGGCGGCGCTGGTGCTTGCGGATGCGCTCCTTTGCAATATGGGGGCGAGGATGGAGAAGGTGGAGGAGTTTTACAGGGACGGTTCCTGTGAGACGATTCATAAAAAAGGGACTCTCGA
>DFFD01000010.1:0-3288 GCA_002369495.1 Lachnospiraceae bacterium UBA3785 | reverse complement strand
GAACCGTCCCCTATATTTACTGCATGATGCTGTCGTCGATGTCCAGGCAGGCCGCCAGAGCCTCGTCCTCCGGAACGTCCCGGATCACATCCGGGGCCTTCTCGATCTTGTGGAAGAGGATGCAGTTCGGGGTGTCGATTGTCTTGGGTTTGCCCTTCATCGAGATATACTTGTGTTCGTAGTTGATCGCGAAGGTCGTGATCGTGCCGGTCGCGTTGTTCACGACGGCCAAGTGCTTCTGGTCCGGGAAGAGCGCGAGGTCCTTCGGATAGTCGCCGGCGGTCGGGAGCGCGAACTCCTTGGTGAGACGGCCGGTCTCCTGGTTGATCGAGAAGCAGGCCACGGAGTCGTCGCCGGCGGTCGAGGAGAAGATATATTTTCCGTCATAGGAAAGACGCATCGAGGACGCCGCATCGTGCGGGTCGCGGGAGTTCGAGAGCGTCGAATACTCGTCGAGAAGCTCGAAGCACGGCATGCCGGCGCTGTTCACATGATAGGAGTAGAGACGGATCTTGCTCGTAATCTGGCAGAGAACATAGGCGAACCGTCCGTCCTTGCTGAAATGAATGCTCTTGGGTCCGGTCTGGCCGCCCATGCGGAGGATGTCGACCTGGTTGAGCTTCTTGGAGACCGGGTTCAGCTTGTAGATCACGATCTGATCCAGCGCTTCGTCGACGGCGCAGATGAACTTGTTGTCCGGTGTGACGCGCGTGCAGGTGACGTGCGGGCGGAACGAGCGCTCGACGAGGGCTCCCGTGCCGCGGTGGAAGACGCCGTCGACAAGGCGGCCGAGATGACCGTCGCCGTGGGTGTGCACGACGGAGACCTTGCCGTCATGATAGCCGGAGACGAAAAGGTAGGTTCCGGTCAGGTCGGTGGAGAGGTGGCAGCCGCGCATGCCGTCGATGCCGATTGCATTGATCAGAAGAAGGTCGCCGTCTTCCTGGATCTCAAAGACTGCGACGCCTTCGTCGGCGATGGAGTATAAATACTTTTCATTTCTGGAAACGCAGAGATAGGAAGAATTGTTGACGGGTACTACCTTGCGAAGAAGCAGAAGGCCTTCCTTCACATCGACGTCATAGATGTGGATGCCCTTGCTCTTTCCGTTTGTATATGTGCCTACGTAAGCGACATAGTTTTCACTGCTCATGATTACTCTCCTTATTCTTAAAAATAAGCGGATTACTAACATATTATAAAACAAAAACGGATGTATTTCTACAACTTTTTGGTAAAATTGACCATTGATTGATGAAGACATTTACAGTTAAAATAAAGCATCATATAAAAGGGGAAAGTATATGAACCGAATCTTGCGCAAACTTGAACAAAAGCTTGGGAAATGGGCTATCCCGAACCTTACGACGGTGCTGATCGTCTGCTATATCATCGGATATGCCCTTCTGACGATCAATTCCGATGTGGCTTCCTACATGACCCTGGAGCCCGGGCTGATCCTGCGCGGACAGGTCTGGCGCCTTATCACCTGGATCGTGATACCGCCTTCCGGAGGGACCTTCCGCGGGTTTGATACGATCTTCATCGTGATCATGCTCTTTTTCTACTATTCGATCGGGAAATCCCTCGAGAGGGCGTGGGGCACATTCCACTACAATGTCTACATTTTCGGCGGCATGCTCGCGACGCTGATCGCCGCGTTTGTCTCGTTTTTCATTTTCTCGGGGATCTACGGCGGAGCCGTTTCCGTCGGCTGGTACTTCAGCACCTACTACGTCACCACCTCAATGTTCCTGGCGTTCGCGGCGACCTTCCCGGACGCGGTCGTGCTCCTCATGTTCATCATCCCGGTGAAGGTGAAGTATCTGGGGATCCTCTATTTCGCGACGATCGTCTACGAGTGCTTCGGGTATATTCGCCAGGCGATGAACAGCGGCGCGTACTATCTGGTTCCGATCATCGCGATCGCGGCTTCGCTCCTCAATTTTCTTGTCTTCTTCTTCTCGACGCGGGATTTCTCCCGCTATTCGCCGAAGGAGCGGCAGAGAAAGCGCGATTTTATGCGGCAGATGGAAGCCGGACGGCGGAGATTTCAGGAAAATGCAGACCGCATGCGATCCCGTGACGAGGGAATGCCCAGAACCTTCGCGAGGAGGGCGGTCCAGGGCGAGGCTCCGAAGAAGGAGTTTGCCCGCCACCGCTGCGAGATCTGCGGGCGGACTGAGGTCTCGGACCCGGATCTTGAGTTCCGCTACTGCTCCAAGTGCGAGGGCAGCCACGAATACTGCATGGAGCATCTCTATACCCACCGGCACGTGATCGCGAGCAAGAGCGGCACACCGGATCTTTAAACCGATTTCTTTATAAGGAGTATTATTATGGAAAAGAAACCGTTTGTATCCCGTGAAAAGCTTGAGGAGATCGCAAGTGTGATCCCGACCCCGTTCCATATTTATGATGAGGCCGGCCTCCGCCGGAATATCCGCGATGTACAGAAGGCATTTGCGTGGAACAAAGGTTTCCGCGAATACTTTGCCGTCAAGGCGGAGCCGAACCCGGTCATTCTGAGCATTTTAAAGGAGGAAGGCTGCGGCTGCGACTGCTCCTCGATGACGGAGCTCATGATGGCGAAGGCAATCGGCTGCACCGGAGACCTCACGATGTTCTCCTCGAACGATACGCCGCCGGAGGAGTATGTCTACGCGAACGACATGGGCGCGATCGTCAACCTCGACGATTTCACGATGGTCGAGAAGTTTGAGAAGGCAGTCGGCAAATTCCCGAAGACGATGTGCTGCCGCTACAATCCGGGCGGCATTTTCAAGGTCTCGAACGACATCATGGACAACCCCGGCGACGCGAAATACGGCATGACGACAGACCAGCTTTTCCGGGCATTCTGGATCCTCAAGGAGAAAGGCGTCGAGAATTTCGGCATCCACAGCTTCCTTGTGTCGAACGCGGTGACCAACAACTATTATCCGATGCTCGCCAAGCTGCTGTTTGAGCTCGCGGTTGCGCTCAAAAAGGAGGTCGGCGTACATATTTCCTTCATCAACCTCTCAGGCGGTATCGGTATCCCCTACCGTCCGGGCCAGGAGCCGAACGACATCTTCGCGATCGGCGAAGGCGTCCGGAAGGCCTACGAGGACGTTCTCGTGCCGGCCGGCATGGGCGACGTCAGGCTCTTCACCGAGATGGGCCGCTATGTGACCGGGCCGTTCGGAGCGCTTGTCACCCGCGCGATCAACGAGAAGCACATCATGAAGGAGTACATCGGCGTAGACGCCTGCGCGGTCAATCTGATGCGGCCGGCCATGTACGGCG
>DFFD01000115.1 GCA_002369495.1 Lachnospiraceae bacterium UBA3785 | reverse complement strand
ACTGCCAGGAGCCGCCGAAGCCGGACGAAGCATTTCTGGCCTGGCGGGCGAAACAGCACGCGGACAAGGCGCCCTGACGGATGTGGTGATAACCGAATATAGTCCATGTTTCGGCACCCTGTGCCTGCTGTCTTATGACGGCGGGTGCGGGGTGTTTTTTTATTCGCACGGACGAGAAAAAAGCGCAAAATCAGATATCACATATTGCGCAATTTCAGTCACTATTTTGCACGAAAAAAAATACAGGAATTGCTATCATAAGTTTACTGAGGTGAATTCACGCGGAAATGTTCCTTACGAGAATCCTGAAATCGCAATAAACACTGCAAAAAATGCCGGAATTTGCATGTCCAAACGTGATGCAAGGTGACCGAAAGGTGCATTCAGGTGACATTCCCATCAAAAAAAACAAAGGAGGATTATTTATGAGCAGGAAGACAGTGAAGAGATTACTGAGTGTAATCACGGCTGCCGCACTTGTGGTGTCTTCAGGCCAGATGGCACTGGCGGATGTCACGGATCCACAAGCCGCACCGGAAGATCAGGCTGTGGAAGCTGTCGAGAGCCCGCAGGAGGTATCTGCCTCGGAGTACGACGGCTACGAGCCGGGCGTGACCGTGGAGGAGGACGCGGAGTCTCCGACCGGCTACACCGCGACGTTCGTCTACAAGGAACTGGAATCCTACGACGGGCTTGAGGGCGAGATCACGAAGGTCGAGCTCTACAGCGACTGCATGATGCTCTTTGAGACCGGCAGCGGCACGAAGGGCGCAATCAGCCCGGATGACATGCATGCGCCTCAGGATTATCAGGCCGGCATGAATCCGGCGGGCGGCTCCGGCAACGTCGCCTATTATGTGGAAATGACAGAGTTTGAGGAAGGGTTCTGGGGCGTCCGGGTACCGCTTTCCTCCGGTGCGTTTGTCTACAACTTCCAGGTGACGGATGCGAACGGAAATGTGAAGTCCCGTCTGGACGATCCCTCGAACCCGACCCTGGTCAACTCGGCGACCGGCATCAGGAGTCTGTCCTCCATGGTGTACATTCCCTACAATGCTGACAAGCAGGGAACAGGCACCTTTGCTGACAGGTCCGTTGAGAATCCGGCTGCGGAAGGATCGCGCGGAACGGTCCAGACAGTCAGTTACACAGGAGCAGACGGCACTGCCCATGGACTGGCTGTTTACCTTCCGAACGGCTATGATGCGAACCGTGCAGAGCCTTACAACGTTCTCTATCTGAGCCACGGCACCTCCGGCGATATTTACGGTGACGAGCTCCGCTGGATGAATGAGGGCGCGGTTGCCAATATTATGGACAATCTGGCTGCTGATTTCGTCGTTGTCACGATGAATAACCAGCAGTTCGGTCAGGGCGAAGGCCATTCCGGCCCGAACTGGCTCTTCTCCGACATTGAGACGGACCAGATCGATTATATCATGCCCTATGTGGAGTCCAATTACAATGTGTCAACGGAAGCTTCCGGACGCGCTTATGCAGGTCTTTCCATGGGCGGTTCGACAACTTCCAACTTCCTGATGACTCATCCGGAGATGTTCGGCTACTACGGCATCTGGAGCTACGCCAATACGAACGGCTCTATGGGCGGCCAGGCCGGCATCAACGATGAAAACATTCAGGCGAAGCTCTCCGGCCTGGCGGAAAAGCCGGAAGTGATGATCGCGGCGGGCACATGGGACTTCGGTTATACCCCCTGCATGTCCTTCGGCGCATCCCTTGAGAGCCTCGGCTATGAGCCGCTGTATCTCGAGGTTCCGGCGGCTCATGACTGGGAGAACTGGCAGCTCACCTACGCTTACGCAGTGAAAAACTTCTTCTTCCAGAAAGAAGAGGAGCCCTCCGTCTATGAAAACTACGAGCCGGGCGTGACCGTGGAAGCCGACGAGGAGTCCCCGACCGGTTATACCGCGACATTCATTTTCGATGAGGCAAGCCTTGCCGACATCGACATGGACTACTACAACAGCCAGTATCCGTATAACACGCTGGCGGATCTCGACCTCGCAAACATCACCGGCGTCCAGATCTATAGCAACACGGCGCTGCTTTTCTCCTACGAGGAGCAGGCTGCGGGCACACCGCTCGACCCGGCGAACAATGCACATGACCCGTCCGAATACGCAGTCGGCCTCTATCCGGCAGGCGGCGACACGACGAACCAGCTGTTCGGCGGAAAGAAGATCAACTACTATGCGGATATGGAAGAGTTTGCGGATGGCAAGTGGGGCGTATCCTTCCCGCTCACCAGCGGCGCGACGGACTACAATATCCGCCTGATCGACGCTGACGGCAGCACGGACGGATGCTATTTCTACGATCCGGCGAATCCGCCGATGCTGAACACCGCTTCCGGTATCTACAGCCGGTCCTCCATGGTCTATGTGCCGTTTGATTCCGAGAAGCAGGGAGTCGACCGCACCGTCGAGAATCCGCGTACGGACGGCGGCGAGGGCACGCAGACATTCGCAGCTTACACGGCTGCGGACGGTTCTGAGCGCTACATCGGCATCCACCTTCCGAACGGATTTGATCCGGAACGTGAAGAGCCCTATAAGGTCCTCTACATGAGCCACGGTGCGCAGAGCGAGCCGCTCGGCAGCGAGATGCGCTGGCTCAATGAGTGCGCGGTTTCGAATATCGCGGACAACCTGGGCCTTGATTACATCATCGTCACGATGAACAGCATCGATCTCTCCTGGAATATCGAGAAGATCTGGGCTGAGATGGAAATTATCTTCGACTACATGGAGGAAAATTGCAATGCGAGCGCGATTCCGGCAAACCGTGCATTTGCAGGCTTCTCCATGGGCGGCTATCTGGCAAGCCACATTTATGTGGACCATGTTAATGAATTTGGTTACTTCGGTATCTGGAGTTATGCGGATGTCAACTATCTGAATAACGCCTCCGATGAAGTGAAGGCAGCTCTCAAGGCTTCCGACGCGAAGATCTCTGTCGGCGCAGGCACCTGGGATTACCTCCTCGGACCGTGCAAACAGTATGAGGCGGCTCTCGATGGACTGGGCATTGCATACAGTGACCTTGTTGTGGAAGGCTCTCATGACTGGCGTACATGGCAGCTCATGGCTGCGGACGCTTTCGAGAATTTCTTCTTCGTGGGCGAGACCGGCTATGAAGGCTACGAGCCGGGCGTGACCGTGGAAGAGGACGCAGAGTCCCCGACCGGCTACACCGCGACCTTCATCTACAAGGAACTTGAGTCCTACGACGGGCTTGAGGGCGAGATCGTCAAGGTCGAACTCTACAGCGACTGTATGATGCTCTTTGAGACCGGCAGCGGCACGAAGGGCGCCATCAGCGGCGCGGACGCCATCCCGCCGGAAAACTATGTCGCAGGCCTCAATGCGGCAGGCGGCAACGGCGACACAACGTATTACAAGGAACTGACTTACCTGGGCGACGGCCTCTGGGGATGCAAGGTACCGCTTCCCTCCGGCGCGACGGTCTACAACTTCCGCCTGACGGACGAGAACGGCACGCAGAAGTCCAGAACCGACGATCCGTCGAACCCGACGCTCTGGAACACCGCGACCAACATCCACTCCCTGTCCTCGATGGTCTATGTGCCTTACAACGCGGAGAAGATGGGTGAAGGCGAGCATGCGGACCGCACCGTCGAGAACCCGCGTACGGACGGCCAGACCGGTACGGTCGAGACGATCGCCTACACCGGCGCGAACGGCGACACGAGAGGTCTCGCGGTCTATCTGCCCTTCGGCTACGACGAGAATCGTGAGGAGCCGTACAAGGTCCTGTACCTGAGCCACGGCGCTTCCGGCGACAGAGTCGGCAACGAACTCCGCTGGATGCACGAAGGTGCTGTCGCAAACATCATGGACAACCTGGCTGCGGAAGGCAAGATCGAGCCGTTCGTGGTCGTCACGATGAACAACCAGGATCTCGGCTGGAATTACGACCGGATCTGGGCTGAGCAGGAGCTCATCTTTGCTGAGATCGAAGGAAAATACAATGTCTCCGCGGAAGCGGAAGACCGCGCGTTCGCAGGTCTCTCCATGGGCGGCATCACGACGAGCAATATGTACCTGAACCACGGCGACGAGTTCTCCTACTTCGGCGTCTGGAGTGCGGCGAACACCTCGATCGGCGATCAGGCTGACTTCATTAAGGGCCTTGAGAACAAGCACATCATGCTGGCCGGCGGTTACTGGGATTTCGGTCTCTCCTCCGTCGCGAAACTGGGTGAGAAGCTTGCTGAGCTCGGCATCGAGTATGACGAGTACCTCGAGGTTCCGGGCGCCCATGACTGGGAGACCTGGCAGATGATCTACGCATACGCGGCGGAGAACTTCTTCTTCAAGCTGGACGAGGAGCCGATCAGGTTCGCGGATGTGATGGATGAGGACGCATGGTACTATAATACCGTTTACTGGGCTGTGGAGCATAACATCACTTCCGGCCGCGGCGTGAACGAGAACGGCGAGCCGCTCTTCCAGCCGAACAGAAGCTGCAGCCGTGCGGAAGCCGTCACGTTCCTCTACAACCTCGCCGGCAAGCCGGCAGTGGAGCAGACTGACGCTGTGAGCTTTACGGATGTCGCTTCTGACAGCTGGTATCATGATGCTGTCGCGTGGGCCGTCAAGAACGGCATCACAAGCGGCTACGGCACGGGAACATTCAGCCCGGATACTACCTGCACAAGGGCTATGATCGTGACCTTCCTTATGAATTATGCGAAATATGCCGGCATTTATAAAGCACCTGAAAATCCGCCGACATTCTCGGATGTGAAGGAGAGCGACTGGTTCTACAAGAGCGTATCGTGGGCAGCGGCCGAAGGCGTTACGTCCGGTTACGGCGTCGGAACCTTCCAGCCGCAGGTTACCTGCAACCGCGCTATGATGGTGACATTTATCAAACATATGGCGGAGCTTACTGCATAAGCAGATGCCTGATGATGACGGGGCTCTTCCTTTCGGGAGAGCTCCGCTTTCGAAAACAGAAAAACAGACAATATCACAAATTGCAATATTATCGCTACAAAACCGGTAGTTTGATGTGTTTGTGACATGGTAGAGTATAGCAGTACCCGGAAAGCACAGACCAGAGCCGCAGGTTTATATGAAAGAAGCTTTTACCGCCAGGATCGTGTTTGATGATGACGTGATCACGGAAATGTTTAAAACAGAATACTTTACCTACGAAGGACTTCGCGTACTCCTCAGGGCGCTCCTGGGGATCGGGCTGGTTTTCGCGGGAGTATTCACTTCATTTCCGATGCCGGTGAGGATCATCGGAATGCTGATAGGCTGCTGGCTGCTGGCAAGCCCTGATTTTCCGGCAAGGATACGGGCTGAAGGGCTGATTGCAGCGAGAAAAGGGCAGAAGAGCACGGTGGTTTACCACTTTGCGGAAGACCGCTTCTTTATCGAGAACGGCCCGGAATACAGGTACGGCAGTATCGACCGCCTGATCGTTGATAAGAGCTATTTTTACATTTTCATGAACCGCCAGACGGCGGTCATGGTTCCCGCAGACGGCATTACCCCGGCCGATGCGGGGGCGTTTGCCGACTTTATAGAAAAAAAGAGCGGCAGGGAATTCAGGACGGGGAAGAACTTCCTGACCATGAACCTGAGGGATCTTCTCGGGATGATCCGGGACAGGAAGAACAGCTGAGAATTGTACAGGCAATAGAGCCTGTCAATAATAATCCATTTAAGAAAGGGAGGAAAACATGAAAAACAGGAAATTTATGGGACTTGCAGCAATCGTGACTTCCGCGGCTCTGCTGTTCGCGGGCTGCGGCGGCAGCACCGCCTCGACCGGCGGCAGCACCGCCTCGACCGGCGGCAGCACCGCCTCGACCGCGACCGGCGGCAGCACCGCTTCTACGGCAGCCGAGCCGGCTTCCACGGATCAGACGTTCAACCTGAAGCTTGGCCACAACCTTGCTGAAGACCACGCCGTCCATATCCAGCTCACCTCGTTTGCGGAGGCGGTCAAGGAAGCGACCGGCGGCACCGTCAACATCCAGATCATTCCGAACGGAACGCTCGGTTCCGAGTCCGATATGATCTCCCAGATCCAGGCAGGCGGTCTCGATATGGCCAAGGTCTCGGCTTCGACGCTCGGCACGTTCAACACCAGCTACAATGCTTTCTCCGTACCGTATGTTTTTGATAACCAGGAGCATTACTACAACTTTATGGACAGCGCAGATGCCGAGGAAGTCTTCAATTCCACGGAATCCGACGGTTTCATCGCTCTGACATGGCTTGACTCCGGCGCACGTTCCTTCTACACGGCCGATACACCGGTCCGCACACCGGCTGACCTCAAGGGCCTCAAGATCCGTACCATGGATTCCCAGATGGCAATCGACATGATGGCTGCTCTCGGCGGTTCCGCGACGGTCATGTCCTACTCCGAGATCTACACCGGCCTTCAGCAGGGCGTTATCGACGGCGCTGAGAACAATGTCACCGCTCTCCGCGACCACGGCGATGTTGCCAAGTACTACTGCTTCGACGAGCACACCCGTATTCCGGATATCGTCGTGATCTCCGCCAAGGTCTGGAATTCCTTCTCGGATGCCCAGAAGACCGCGGTCAAGGAGTGCGCAAAGGCTGCTACAGAAGAGTACAAGGGCGCATGGAAGGCATTTGAGGACGAAGTCCTTGAGAAGGCTGTCAACGAAATGGGCGTCACCCTGGTCAAAGATGTCGACACGGCTGCTTTCCAGGAGGCCTGCCAGCCGATTTACGACAACCTTGCGTCGTCCGATCCGGCGGCTTATGCGGTCGTAGAGAAGATCCGCGCGCAGGCCAACTGATTGGCACGATTTGGAAACTGATTCAATCTGACAGGGTGTCCCGGATCCGGTTTCGGGTCCGGGACACTTGTTTTACGGCAGAATTGACTGCCGGAAGAGGTGAAGAGTTTGGAAAAAATAGATAAAATACTGAATACCGCTATCAGGTTTCTGATGGCCCTCGCCATGTTCCTTCTGCTTGCCTTCGGAACCTGGCAGATCTTTTCCCGCTGGATCCTCAGGAATCCGTCCACATTCACGGATGAGTTCCTCCGCTATGTCCTCATCTGGGCTTCGATGATCGGATCCGCCTACTGCTTCTACAAAGATAAGCATCTGGCCCTGGATCTTTTCACCAGGAAAGCCACAGGCAAGGTCAAAATCGCGATGAACATTTTCATCGAGATCTGCATCGTCTTCTTTGTGTGTTATGTTTTCATTTTCGGGGGCTTTAAGCTGGCCAACAATGCGACAAACATGTCGGCGGTTATGCACATTCCGTTCAAGATCCTTTATTCGATCTTCCCGGTTTCCGGCATTTTCATCATTGCGGCCCGCATTCTGAAATACATCCAGATGTTCCTGGACAGAAAAGGAGGTAAGAAATAATGGTCGTACAGGCAACCCTTATGCTGTTTCTTTCCTTCTTTGCCATGCTGCTGCTCGGCGTTCCGATCTCTGCCGGCATCGGCATTGCTTCCATCATCACAGCCTTCTTCTCGGGCATGGATCCGTCCATCTTCGCTCTGACGGCTGCCCAGAGATGCTTCTCCGGCTGTGATTCCTTCTCGCTCCTTGCCCTGCCGTTCTTCTCGCTCGGCGGCAATATCATGAACAAGGGCGGCATCGCGAAGCGCCTGGTCAAGCTGGCCCGCCTTGCGGTCGGCAGGATCCCGGGCTACCTCGCGGCGACCAACGTCCTCGCGAACATGTTCTTCGGTGCGGTCTCCGGTTCCTCCGTCGCGGCGACGTCCGCGATGGGCTCCATCATGGGCCCGCTTGAGAAGGACGAGGGATATGATCCGAATTACTCGGCGGCTGTCAACATCTGCTCGGCTCCGACCGGCATCCTGATCCCGCCTTCGGGTCCGCTCATCCTGTACTCGATCACAGCCGGCGGCGTTTCGGTTGCGGCCCTGTTCATGGGCGGCTACATCCCCGGCATCCTGATGGGACTTGCGGTCATGGGCATCGGCATGTTCCTGGCCAACAAGCTCGGTTACAAAGCAGCTGAAAGCAAGACCGAGGAGTCCGTCGGCAAGATCCTGATCGACGCGATTCCTTCCCTTCTGGCGGTCATCATCGTCATGGGCGGTATTCTGAGCGGCAAGTTCACGGCGACGGAAGCCGGCGTTGTGCTCTGCCTCTACTGCGGCCTGCTGGCGGTCATCTATCGGGAGATCACCTTCAAATCATTCTATGAACTGCTGGCCGACACGATGGAGAGCTCTGCGACGATCCTGTTCCTGATTGCCGCTTCCTCGATCATGTCCTATGTCATGTCCTACACGGGCATTCCGGCAGCCATCTCGAACGGTATCATGAGTATCTCCTCGAACCGCTACGTGATTCTGCTGATCATGAACGTGTTCCTGCTTGTCATGGGCATGTTCCTGGATCTGACGCCCGCGGTCCTCATTTTCACGCCGATCTTCCTGCCCATCACGCGCAGCATCGGCATGAGCGACGTCCATTTCGGTATCATGCTCATCATGAACCTCGGCATCGGTTCCGTCACTCCTCCGGTCGGTTCCTGCCTGTTCGTCGGATGCGGCGTCGGCAAGGTCTCAATCGACGGCGTTACAAAGTACATCGTTCCGCTGTTTGTGGGCATGGTCGTGGCGCTGATGCTTGTCACCTTCATTCCGTTCTTCCCGCTGATCATTCCTTATCTCACCGGGCTTGTTCCGAGCTTCTGGTGGTAAGGCGGTAAGCGGACCGGCTGCCATAAGCTGTCTGCAGTTACGTGAAATTAAAATCTCATGCGGCTGCAGACGGTTTTTTTTGACCTGAATATGTTGGAAAATTAAGAAAAAAGGAGCTGAAAATGAAAATAT
>DFFD01000231.1:3089-3221 GCA_002369495.1 Lachnospiraceae bacterium UBA3785 | reverse complement strand
GGTACAGGGAAAGGTGCTTATGCAGAATCGCCTTCGGAAAGCCTGTCGTCCCGGATGAAAAATAGATCGCGCCGTCATCCTCATTGGTCAGCGCAATGCCGGGCGAGGTGCTGGGATAATCCGATACCAGCT
>DFFD01000231.1:0-3005 GCA_002369495.1 Lachnospiraceae bacterium UBA3785 | reverse complement strand
TCAGGGCAGTTGTCCCCCACGTAGAACAGAAGGCGGCCTCTTTCAATCCCGTCCACATTCATCTGCAGCCTGCTGATGAATTCCGGACCGAAAAACAGGACATCCACCTCCGCCAGATTCAGGCAGTAGGAAATCTCATTCGCAGTGTACCGGAAATTAAAGGGAACCGCTACCGCCCCTGTCTTCAGGATGCCGAAATAGATCGGCAGCCACTCCAGGCAGTTCATGAGCAGGATCCCGACCTTGTCGTCCTTCTTGATCCCGCGCTCGAGGAGCAGGTTGGCGAAGCGGTTGGCCTTCTCGTTGAAAACGCGCCAGGTGATCTCGCGCCGGTAGGGCTGCGAATGGGAGGACTGGACGAGATCGTACTCTCTCCAGGTGATCCGGCGGTCATCCGATTTGGCGGGATTCACTTCGACAAGCGCGCAGTCTTCCGGGTACAGTTTACAGTTCTGTTCAAGCAGGTTTGTGATAGGCATCGATTACTTCCATCCCTTTTATTATTTTGCGGTAACTCGTGAGGCATTCTGCACTTTAATGCGTTCACTCGCTAAAGTATTATAAAACCATTACGAGGATTCGTCAACACCAAAGAACAATTTATCCCGGTTTCCGTTCTCCGTGAGCTCATTGTAGATGAGACAGCTGTAGTCGGAAAGCTCTCTCTCCGCCTCGGGGTCTCCGCCGCTTTCATGCTCGTACATCTCTCCGTCCGCCGTGAGATAGCCGTACGCATTCACCGCCGGCACCGTATCCCGCATGTTAAGCAGGTAATCGTGATAACCGGTTCGCTCCAGCCCGGTCAGGGACAGGACATAGCTTGCAAGATAGTTGGCTGACATCGTCCCGCCCTCCGCTTCCGGCAGGTCGTAATTGGCCCAGATGAGGTAGCGCGTCGTGTACTGGAGCTGCTCTTCCGCAAAGGTGAGTTCCGACACGTCCTTCCCGTAGGCGTAGGCAAGAAAATCGTCCGACAGCGACGGCTGATGATCCCCGAAGAAGACGATCAGCGTCTTTTCGCCGGAATTCCTGAAATGCTCAATGAGGTACGCCAGGTCCTCATCGCTCTCATGGATCAGGGACTCGTACTGTTCCGCCTGGTCCAGGAAATCACCCTCATAACCCTCGACGCGGATATCCGCCTCATAGTTCTTCGACTCGTAGCCGCTGTGGTTCTGCATGGTCACATTGAAAATGAAAAGCCTCTCTCCCTCCTGCTTCTCCTCCACCTCGCGGATCACCCGCTCGTAGTCGCTCCGGTCGCTCACGAAGCCGCGCACTGTCTCCGCTCCGTCAAAGCCGTCCAGTGAGATGAAAGCGTCAAAACCCATCCGCGGATAGACGAACTCGCGGTTCCAGCCGTTCGGCAGGTAGGGATGCATCGCAACCGTCCGGTAGCCCTGCGCTTTCAGGGTCCTCGCAAGCGAGTACTGGTCGCTCTTGATGAAGGAGTTGTAGACAACCGTCGACGGGGAGATCATGCAGGAGTTCCCCGTCAGGAATTCATACTCGGAGTTGGCGGTCGTGCCGCCGAGGACCGAGACCAGAAGGTTCCCCTTGACGGCATTTTCCGTGAGGGAATCGAAGTAAGGCATGACCGGCTCGCTCGTCTTAAGATTCGGGTAGACCCGGAGGTCGGAGAAACTCTCGTTCATGACGACGATGATATTTTCCGGGATGATGAGGGTTTTATTTTCCGGAAGATCCTCGCTCTCATCGATGATCTCCTCGACATGTTCTTCAGAATAAGACTTCGGCTCTCTGGGGTTCGAGGCGCGGGCAAACGCAAAAAAGCCCGCCTCCATCCCGAACAGCTTGTAGGTGTACTGCGGGTGCCAGTCGCGCAGCCAGATCCCCTGGTCCGCCAGCACGTCCGTCCTCAGCATGAGCGTGCTGAAGAGAAATGCTAAAAGCACCGCCGCGCCGCGCACCAGAAGCTTCCCGGTCCGTCTCTTGAAGACGCGGAGAGGCCCTTCGGCGGCGTAGAAGCTCATCACCGACAGCGTGACCGCGATCGCCGCCGTCATCTGCCAGGTCAGGCTGAACTTGTAGTTTCCGGCCACATTGAGGGCGGTCCTGAAGGAGAAGAAATCAATGTACTGGAGCGGGATCGACCGGAATTCCAGAACAAAATAGTTGGCCATCCCCCAGACCAGGAAAAACAGGTTTCCCGCGATCATGCCGACGCTCACGGAATTGAAAATGAAGATCAGGATCACGTCGATCGTCAGCGTGATGGCCCAGCCGAGGAGCTGGTATCGCGCGTCAAGATAGTAGTACCAGGGGTTGTTGATGAGCTCGATGAGGAAAAATGAAAGAAATGCATTTCCCACTGCCAGAAGGATAATGATGGCTTTCTCGCTGACCGGCCTCGGCTCCCCCGCTTTCCGCTTCAGCACCGTGCGGGAGACAGCATGCCAGATGAATGCGGCGAGAGGGACTAAAACCGCCATCGCAAAATACAGCGGCCGGTCCGCCTCGATCATCAGTCCGTATTTATCGTTTGTGGAAGCCTCCCCGAAAAAGAGGCCGCTGTTCATGAGTACAAATACGATCACGGCCGCGGAAAAGACCGCGCCCGGAAGGAGCTCCGTGATGACGCTCCTTACATTTTTCTTTTTCACTTGCCTTACCCTATGTATTGCTTCCTTCATCCTGAGGCCCGGAGTCTTTCATCAGGGTCCTGTATAACTGTCATCTCACAGAAACCGCCCTCCTTCAAAAGGAGGGCGGTCCGATTGTTTCAAATGCAATCAATCAAAGCTTCGGGCCTGCCGCGACAAGCGCCTTGCCTGCCTCGTTGGTCTCATACTTCTTGAAGTTCTTGATGAATCTTCCTGCGAGGTCCTTCGCCTTCTCTTCCCAGACAGCCGGATCCGCATAGGTGTCGCGCGGATCAAGGATCTCGGTCGCAACGCCCGGAAGCTCGGTCGGGACTTCGAAGTTGAAGTACGGGATCCTCTTGGTCGGAGCCTTCAGGACGTCGCCGTTCAGGATCGCGTCGA
>DFFD01000138.1:2322-3992 GCA_002369495.1 Lachnospiraceae bacterium UBA3785 | reverse complement strand
ATCTACCCGGGTTACGGATTCGCGAGGAACAAGGGCTACGGGACGGCGGAACACATCGCCGCTCTGAAGGAGATGGGGCCGTGCCCGATCCACAGGCGGTCTTTCATCACGCATTTTGTATCCGGGGATCAGGCATGAACAAGAGAAAGGTCGGAACCGAATACGAGGATATGGCGGCGGCATATCTTGAGAAGCAGGGCTACCGGATCATCGAGCGCAACTTCACCTGCCGGACAGGCGAGATCGACATCATCGCGGAGGAGAAGGGCTTTATTTGCTTCATCGAGGTGAAATACCGGACCCGCCGCGGCCAGGGAAGCGCGCTGGAGGCCGTGACGCCGCTCAAAATGCGGAAAATATCGCGGACAGCCGCCTACTGGATGCTCCGGCACCAGATCCCGGAGAACGCGAAGTGCCGGTTTGACGTGGTCGGGATCGAGCCGTCCGGGGTGACTCTCGTGCGGAATGCGTTCGACTATTGTTATTAATCCCCCGTTATTTTCTGTTGCGAAAATATCGGGAGGGTACTATAATGTTTTTTACCTGAACAGCACCCGGGGATGTGTCTGAGCTGTCCGAAGTGCTTGCATTTCGGACGGTGAAGACACATCCTGAGCGCGGGGTGGTGTAAAGAGCTGATATATTTTCTTATGAAGGGCAAGGAGAGCAGTTATGAAGTACAACTTTAAGGAGATCGAGCCGAAGTGGCAGACCCGCTGGGAGCAGGCTAAAATTTTCAGCGCTTCGGACAATTCCGATAAACCGAAATTTTACGGGCTCGTCGAGTTCCCGTATCCGAGCGGTGCAGGTATGCATGTCGGCCATATCAAGGCGTACTCCGGCCTTGAGATCATTTCCCGCACGAGAAGGATGCAGGGCTACAACGTCCTTTTCCCGATCGGTTTCGACGCTTTCGGCCTTCCGGCGGAAAATTACGCGATCAAGACCAACCAGCATCCGCGCGTCACGACGGACCACAATATCCATCATTTCTCCGAACAGCTGAAGAGCGTAGGTTTCTCTTTTGACTGGGACCGCGTGATCGACACGACGGATGAAGATTACTACAAATGGACGCAGTGGATCTTCCTTAAAATGTTCGAGAACGGCCTTGCCTACCGCGACAAGACCTTTGTCAACTACTGCCCGTCCTGCAAGGTCGTCCTCTCCAACGAAGACAGCCAGGGCGGCAAGTGCGACCTCTGCGGATCCGACGTCGTCCTGAAAGAGAAGGAAGTCTGGTACCTGCGCATCACGAAGTACGCGGACAAGCTGCTGGAAGGCCTCGACCAGGTCGATTTCCCGGAAAATGTCCGTGCCCAGGAGGAGAACTGGATCGGAAAATCGACTGGTGCATTTGTCAACTTTACCATCGACGGAACCGACGAGACGCTGCGCATCTACACGACCAGGCCGGATACCCTGTTCGGTGTCACCTTCATGGTCATGGCGCCGGAGCACCCGCTGATCGACAAGTACGCGGGCAGGATCGGCAACTTCGAGGCGGTCAAAGCCTACCGCGATGAGTGCGCGAAGAAGAGTGAGTTTGAGCGCGTGAACCTTGTCAAGGACAAGACCGGCGTCAGGCTGGAAGGCCTTGAGGCAGTCAACCCGGTCAACGGCAAGAAGATCCCGATCTTCATCGCGGACTATGTCATGATGGGCTACGG
>DFFD01000138.1:1973-2178 GCA_002369495.1 Lachnospiraceae bacterium UBA3785 | reverse complement strand
TCGAGGTCATCAAGGGCGGCGACATGGCTGTGGAAGCCTACACCGGCGACGGCGAAATGGTCAACTCCGGGTTCCTCAACGGGCTTACCAACAAGAAAGATTCCATCAAGCGGATGCTCGAGTTCCTGGAAGAGAAGGGAATCGGCGAAGCAGGCGTCCAGTATAAGATGAAGGACTGGGCTTTCAACCGCCAGAGATACTGGGG
>DFFD01000138.1:1580-1895 GCA_002369495.1 Lachnospiraceae bacterium UBA3785 | reverse complement strand
GCCGATCCCGATCATCCACTGCCCGCACTGCGGCATGGTCGGCGTTCCCTACGAGGAGCTGCCGCTGCGCCTGCCGGAAGTCGAGAACTTCAAGCCGGGTGAGGACGGAGAATCACCGCTGGCGAAGATCGAGAGCTTCGTGAACTGCACCTGCCCGAAATGCGGCGGCCCGGCGAAGCGCGAGACCGATACGATGCCCCAGTGGGCCGGCTCTTCCTGGTACTTCCTGCGCTACATCGATCCGAAGAACGATAAGGCGCTCGCGGATATGGACAAACTGAAATACTGGATGCCGGTCGACTGGTACAACGGCGG
>DFFD01000138.1:0-1525 GCA_002369495.1 Lachnospiraceae bacterium UBA3785 | reverse complement strand
TGGTACAACGGCGGCATGGAGCATGTCACCCGCCATATGATCTACTCCAGGTTCTGGCATCATTTCCTCTATGATATCGGAGCGGTCAACACCTTCGAGCCGTACGCGAAGCGCACGACGCAGGGCCTGATCCTCGGTTCGGACGGAGCCAAGATGTCGAAGTCCCGCGGCAACGTCGTTGATCCGATTGACGTCGTAAACGCCTACGGCGCTGATACGCTGCGCACGTACGTGCTCTTCATGGGCGATTACGGCGCGTCCTCCCCGTGGAGCGAGACATCGGTCCGCGGCTGCAAGCGCTTCCTTGACCGTGTGGCCCGCCTTGCGGATACTATTTCCGAGGAAGATGAGCCGTCGCTCGATTCGAAGCTGCACAAGACGATCAGGAAGGTCACTTCCGACATCGAGGAAATGAAATTCAATACCGCCATTGCCGCAATGATGGCCCTGATGAACGATTTCGAGGCGGCGCCGAAGGTCGGCAAGGCTCAGTTCATTGATTTCATCAAGCTGCTCTGCCCGTTCGCTCCGCATCTGACGGAGGAGATCTGGGAGACACTCGGCGGCGAAGGCTTCCTGTCCCTGGCTTCCTGGCCGGTCTACGATGAGTCCAAGACGGTGGAGAATACTGTCGAAATCAGCGTACAGGTTAACGGCAAGCCGAGAGATGTCCTCAGGATCGCGGTCGACGCGGATGAGGCGGCTGCCTCCGAGGCCGGTCTTGCGCTCCCGAAGGTCGCCAAGCTGACCGAGGGCAAGCGGATCGTGAAGACGATCTACCGTCCGGGCAAGATCCTGAACTTCGTAGTGAAATAAAAAGATACAGCCCCGGCGAAAGCCGGGGCATTTGTTAAGTGCCGCATACCTTCCGGGGGTGTTTTGATGCGGCAAAGTTAGGACAGGAAATGAACGACAATAAAGCGAACAATCAGATGCGGGGCATCTTTCATATAATCCTTGCGGCCTTGGGGTTTGCACTCATGTCATTTTTCGTGAGGCTTTCCGGAGATCTGCCGACCATGCAGAAGGTTTTCTTCCGAAATCTGGTGGCATTCTTTTTCACCGGATACATGGTGCTTAAATCGCCGGAAGGGATTCATTTCAAAAAGGAGGGGAGAATTCCCCTGTTTCTCCGCTGCGCGATCGGTATGGGCGGCGTCATCTGCAACTTCTGGGCCGTCAGCAACATCGGCCTTGCGGACGCGAACATCTTAAATAAGCTCGCGCCGTTTGCCGCCATGATCATGTCGATCTTCATCCTGAGTGAAGTTCCGAATGCCTTCGAGTGGATGACGGTCACCGCAGCCTTTATCGGAGCGGCTTTCGTCGTAAAGCCGACCGCGGGGATCGCATCGCTGCCTGCCCTTGTGGGTGCTCTGGGAGGCTTCTGCGCCGGGACGGCCTACACCTATGTGCGTAAGCTCGGAAAGCTGGGAGAGCGAAGGGAGATCATCGTGTTTGCATTTTCCGGATTCTCCTGCCTGGTCAGCCTGCCCTTCTTCATCATCGGGTATCAGCCGATGAC
>DFFD01000139.1:14722-15155 GCA_002369495.1 Lachnospiraceae bacterium UBA3785 | reverse complement strand
CCATGCCGAAGCAGTGGAACATCGGGACCTGGATCATCATGCGGTCGGCCGTGGAGAGGTCCATGCCGTCGCCGATGCTCTTGCCGTCGTTGACGATATTGTAGTGGGTCAGCATGACGCCCTTCGGGAAGCCCGTCGTGCCGGAGGTGTACTGCATGTTGCAGACGTCGTTCACGTCGACAGCTGCGGCCATGCGGCGGATCTCCTCAATCGGCGTGCGGGAGGCGTAATCCAGGGACTCGTCCCAGGTGAGCGCCCCGGGCATCCTGAAGCCGACCGTGATGACGTTCCGGAGGAACGGCAGACGGCGGCAGTGGAGCGGGCGGCCCGGCTTCGCGTCTTTGATCTCCGGGCAGAGCTCATTGATGATCTCCCGGTAGTTCGAGTCGCGGTAGCCCTCGATCATGACCAGCGTGTGGGTGTCGGACTGGCG
>DFFD01000139.1:5232-14639 GCA_002369495.1 Lachnospiraceae bacterium UBA3785 | reverse complement strand
TGGATCTTGTAGGCGGTGTTCATCGTGACCAGGATCGCGCCGATCTTGGTCGCTGCCCAGAAGGTCAGGAACCACTGGGGCACGTTGGTCGCCCAGATCGTGACCTTGGAGCCGGCCTTCACGCCGAGCGAGACCAGGACGCGCGCGAACTCGTCCACGTCGTCCCGGAACTGGCTGTAAGTCCTCGTGTAGTCCAGCGTCGTGCACTTGATCGCGAGCTGGTCCGGGAAATCCTCCACCATCGTGTCCAGCACCTGCGGAAATGTCTTGTCGATGAGGGTTCCCTTCTTCCAGACATATTTGCCGGTGTGGGTGTTGTTCCAGTAGTGGTGGCGTTTCCCGCGCTTTGTATTTTCGTAAATGCGCATCGCATTTTCAAAATGCGTCAGGATGATCTCGATGTCCTCGAGGCCCGGGATGTACTCCGGATCCCACTCGAGCGAGACGAACCCGTCGTAGTTGACCGAGCGGAGCGCGTTCATGAGCTCCTCGACCGGCAGGCTGCCCTCCCCGATGAGCTCGGGCACGGCGACACCGTCCTCCATGCGGAAATCATGGATGTGGACGTGGCGGACATACGCGCCGAGGTTCGTGATCGTGGTCTCGGCGTCCTCTTTGGAAAATACCGTCGTCGTGTGCATATCCCACAGCGCGGCGAGACGGTCGTCCGCGAAGCGGTTTAAGAGGTCGCGCAGGCGCGCGGTGTCCCCGTAGGCGTCGCAGGTCTCGACCAGCACCGTGACGGGCTTGTTCTCGACCTTCTTTAAGATCTCCCGGACGCAGGCTTCCGCCAGTTCCTGGTCCTCCGCCACCGTGTGGATGCCGATGTTCGGGATGCCGAGGTTGACGGCGACGGCGGCGCATTTTTCAAACTCGTTCATGAAAGCCGGGTTCGTGAAATCCCGCACCGTTCCGATGCAGGGAACCGCCAGGCCGTCGCTGACCAGGTGCCGGCGCACGTAGGCCGCGCGCTCGGGGTTGGCCGGGCTCCCTTTTCCCTCAAAAAGCTTTCCTTCTATATTATAGAACTCGATACCCTGCATGCGCGCCGAGACAGCGGCTTCGCGGAGCTGGTCCCAGTTCTCTCGCCAGTTCTGAATGGAAAATGACAGTTTCATAAAAAACCTCCCCCGGCCTTACTCGGCGTCCTCGTAGACGATCTTGTTGAGCGCGCTAAGGTATGCGCGGATCGACGCGCCGATGATATCCGTCGAAATGCCGTTTCCGGAGTAGACGCGGCCGTTCGCGCGGAGCTTGACCAGCGCGGAGCCCATGGCGTCGCGGCCTTCGGTCACGGTCTGGATCTGGAAATCATCGAGCTCATAGTGGTGGCCGACAATGATCTCGATCGCGGCGAACGCGGCGTCGATCGGGCCGTCGCCGGTTCCCACGCCTCTGACCTCCTCGCCGTCCTTCTCGAGCAGGATGTTGGCGGTCGCGGTGATCACATTGCCGCTGTTGATGACATAGTTTTTGATCCGGTAGGTCGACGGGACCTGCATCGCGGAGCTCGCGACGATCGCGTCGAGCTCGCGGGTGCCGACGAACTGCTTCTTGTCCGCCACGCGCTTGAAGGCCTCGTAGACCTTCGCGTTGTCCGCCTCGCTGAGGTCATAGCCGAGCTGGTGCACGACGCGGATCACCTCGCCGATCTCGTCATTTCCGTCGAGGCAGACGTTGGCCAGGTCCTCGATGCCGACATTCGCGAAGCGGGAATTCTCCTCCTCCGGGATCAGGATCTTCTTAAGCTGCCCGACCACGCGGTGAAGCTCCGTCACGCGGAGGTTGGTCTCGACGCCGAGCTCGGCGCCCTTCACCTGCACAAAATGCGCGAGCGCCTCCATCGTCGGGTAGCCGTCCTCGATCGCGAGGCATTTCACGCCGGCCGCGCCCTCGCGGACCGCTGCCGCCGCGCAGGCGAGCGCCATGCCCATCGAGTCGCTGATCTCGACGTAGAATTCGATGTCGGCAAGGCCGGGCACATTTTTCACAATATCGGAAATGAAAACCCCGAACTCGTCCGCCAGCATGATCCCGGCCGTGTCGCAGACCGTGATCTTGTTCGCGCCGGCCTCGATCGCAGTGTTGAGCGCCTTGTAGAGGAACTCGCTCTCCGCGCGGGTGGCGTCCTCGGCCGTAAACTCGACATACTCGCTTAAGAAGCGGGCCTTCTTCACCTGCTCCGTGATGAGCTCCAGCATCGCCGGGGCCTTCTTGTGGCACATGTACTCCATCTGGACCGTCGAGACCGGCGCGATGATGTTCAGCTTCGGCTTCTTCGCGGTCTTAACGCTCTCCCAGGTCTCCTCGACGCTTCCGTCCGCGATGTTGACCGCGGCTGAGATGCGGGTCTGGACCATGGACGCGATGGTCCGGTTCGCGAGCGTGTCCGCCTTGCTGCCCGAGATCGGCGCAAGCTCGATCGTGTCCGCGCGCAGCCGGTCAAGGCTTCTCGCGATCTCCAGCTTCTCCTTGAAGGAGAGGACCTTCCCGAAGGACGGGGCTGCCTGACGAAGCGTCATGTCGATGAATTTGAGGGTTTTCATTTTGACTCCTTTCTTCTCTCCGGAACAAAACAAGTCCCGGAGGTTCACTAAATTGAACCTCCGGGACGATAAGAATCCATTCCAATCGCGGTACCACCCGGATTGCTGCGTATGCAGCCGCTCTGCGATACTCCACTAAGTATCCGGCCATGATAACGGGGCCAGCCGGGTCTCCCTACGCAGCGCACCTTCAGGAGACCTGCTCCGGCATGAGACTGTCCTCTGTGCGCACCCCGGCTCGCACCGACCGCCGGTTCTCTTGAGTGGTAGACAGATTCCATAGTGCCATCAAAGCAGTTAAAGTTGCTAATGAGAGATTATAGTGGATTTCAGGGGGTTTGTCAATCACATAAAAATATTTTTCCGGCCGCGGAAACGCTTCCGGAACAGCCAGTCAATGCACCTCCCTCGGCAGCACGATCGCCGTCTCCGTCCTCCCGGCCATGCGCGTGCTGATCACCTCGCCGCGGCAGAGCACCGCGAGGCGCGCCTTCGCGCGCTCGATGTCAGCTCCCGCGGACTCGGCGGTCTCACGGCCGTCCCCGGTCATCCCGTTGTCCGTCACGCGGATGATGCTGCGAAAGGCATTGCCCTCGGTCTCGATCACAAGGCGGCCGCTGCCGTCCGTAAGCCGGTCGATGCGCCTGATCGCCTCCCAGACGATCGGCTCAAGGATGTAAGGCGGGATCATGAAATCGGAGACGCCGATGCGGCACTCGATCTCGACGGACACGCCGAGAACCAGCTTCCGCACTTCCATATACTCGCGCACAAAGCCGAACACATCCTCAAACGGCAGCAGCTTCGTCTCCGCGAGAGCCTCCAGGGTCTGTTTCAGGTAGTCCGAGAAGAGGCGGGTCGCCTCGGCCGCCCGTGCGCTGTCACGCCGGCAGAGCTCTTCCAGCATCCCGAGCGCATTGAAGAAGAACTGCGGGGAGATCTGCCGGGTGAGCAGCATCATGCGGCTCTCGGAGAGCTCCATGCGCTTCTTCAGGAGTTCCGCCTCGAGCCGGCTCTGGTAATGGCTGTAGATCAGCATATACATGAAAGTAAAACCGGTTCCCACCAGCTGAATTTCAGGCCTCACGATCCGCAGAAAGACCGATGCCGCTGCCGTGAAGACGGCCGTCCCCAGCAGGAGCGCGTCCGGCCCTTCTCTTTTTTTGTCCCGGAGAATACCCGGAAAATACTGGGAAAGCAGCAGCACGCTCCCCAGAAACAGGAAGGCAGGGAGCCATTCGGAGACCGCCGCCCTGCTCATCCCGGATTCGGCGGAACCGGCCTCCAGCAGGCCGTAAAGCGAGCCGCATGTCCCCATGAGGCTCATCAGCATGCCCGAGATGAGATACCCGTTTCTCGGGATCCGGTTTTTCTGCCTCGCCATCGCCGTTACGAGCACGATCCCGAACAGGAAGGAAACGCCCTCGCAGCAGATGCTTAAAGTCCGTGCGTCGATCTGTCCGCTCATGAGACCGCCTCCTTTTCTCCCGCGTGGTAGACCAGCGCATCATAGAGCATGCCGGCCGCCCTCTTCAGCATCACAAAGATCAGGATCCGCAGGATGAGGATCAGGCCTTCCGTCAGGAGATAGCCTCTGAGAAACGCTCCGGTCAGGTTAACCCCGCCGGCCGAAGCTGCCTGGTACCCGAACAGGATGCTGCCGGCCAGGACCTCAAGGGCGAAATATTCCCATGCCAGTCTCCGGCAGCGCACCGCCTTGCCCTCCTCCCCGAACAGGCGGAGACTGTCCGCAAAGACGGTCAGGATGATGAAAAATGCCGCGGCGTACAGAAGATCGCCCGCAACTGAAAACATCGTGTAAACGCGTTCGGCAGTCCCGGCGAGATCTGTTCTGCCCATTTCCGTGAAATAACCGGACAGCCCCTGGCCGATCCGGAATACCAGTCGGACGATGATGCAGGCAATGTAGGAATACCAGGCCTTCTCCATGCGGGGCGAAAGCTCCAGAAGGCCGTAGATGCAGTAGACTCCGAGCAGGTAGGAGAACGAACGGCCGAAAAGCGGACTCACGGCGACTCCGGCCGCCGTCAGCTCGCCGATAAACTCTTCTGCGCCGGCCAGCGCCCCGATCACCAGCGTCGTGAAGGAGGCTGCCAGGGTCAGTGCGACGCAGACCGTCTCGATGATCGTGGCCCAGGGGATCATTTTGAGGGCTGAGGGGTTGATGCGATTTTCCATTGTTTAATCCTCCGGCTCCATTATATCACATAATCCGGGTGCCTAAAGTTTTATTTGCAAAAAGAGTCCGGTGTGCTATGATAGGAGAACACACAGATTTGCGCACATAAGAAAGGAGCCTGATCATGAACGGTGCCGGGGCCCTTGTCAAATGTCTTCAGCTCGAACATGTCGAAGCCGTCTTCGGTTATCCCGGGGCAGTCATCTGCCCTGTCTTTGACGCGCTCTACGACACAAACATAAAGGTGGTCCTCTGCCGCCAGGAACAGAACGCCGCCCACGAGGCGAGCGGCTACACGCGCATCTCGCGGAAGCCGGGCGTCGCCATCGCGACCTCAGGTCCGGGCGCGCTCAACCTCATGGCCGGCATCGCGACCGCCTACGCGGATTCGATTCCGATGATCTGCATCACCGGGCAGGTGGACTCGCGCCTCATGGGGACCGACGGCTTCCAGGAGTCGGACATCGCCGGCGCGGTCGAGTCCTTCGTCAAGTACAGCTATATTGTCCACGACGCGGACGACATCCCCCGCATCATGAAGGAGGCCTTCTACATCGCCTCAAGCGGCCGGCCCGGCCCGGTGCTCATCGACCTGCCGGTCGACGTGCAGACGGCGGAGGTGTCTTCATTTTCCTATAAGGGCGAAGCCCAGATCCGCAGCTACAAGCCCACCGTGAACGGGCACCCGCTGCAGATGAAGCGGGTCCTCGAGGCCCTGAAGGAGGCCAGGAAACCGCTCATCGTCGCCGGAGGAGGGATCCATCTCGGCGGTGCAGCAGGCGTCTTCCGCGAATTTACCGAAAAATACCGCATCCCCGTCGTCTCAACCATGATGGGGCTCTCCGCCATGCCGACCGAGGACCCGCTCAACTTCGGGATGGTCGGCAACAACGGGCACGCCTTCGGCAACAAAGCCATGCGCGAGTCGGACCTCATCATCATGGCGGGGGCGCGCGTCGCGGACCGTACGATCCGGGATCCGGAGCTCATCGAGCAGAAGCTCCTGGTCCACATCGATGTGGACCCGGCCGAGATTGGCAAAAACGCCGGCCCCACGATCCCGCTGGTCGGCGATATCCGCCACATCCTGATGGATTTCTGCGAAAAGGAGCCCGAAGCCCACTATGAAGAGTGGATCGAATACCTGACGCGGGCCCGCGCCGAATGGATGGAGAAGTTCAAGGCGACCGAGATCCCGCGGGGCATCAGCCCGGGCCGCTTCATGCGCGCGCTCTCGCAGGCGATGGAGGATGACGCGGTTTACATTTCCGACGTCGGCCAGAACCAGCTCTGGTCCTGCTCCTACGTGGTGATCCGCGAGGGCCGTTTCCTGACTTCGGGCGGCATGGGCACCATGGGCTACGCGCTGCCCGCGGCGATCGGGGCCAAACTCGGGGCTCCCGGCCGGCAGGTCGTCGCAGTCTGCGGCGACGGCGCCTTCCAGATGACGATGATGGAGCTGGCCACCGCGAAGCAGTACAATATCCCGGTGAAGCTCGTCGTCATCAAGAACGGGACGCTCGGCCTGGTCCACCAGTACCAGCGGATGCACGAAGGCGGCCGCTACTGCGCGACGGTCCTCGACGGCGACCCGGACCTTGCCGGCATCGCGGCGGCTTACGGGATGGATTTTCTGAAGCTCTACAAGGGCACGGACACCGACAGGATCATCGCGGAATTCCTCAAATACCCGGAGCGCTCGACCATCCTCGAGTGCGACGTCGACCGCGACAACCTCGCGTGAGAAGGGAGGAAAATGAAATGAAGCGCATCTACTCTGTCCTCGTCGAAAACCGCTCCGGCGTCCTCTCGAAGGTCGCGGGGCTCTTCTGGCGGCGCGGCTTCAACATCGAATCCCTCGCCGTCGGCGAGACCGAGGATCCCAACGTCTCCCACATGATCATCGTGAGCTCCGGCGACGGCCGCGTGCTCGAGCAGATCGAGAAACAGCTGAACAAGAAGATCGACGTGATCAAGGTGAAGACCTTCGACGAAAGCGAGAGCGTGAGCCGCGAGCTCATGCTCGTAAAGCTCCGCTACACCAGAAGCACCCGTAAGGACATCATCGAGACCTGCCAGCTCATGGACGCGACGATCATCGACCTCTCCGAGGGGATGATGACGATCCAGATCTGCGACACGCCGGAGCGCGTCGCGAGCTTCCTCCGGATGCTGAAGAGCTTCCGGATCGTGGAGATCACCCGCACCGGGACGCTGGCGCTGACGCGGTGCGCGGATACGGTGAGCTGAAAAAGCGGAGGGGACGGTTCCTGAGGGACGGTTCTTGTACAGAAAGAGGTTCTCTTTGCGAGAACCTCTTTCTGTGCCTAGAACCGTCCCTGCATATTTCACCCCTCGCCCCACAGAAGCTCCTCGTACTGCCTCGTGTAAAGCTCGTAGTAATACCCTTTCTCCTTCATCAGCTCCGCATGCGTCCCCCGGCTTATGATCCGGCCGTCCTTCACCACCAGGATCACGTCCGCGTCCACGATCGTCGAGAGCCTGTGCGCGATCACGAACGATGTCCGTCCCCGAATCACCGTGTCGATCGCATTCTGGATCGCCTTCTCCGTCACCGTGTCGATTGAGGAGGTCGCCTCGTCGAGCACCAGGATCCTCGGATCCGCGAGGATTGCCCTCGCAAAGGAAATAAGCTGCTTCTCCCCGGTCGAGAGCTGGCTCCCGCCCTCGCCGACCTCGGAGTCGAGCCCCTTGTCCATCTTCTCGAGCACCTGCTCCGCGGAGACCAGCCGCAGCGCCTCCATGATCTCCTCGTCCGTCGCGTCCGGCCGCCCGTAGCGCAGGTTCTCCCGGATCGTTCCCGAGAAGAGGTGCGGCGACTGCAGCACATACCCGATGTTCGAGTGGAGCCAGAGCTGGGACCGCTCGCGCACGTCCCGCCCGTCGATCAGCACCTGGCCCTTTGTCGGCTCGAAGAACCGGCAGACCAGGTTGACCAGGGTCGATTTGCCGGCCCCCGTCTCGCCCACGATCGCGATGTTCGTGCCCCGGGGCACCTTGAGATTAAAATGCTCGAGCACGTACTCATCCCCGTCCGGATACCGGAAAGAGACGTCCCGAAACTCGACGTCCCCGTAGAGCTCCTCCCAGTTCTCCTTCTTCGGCTCAAACATATCTCCGTATTTTGCAATAACCTCCTCCGAGTCCGCGACATCCGACTTCTCGGCTAAGAGCCGCGTCAGCCGCTCGATGTTGACCTGGATCGCCGCGAGGCCCGCCAGCGTCTCGATGATGCCCTGGATCGGGTCCAGCATCTCGAGCGCGTAGGACATGAAGACCGAGAGCGTGCCGATCCGCATCGCGTTTGCGAGCGTGAGCTGACCGCCCTGCCAGAGAACGATCGCCAGCGTGACCGACGAGAGCATGGTCACCGTGGAAATGAAAAGCGCCGACACATGGGCCTCCCTGACGGAGGTCTTTTTCATTTCCCTCGTCTCGGCTTTGAAATCGGTTTTCATTTTCTCCTCGATCCCGAGGACCTTGATGGACTTGGCCCCCGTGATCCCCTCGTTGTAGCTCCCGGTGATCTTCGAGTTGATCTCCCGGATCAGCCGGTTGTATTTCAGGATCTTCTTCTGGAAATACATCATAAGAAGCACCGCCTCCGGAACGAGCACGAGGATACACGCGGCCAGCCGGATGTCGATAAAGAGCATGACGATGAGAACCCCCAGCACGTAGGAGCCCGACCAGACGATGTTCATGAGCCGCCAGGAGACAGACTCCCCGATGAGACCCGTGTCCGACATGACCCTCGCGTGGATGTAGCCGACCGAATTCTGGTTGTAGTAGGAAAATGACAGCGTCTGCAGATGATTGAAGGCCGCATTTCTGAGGTCCTTGTTGACCGTCATCTCAAGCTTCCCGCACGCAAACGCGCTCACATAGTTCATGACCGCCTGCCCGATGAGGAGCGCGATGTAGGCCATGATGAAAATGACGATCCCGTTCAAGGTCTGCTCCCCGATAAAATGGTCCAGCGCGTAGCGGTTAAAGAGCGGGTAGGCCGCGTCGATCGCACTCGTCGCGGCGCCCAGAAGCACCATCACGACCATGCGGCCCCGATAGGGCTTTATGTAGGGGAAGAGCCGCGGGATCCCGTAGAAGGGAAGCTTTATATTCTTTTCTTCTTCTTTCACAGGTCACTCCCCCTCTTCCATGCCGGCCGTCTGCAGGTCGTAGATACGACGGTAGAGGCCGTTCATTTTCAAAAGTTCCTCGTGGGTGCCCGACTCGCGGATCCTTCCCTTGTCGAGCACGATGATGTTGTCCGCGTTCATGAGCGTCGTGATCCGGTGGGCGATCAGGATCACCGTGGCGGACCCGGTCGTCTCCGGCAGGGCCGCACGGATCTTCATGTCCGTCTCCGCGTCGACCGCCGAGAGCGAGTCGTCGAAAATCATGACCGGCGAATGTCTCACCAGCATCTGGGCGATCGCCGTCCGCTGCTTCTGCCCGCCGGAGAGCGTCACGCCGCGCTCGCCGACGAAGGTGTCGTACCCCGCCGTGAAGCTTGTGATCGCGTCGTCGATGCTCGCAGCCCTGGCTGCCCGGCGGATCGCCTTCATGTCGGCGTCGTCCGCGATACCGATATTCTCGGACAGCGTCCGGGAGAAGAGATAGGGCTCCTGGAGCACGAT
>DFFD01000139.1:2441-5108 GCA_002369495.1 Lachnospiraceae bacterium UBA3785 | reverse complement strand
TTCCCGTCCTCGGGCGGCAGCTCGTAGAGGCGGGTCAGAAGACCCATGAGCGTCGACTTGCCCGAGCCCGTGCCGCCCAGGATGCCGATCGTTTTGCCCGCCGGGACTGTGAAGGAGACGTCGTGCAGGACCTCGCCGGACCCGCCCGGATAGACGAAGGAGACGTGGTCGAACACGATATCGCGGTCCATCGGAGGCTCCTGCGCATCCGGCCTGTCGGCCTCTTTTTCCGAGTTCATGATGTAGCGGAGACGCTCGATGGAGATGCCCGCCTTGCTCATCTCGGAAATGACTCTCCCCAGCTGCCTGACCGGCCACATCAGCATAATGTTATAGGAAGTCATCGCGATGAAGCCGCCCGCGGTCATGGTCCCGTTGATACAGGCATAGGAGCCCAGCGCGATGACCGTGAGGACCTGCAGGCCCGTCAGGACGTCCGCCGAGGCCCAGTAGGCCGACATCAGCTGCATGAGGTGGATCCAGAACCCGGTGTAGTAGGTGTTCTGCTTCTCGAAGCGCTCCCGCTCGTACATTTCCCGGCCAAAGGCCCGGACGACCCGGACACCGGTGAGATTCTCCTGCACGATCGCGGAGAGCCGCCCCTCCTCGGCGTCCACCTTCTCAAAGGCCCCGCCGATCTTTACGTGGAAGACCAGCGAGTAGCCGATGATGATTGGGATAAAGACCGCGGAGCCTAAGAATACGCGCGGATGGATCCCCGCCATGAAGATGAGCGCCATCGTGATCATGATGATCGTCCGGATGAGCTGGACCATCTGCTCCGAGACGAACCGCTTGATCGTCTGGACGTCGGAGGTGCAGCGCTGGATGATGTCGCCCGTGCTGTTCTTCTCGTGCCAGGCGTAGGGCAGGTACATGATGTGGGAAAAGAGCTCCTCCCGCATGATGCAGACGAAGGTCTCGGCCCCGCGGGCATTCATGGTCCGGAAGAGGAAGCGCGAGAGGGCCGCCAGCGCTCCGATCGCCGCGACCGCGCAGGCGATGAAGAGCGGGTGGGCCTTCAGGGCACCGATACCGCCGAGGCGCTCGATCAAAAGCTCAGCGATCCGCGGGACCTCGGGGGCCTTATCGCCGATGACCGAGTCCACCGTGAAGGAGATGATCTTCGGGGAGATCATGTCAAAGAGCGACACCAGGGTCGCAAATGTGAGGCTCAGCGCAAAAAACCGCTTCGAGCCTTTCAGAAAATGCAGCACCAGCTGCCGGTTATTTTTGTAAGTTTCCATACGTCAGATGAGTCTCCATTTTCCGGAGAGATAGTAGGTTGATCCGATTACAAAGGGCATAAAGCCCGCCAGGGCGTCGCCGAGCCAGAAGCCGCGGCAGCCCATCTGAAAGAAGAACCCGAGGAGGGCCGCAAGGCCGACCCTCGCGATCATCCCGTCAAGGATGGCCACGAGCAGGTTCAGCCGGGAGTTGCCCGACCCGTTGATGAGGGAAAATGCGCCCGACCGCGTCGCGCACCCGTAGAAATTGAGGGTGATCGGCAGCGAGAGGAGCGATGAGAGTGCGAGCACGCTCGCGTCGGAGGTGAACATTCTCGAGACCGCATCCGGGAAAATGAGAACCACCGCCGAGGCCGCCGTCGAGATCACAAGCCCGACCGCGATGACCGTCATGAGGATCCTGGGCACGCGGTCGTATTTCCTGGCGCCGAGGTTCTGGCCCGTCATCGAGCTGCCCGCCGTCGTGAAGGAGTTCGACACGATGCCCATCATCATGCCGGTCTTGTTGTAGATACCCGAGAGAGCCGAGTAGACGACGCCCCCCGCGTTGATCCAGCTCGTGAGGACGATCTTCGAGATGTTGATCGAGGCTGACTGGATCGCCATCGGGACTCCGAGCATCATGAGCGGGCCCGCAACCCTGCGGTCGATCCTGAAGCTCTCGGGCCTGAAATCAAACCCGAATTCCTCCCTGTTCCGATAGAGGTAGATGATCGAGATGATGAAGCTCACCGCCTGCCCGATGACCGTCGCAAGCGCGGCTCCGAAGACCCCCATCCCGCAGAAGCCCACGAAGAAGATGTCGAGCACGGTGTTAAGGACCGCCGCAATTGCGATGAACATGAACGGCCGCTTCGAGTCGCCCATCCCGCGGAGGATCGCCGAGACCGCGTTGTAGCCGTAAATGAACACCAGCCCGACCACGCAGGTCACCATGTAGTCCATCGTGTAGTCGTAGGATTCCGCCGGCGTGTTCAGAATGTTCAGGATCGGGACCCTGAGGATAAAGCAGACGGCCGAAATGGCGACCGAGACGATGAAGAGGAGCGTAAAGAGGGTGCCGATGAGGCGTTTTACGTCTTTCATTTTCCCGGCACCGATGTACTGGGCGATCTGAACCTGGCCCGCGGAGGAGAACCCCATCGCGAGGAAGGTCAGCAGGTGCAGGATGTCTCCCCCGATCGAGACCGCAGACATGCCCGGTCCGCCGATCACCTGGCCGACGACGACCATGTCGACGAGGTTGTAAAGGGCCTGCAGCGCGTTGGCCGCAAAGAGCGGCATCGCGAACTTAAAGAGCAGTCCCGCGACGCTCCCCTCAGTGAGGTCGGTGATCATGGTTTTCTGGCCGTTTTTACTTGTGTTTGTCATGATTTTCTTCCGTTTCTGTTGATCTCCGGGGACGGTTCCTGGGGGACGG
>DFFD01000139.1:0-2283 GCA_002369495.1 Lachnospiraceae bacterium UBA3785 | reverse complement strand
CGTCCCTGGGAACCGTCCCTGAACCGCCTCACAGCAGCGGCGCCGCAAACCTGAGGAGCAGCTGCACAAGCTTCAGCCCCGGCGTCCGTCCGCTCCTGTAGAGCTCGGTGACCTCCCGGCACTGCGGGAAGATCTCGTCAAACTGCTTCTTCATGTCCGCGACCGCCTCGTACCCGGTGAAGAAGGCCCCGTTCTCAAAATGATGATAGAGACTCCTGAAATCCAGGTTGATCGTCCCGCAGACCGCCGCGTTGTCGTCCGCGACGCACTGCTTCGCGTGGCAGAACCCCGGCGTGTACTCATAGATGCGCACGCCGTTCTCCGCAAGCCCCGCGTAGTAGGAGCGCGTCACGCTGTAAATAAGCTTCTTGTCCGGGATCCCCGGCGTGATCAGGCGCACGTCCACCCCGCTCTTGGCCGCGAGCGCGAACGCGTTCCGCATCTCGTCCGTGATGATGAGGTAGGGCGTGATGAAGTAGGCGTAGCGCTTCGCGTTCCTTAAGATATTCATGTAGACATTTTCGCCGACGTGCTCCGTGTCGAGCGGGCTGTCCGCAAACGGCTGGATGAAGCCCTTCTCCTTCGCCTCATAGGGGACGTGCGGGAGATATTTCGCGAAGGCCTGATCGTCCTGGTCGTCTGGCCGGATCCCGTTCCAGTTCTCAAGGAATGTGACCGTGAGGCTCCTCACCGCGTCGCCCTCAAGGCGGAGGCCGGTGTCCAGCCAGTGCCCGAAGGGCTCCGTCACATGAAAATACTCATCCGCCAGGTTGTAGCCGCCCGTGAAGCCGACCTTGCCGTCAATCACCGTGATCTTCCGGTGGTCTCGGTTGTTGACGAAGAAGTTTAAGACCATGTTCATCGGGTTGAAGACGCGGCAGCGGATGCCGTTTTCTTCCATTTTCTTAATGAAGCGGTTCCCGATGTAGCCCATGCTGCCGACGTAGTCGTAGAAGAGGCGGACTTCGACCCCTTCGGCGGCTTTCATTTTCAGGACCTCAAAGATCCGGCTGAAGGACTCGGTGTCCTCGATCGCGTGATACTCCATGAAAATGAATTTCTCCGCCTTCCGAAGTTCCTCAAGCTGCGCCTCCAGGCCCTTCGCCGCGTCGTCGTAGAAGACCACGTCCGTATTGTGATAAATCGGATACCCGGAGAAATCGCGGATGTAGTGGCTCTCCCCGGCCAGGCCTTCGTCCTGCTCAGCAAGGGCCGCGAGGGCTTTCTCTCCCTTTCCGAGCCGCGGCAGGAGCTTTTTGTCGATCTCCTCGTAGCGCCGCCGCATCGAGTTGGTGCCGCCGTCGAGGCCCAGCAGTATGTACATGAAGGTGCCGAAGACCGGGAAGGCCATGATGATGACGAGCCAGGGCATTTTCATCGCGGCCGTCCGGTTCTGGTTGAAGATCCCCAGGATGAGGGCGAAGGCCAGGACGCTCTGGAGGAACTGGATGAGCGGGTATTTCTCCCTGAGCCCGTTGAAGAGCACCCAGATGACGAGCACCTGCAGGATGATCGAGAGCGCCGCAAACACCGCCCTCTTTACGCCGTTTCCCACCGAGTAGGTCTGCTCCACTGTCTTCTTCTCGCTGCTCATGCCGTGCCTCCTTTATGTCTCTTCCATTGCCTTCTGTAGTTTTTCCGCGATTGATTCCTTAAGCGGCAGACTCTCCGCCGTCCTGCCCGTAAGATACTTTTCCTTCATCTCCGCCTGGGCTTCCCTCACGAGCTCGCCGAAGTTGGCGGCCGAGAGCCGGAGCGCGCCCGCCCCGAAGATGATCACCTGCTCGATCGCGTCCGAGGTCGCGACCGTGACCCGGTACTGCTTCGTGAGCTCGTGAGCCGCCTTCTCGATGTACTGGTCGGCCGTCTCCGCCTCCCGGGTGAAGATCACGTCGATGTTGTGGTATTTATAGATCCGCTCGGTGCCTCCGGCGACCTTGTAGGCATCGAAGACACAGATGAGATTCTTTTTGCCGTAGCCCGCGTAGTCCGAGAGGATGTCGAGAAGCCGGTCCCGGGCAGCCTTTAAGTCCTTCTCCGCGAGTTTCCGAAGATCCTCCCACGCGAAGATGATATTGTAGCCGTCCACCAGGATGTACTCTTTCTCCGGCTTCGGCTTCGGTTTTCTGTAGCGCTCGGGGATCTCCGCCGCGACGGTCCGCTTCGGCCTTGCATTTGCCGGATTGATTCCGAGGTTTGACCTGATCGGCCCGTAAGTCCGCTCGAAGATCGCCCGCAGCTCGTCCTCCGCGGCAAATACATCCCGCTCGATCTCCTTGAAGC
>DFFD01000230.1 GCA_002369495.1 Lachnospiraceae bacterium UBA3785 | reverse complement strand
CCGCCAGGAAACACAGATCCCGGTAGCCCAGGATCACATCAATTTGCGCGCCAGCTGCTTTTGCGGCCTTCGCAGTCTCCAGCATGGGCGGGATTCCGATTCCGCCGCCGCACAGGAAAATATGCTTCCCTGCAGCCTCATCCATCGGAAATCCATTTCCCAGCGGCCCCAGAAGGCGGATTTCACTGCCGGCCTGCAGTGCTGCAAACTGCCGGGTGCCGGTCTTCTCACCGTTTACCCGGTAGACCAGACGCAGTGTCCCGTGATTTCTGTCGATTTCACAGATACTGATCGGCCGCGGAAGCAGCTTCGACGGGTCATTTGTGTAGACATTTACAAACTGCCCGGGCAGGGCTGCCGCTGCGATCTCCGGGGCTTTCAAATGCAGATCAAAGATCCCGGGGATCAGTTCTTTTTGTGCTATTACTTCGCAGAGTGCTGCTGTTTTCATACTTGCTCCTGTCATGTAATGAGGCTGTACTTTCAGCCGGGGAACTGCATGCCGCTGCTGAAAAATGTATCTGCCGTGTTTTCAGTCTCTTAGCCGAGCGCCTCCATGATGTCCTGCTTCATATCCAGAACCGCTGCCCGCGCCGCATCCGCGTAATTTGCCTCTCCATAAGATTTATAAGCATCCTGCCGGTAAGCTGCAATAATGCCGCGGGAAGAATTGACAATTGCACCCAGTCCGTCTTCATTAAAAAACGGAACCAGATCCTTACCCTTGCCGCCCTGTGCGCCGTACCCCGGTACCAGGATCAGGCTCTTCGGCATCAGACTGCGCAGCACACGGCCCATCTCCGGGTACGTTGCACCGACAACCGCGCCGACATAGCTGTAAGCATCGCCCATCGCCTGTTCTCCCCAGGCTGCGACCTGCTCGCCAACCAGTTCATAGAGCGGCCGGCCGTCAATCAGCCGGTCCTGAAACTCGCCGCTGGACGGGTTAGAAGTCTTAACCAGAACAAAAATTCCTTTTTTCTGCGCCTTGCAGACATCAATAAACGGATTGATACCATCACTGCCCAGATACGGATTGACCGTACAGAAGTCCTCATGGAACGGCGCAAATGTCTTCGTACCGACCTGCACCGTACCGATGTGCGCTGCCGCATAGGCCAGCGAAGTAGATCCGATATCGCCGCGCTTCACATCGCCGATCACGACAAGGCCCTTCGCCTTGCAGAGATCAACCGTCCGCTTGAACGCCATGACGCCCGGAACGCCGAACTGCTCGTACATCGCAATCTGGGGTTTTACAGCCGGGATCAGGTCTGCAGTTGCATTTACGATCTTCTCGTTGAAGCGGTAAATCGCCTCGGCGGCGCCTTCCAGCGTCTCGCCATACTCGGCAAATGCCGCCTTTTTCATCGTCTCAGGCACGAATCCCATCATCGGGTCGAGGCCCACCACGATCGGTGCGTTGGTCCTTTTAATGCTGCTGATCAGTTTTCCTATCACAGTCTTCTCTCCTTTTGTGTGTCGGTGTTCCCGGGTGCTGTCTTTTCTATACTATACACGAATATTTCCCTTAAATAAAGTCTTTTTTGCTTGACGTTTCAACAACGCGGGCATATAATCTTAATTGCGGGTTTTCAGGAAACATGTTTATTCATCAGTTATTGGGTAATTGATCAGGACAGATTCCCGGTAGCTGGTGTTTTTTTTCCTGAAAATCGTTTACTTATTTATACAAATTTATGGAGGAATCATCATGAACAAAGGAACGGTTAAGTGGTTCAGCGCGGAGAAGGGCTATGGCTTCATCACCGGCGAAGACGGAAAGGACGTTTTCGTACATTTCTCTGCCATCAAGGCGGAAGGCTTTAAGTCCCTCGACGAGGGTCAGGCAGTCAGCTTCGACCTTCAGGAAGGCCCCCGCGGAATGCAGGCCGCTAACGTCGTAAAGCTTTGATTGTCAGACATAGAGGCTTTAAAAAAGGACCGGCACCAAGCCGGTCCTTTTTCATATTATTCGTAGTAGAGGTCGAGCCCGTTCATGTACTCGGAGAAATCCGTCAGGTTGAGCTCGGTCGTCGTCGGCTCCGCGTTCGCGGCAGCTTCCGCAGCGCTTGCAGCCGCGGCCTTCTGCGCGGAATCATAGATCGAATAGCCGAACCAGCCGACAAATGCCACGCCGACCATCGCCAGGATCCCGAACTCGAGATTGCGCATCCGCTTTTCCTTCTTCAGGATCTTTTCCTTGTTCTTCTTGTACTCTTTATAGGCTTCAACTTTTTTCTGGCTCATAAGAAATAAAACCTCCCAAACTAAACACTGTCAGGCATTATAGCACTTCCGCCGTCAAATGACAACTATTATTCCGCCGTCATTTGCGTAAACCGTCGACAGCCCTCCGGTCTCCATGAGGAGAACTCCCTTGACGTTGATGCGCTCCAGGATCGCATCCCGGACCATGAGCGCGCGCTCCCGGCAGTTGACGAAGGAAATCGCCAGGATCTTGTTCTCCGGGTTCTTCGTCTTCTCGCAGACATACTGGACCATCTTGACCAGAGCCTTGTTGATCCCGCGGGCCTGGTCGATCTGGATGATCTCTCCCTCGAGGGTGCCCGCACAGATCGGCTTGATCTTCAGGATCTGGGCTGCCAGGGCTTTCATCCGGGAAAGACGGCCGTTCTTTCTGAGCGTCTCCAGGTTGTCCAGCACAAATGTCGTGCTCTTCTCGTCGCGGAGCGCCTCCACCTCGCGGACGATCTCCTCGAAGGGAAGACCTTTCGCCTCAAGCTCCTCGATCTTCATCACGAGGATCGTCTCGCCGACCGAGGTCGAGCAGGAATCAAACACATGTATTTTCGCGTCCGGATGATCCTCCAGATACATATCCCGGCCGACAATGGCGCTCTGGTATGAACCGGAGAGATTGCCGGAGATCGTCACGCCGTAGATATGCTCCGCCCCGCAGTCAAATGCAGCCCGGTAAGCCTCCGGCGACGGACATGCCGTCTTCGGGCAGGTCGGAGAGGCGGCGATCTTCTTCACGATCTCAAGCTGTTCCAGCGTTCCGTCATCCACGATACTCTCATCGCCGATCATCAGAGTCAGGGGCACAAGCACAAACTCCTCACGGCCTTTCTGCTCCTCGGTAAATTCCCCCGCGCTGTCCATAGCCACTCTGTACTTCATTTTTTCTCTCCTGTCTTGAATCAAATATTAAGACACTCTCTTAATTGTAGCACAAAATGAAAAAATGTACAAGTATTCGGGAAATTTCCTCGCCCAAAGCGCATGATTATGTTACAATAACCCCATCACATGTGAAGGAGCACCCTCATGATCGCCTTAAAAATCACCGATGTCCGCCGTCTCATGGCCCATCTGCTCACCAGACCGACTTTTGACCGCTATCTCCTCTCCGAGGGCCAGGTCACGACCTTCTGCACCTTCCTGATCGAAGGAAACTGGCAGCGGAGCTTCATGGACCCCGACGAGACCGATCCGGCGTCGGACATTCCTTTTACCCCCTGGGAGCATGTGCGCCCTTACTGTCTCTCCCTCATCAAGGGGAAGCGGACGCCTCTCTCCTTCAAGTTTGTTTTCATTTTCCCGCGCGAAGACCTGCCGGCTTTCCTTGCAAAAAATGAACTCACCCTCCCCGCCGACAGCATCTACGGCCTCTACCTGAACTTCTCGTTCCGGGACGGCGCCCTCCTCGCGACGACCGGGACCTCGATCAAGACCTTCAGCCTCGACCGCTCCCTCGACGCGGCCTGGGACGCCTTCGTCCTCGACTTCCTGAGGTCTGAGGGGATCGCGGCGGAGCGGGTATAAGAAAAAAAGAGGGGGACGGTTCTAAGCACAGAAAAAGTTCTCTTTTTTTAGAGAACTTTTTCTGTACAAGAACCGTCCCTTTGTTTTTTCGGAACCTTCTCTTATTTCGTCAGCATCATCATAATCTCGTTCGATCTCTTCACGAACTCTGTCATCTCCTCCTGCGTCAGCGGCTTGTGGGAGAGCACCGCCAGATCATAGAGCTGCTTCTCGATCGTCGGCACGATCTCCTCGTCGCCGTGCGCCAGGACATACTTGACCAGCGGATGATTCGCGTTCAGCACCAGCGTCTCCGCTCCGCCGTACATGCCCGTATCGCCCATGCCGTACATCTTCATCATATCCTGCATACGGCGGTTCTCCTCGGAAAGGGTGATGATCGCCGCGACGTCCTCATCCTTCATGGACTTGACCTCGACGGAGAGCCTGTCATTTCCGAGATTCTTCTTAAAGCTCTCAGCCAGCTTGTCCGCATCCTCCTTCGCAACATCGCCTCCGCCGACAAAATCCTCGGCGAGCTCCGCGTCGATGCGGGCAAAACGGATCTTCTCATTTCTCTGCTCAAGCTGGGCGATGAACGGATTGTCGATGTGCTCCTTCAGGATCACGGCGTCCTTGCCTTCCTTGCGGAACATCGCAATATACTGGGCCTGCTGCACCTCATCGGTGACATAGAAGACCGGCGTCTTCTTCGGCTCTTCCTCCTCCTTGCCGGCTTCCTCGACGACCTCAGCGCCGTTCTCATCCTCTGCTTTCTTGTCCTCAAGGGCGATCTCGTTCTTCTCCGCGTACTCCTTCAGGGTCAGGTACTTGCCGTCCAGATCCTTGAAGAGCATGTAATCCATCATCTTGTCGGCGAATTTCACATCCTTGATGCAGCCGTACTTGATGAACGGGGAGATGTCGTCCCAGTATTTCTCGTAATTCTCGCGGTCGGTCTTGCACATGCCGGAAAGCTTGTCCGCGACCTTCTTGGAAATGTACTCGCAGATCTTCTTCACCGTCCCGTCGTTCTGCAGTGCGGATCGGGAGACGTTCAGCGGGAGATCCGGGCAGTCGATGACGCCCTTCATGGTCATGAGGAACTCCGGAATGACCTCCTTGATGTTGTCCGCGATGAAGACCTGGTTGTTGTAAAGCTTGATCTGGGACTCCAGCGCGTCGTACTCGGTGTTGATCTTCGGGAAATAAAGGATTCCTCTCAGATTGAACGGATACTCGGTGTTCAGGTGAATGTAGAAGAGCGGCTCCTTGTAATCGTTGAAGACCTTGCGGTAAAATGCCCTGTACTCCTCATCGGTGCACTCGGAAGCTCTCTTCGTCCACAGCGGATGGATATCGTTGATCGGCTGCGGAACCGGCTTTACTTCCGGCTTGAACTCAGCCTCCGCCTTCGCGGCCGCCTCGTCGGCAAGACGGGTCTTCTCCTCGTCGGAGCAGCCTTCCGGAGCGTCCTTTTCGGCATCCTCGCGGGCCTTCTTCACGGCGTCCTCGAGGTTCTTTGCATTGCGGGTCTCCCTGTGCTCGTCCTCCTCCTTCTCGCGCTTCTTCGCGCCTTCGCTCACATCCGCAAGAAAGATCGGAGTCGGCATGAAGGAGCAGTACTTTTCGAGGATCGTCCGAATACGGTATTCGTTGCAGAATTCGTAGCAGTCTTCATTTAAGAAGAGCGTGATCGTCGTGCCGATGCCTTCCTTGGTGCCCTCTCCGATTGCGTACTCGGACTCGCCGTCGCTCTCCCAGTGGACCGGCTTTGCGCCTTC
>DFFD01000151.1:2527-4188 GCA_002369495.1 Lachnospiraceae bacterium UBA3785 | reverse complement strand
TTTCAGTGGTCTCGAACCGTCCCTGAATGAACCGTCCCTGCATCTCCCCCAGTATATCACAAAAAGCAGGCACCTGCCGCGCAGATGCCCGCTTTTTTCATTTTCATTGCTTTTTTATTCGGCGACCGTCGGCGCCTCGACCACATACCCGGAGAGCCCGTCGCCCTTCTTCTCGATCATGATCGTGGAGCCCTCGTGCACCTCGCTTCCGAGGATGATCCTCGCCGCCAGCGTCTCGACGTTCTGCTGCAGGTATCTCTTCAGAGGTCTCGCACCGAAGACCGGGTCGTAGCCCTTGTCGATGCAGAAGGCCTTCGCCTCCTCCGTGAGGGTGATGTGCAGCTGCCTGTCGGCGAGTCTCGCGTTCAGGCTCTCCATCAGGAGATCAACGATGCCGCCGATATTCTCGCGCGTGAGCGGCTTGAACATAATCACTTCGTCAAGCCGGTTCAGGAACTCAGGCCTGAAATGCGTTCTCAGCTCATTTGTCACCATATCCTGTGCATAATGGCTGATCTCTCCGTTCTCGTCGATTCCGTCGAGCAGGAACTGGCTGCCCAGGTTCGACGTCAGGATGATGATCGTGTTCTTGAAGTCCACGGTCCGCCCCTGGCTGTCCGTGATGCGCCCGTCGTCGAGTACCTGCAGGAGCACGTTGAAGACATCCGGATGCGCTTTCTCGATCTCGTCGAAGAGCACGACCGAGAACGGTTTTCTCCTGACCGCTTCGGTCAGCTGGCCGCCCTCATCATAGCCGACATATCCGGGAGGCGCTCCGATGAGACGCGAGACGGAGTATTTCTCCATATACTCGCTCATGTCGATGCGCACCATGTTGTTCTCGTCGTCGAAAAGGTTGGCCGCGAGCGTCCGCGCGAGCTCCGTCTTGCCGACGCCGGTCGGTCCGAGGAACAGGAACGACCCGATCGGCCGCTTCGGATCCTTGATGCCGGCCTTCGAGCGCAGGATCGCGTCCGCGACCTTCTGCACCGCGTCGTCCTGACCGATCACCCGCTTGTGCAGTTCCTCCGGCAGATGCAGGACTTTCTCCCGCTCGCCTTCCGTGAGCTTTGCGACCGGGATGCCGGTCCATTTGGAGACGATCCGGCCGATCTCGTCCTCCGTCACCTCCTCGTGCACCATCGAGAGATCCTTGCCCTTGACCCGGGCTTCGGCTTCCTCCAGGGCTTTCTGCACCTTGGGCAGCTCCCCGTACTTGAGCTGGGCCGCCTTGTTGAGGTCGTAGGCGCGCTCCGCGATCGCGATCTCGTTGTTCAGCTCCTCGATCCGCTCACGGTAGGTTTTGAGGCCTTCGACGTCCTTCTTTTCATTTTCCCACTGGATCTTCTGCGCATTGAAGGTATCCTTCATCTCCGCGAGATCCTTCTCGAGGTCAGCGAGACGCTCCCTGCTCAGTGCGTCGGTCTCCTTCTTCAGGGCCGCCTCCTCGATCTCCATCTGCATGATCTTTCTCTGCTGTTCATCGAGCTCGGTCGGCAGGGAATTGAGCTCTGTCTTGATGAGCGCGCAGGCCTCGTCCACGAGGTCGATCGCCTTGTCCGGCAGGAAACGGTCGCTGATGTAGCGCTGGGACAGCGCCGCCGCGGAGACCAGCGCGGAGTCCGTGATCTTGACCCCGTGGTAGACCTCGTAGCGCTCCT
>DFFD01000151.1:2309-2462 GCA_002369495.1 Lachnospiraceae bacterium UBA3785 | reverse complement strand
GGTAGACCTCGTAGCGCTCCTTCAGTCCTCGTAAAATGGAAATCGTCTCCTCCAGCGACGGCTCATCGACCATGACCGGCTGGAAACGCCGCTCGAGAGCTTTGTCCTTTTCAATATATTTCCGGTACTCGTCCAGCGTCGTCGCGCCGATGC
>DFFD01000151.1:1937-2220 GCA_002369495.1 Lachnospiraceae bacterium UBA3785 | reverse complement strand
GCTTCAGCATGTTGCCGGCGTCCATCGCGCCTTCGGTCTTGCCCGCACCGACGATGAGGTGCAGCTCGTCGATGAAGAGAATGATCTCGCCTTCCGAGCTCCGGACCTCCTCGAGGACCGCCTTCAGCCTTTCCTCGAACTCGCCGCGGTACTTGGCGCCGGCGACCAGCGCTCCCATATCCAGCGCGAAGATGTGCTTGTCTTTCAGGTTGTCCGGCACGTCGCCCGCAACGATACGCTGGGCCAGGCCCTCGACCGCCGCGGTCTTGCCGACGCCGGGCTC
>DFFD01000151.1:0-1877 GCA_002369495.1 Lachnospiraceae bacterium UBA3785 | reverse complement strand
CTCGCCGATGAGCACCGGGTTGTTTTTCGATTTTCTCGACAGGATCAGGATCACCTGCCGGATCTCGTCGTCACGCCCGATGACCGGGTCCAGCTTCTGCTGCCTTGCCTTCTCCACGAGGTCGGTCCCGTACTTGTTCAGGGTATCGTAGGTCGCTTCCGGGTTGTCGGTCGTGACCTTCTGGTTGCCGCGCACGCTCTGGAGCGCCTTGAGGAAGACGTCCCTTGAGATCCCGAAGCGGGCCAGGAGCTGTTTCATGGAGCGGCTTGCATTTTTCATCATCGAGAGGAAAATATGCTCGACCGAGACATACTCATCCCCCATCGCCTTCGCCTCGTCCTCCGCTTTGATGAGGCACTTGTTGAGGTCCGCCCCGATGTAGGGCTGGCCGCCGCTCACCTTGACCTGCGCGTCGACCGCCGCGGTCACGGCGTTTGTAAACTGTTTCGGATCGATCCCCATCTTCTCAACGAGCTTCAGGATCAGCGAATCCTCCTGCTTTATGAGGCAGTAGAGAAGGTGCTCCTGGGTGACCTCCTGATTGCCGAAATCATACGCAGTCTTCTCGAGGTTTTGGATAGCCTCGACGGATTTCTGTGTAAATTTTTGAATATTCATCTGGAACCTCCTTCCGACTTACTCCCGTAAGTTCAAAGATAGAACGGATTTCTCCGTTCCTGAGAAGACTATATCACGGATTGTTAGCACTGTCAAGAGGTGAGTGCTAATTTTTATGATATTGCCTGGTCTCCATGCCCGTGCATGCCGGCCGCGCTTGCGCGAGCCCGGCTGCACGGGCATGAGAGACGCTAACAAAAAACGAGCACTTGCAGCGCGAAGCGATGCAGGAAAGTGCGAGTTTTTTGGGAGCACCGCCGCAAGCCCGAAGGGCGCAGGCGGCGCGCAGGCAATATCTCCCTTCAGAGCATGCCGACTGCACTTGCGCGAACCCGGCTGCACAGACATGAGCACCGCCCCAAGCCCGCAGGGCGCAGGCGGTGCGCAGGCAATATCTCCCTTCAGAGCACGCCGGCCGCGCGGGCGATATCCCTTATGATCTTCTCCGCATCCTCCGGCTCTCCGGTGAGGTACGTGATATAGCCGCCCAGCGACCTGGCCTTCTCGGCGAGCATTTTCGAATGGGCGCTCACGTAATTCCTGCCCTTATACCGGCTGTTCTTCGCCTCCTGGATCATGTTCGCGCAGGCGGAGTTCCCGTCCAGCGCGATGAGCACCGACCATCTCCGCTTGAAGATCTCGTAGGCGAAGCTCTTGTAGACCCCGAGCCCCTCCGGCTCGATCGAGACCCGGACCGACACGCCGCCGGCCCTGACCTTCTCCGCCTCTTTCACGGTCATCACCGCCGGGACAAATGCAAACACCTCAAATTTCCCCTGCGCCTTCTCTGCGGCGTACCGCTCGTACCCGCGCATCTGATGCCCGATGACAAAAAACACCTTCTCCGGATCGAGCCGCTCGGTGAGCGCGTCGATCAGGGCCTTGTATCCCTTCCGCATCCGGGTCACATGGCGGTCATTGTTGAAGCTGCCGCCGGCGATCACGACCGGGATCCTGTCGGCCGGCAGCTCCCGGATCCGGCCGGCGAGCAGCTGATCAGCCGGGAAGCGCTCTTCGCCGCTGTAGAGGCGCCCTGCAAGTTCGGCGGAGTCCCGGATGGCGGCATTTATGTAAACCTCCGGATCTGCATCGCCGCAGAGCTCGCGAAAACGCATCTTCTTTCTCTCGAAATCCTCAAGTGCCGCCCCGAGCACCGCTTCCTCGGCCTGCCGCATCGCAAGAAGCTCCTCATGGGAGAGGTCCAGCATCTTGATGAGCGCGAGCTCCTCGTCGATCGAGTCCGTCCCGTAGAGGGCGCC